>CALHXU010000044.1 GCA_938040365.1 uncultured Acidimicrobiales bacterium
GCGCCCGACTTCGAATCATATGCCCGTCGCCCGATGGGTCGAACCGGCAGAGTTCGACGAATGGAAGCGCATCGGCGAGGCCGAGCTCGGCCTAAGCCACGTCGAATCGAGCCCACTCACCCGCTCGAGCTACCACGCAAAGCAAGCCGAATCTGCAGCGAACACCTAGCAGCAACACCCCATCACTTCGCTATGGTGCCTGGCACCCTAACGAAGTGGGCTTAGGACGAGCGGCGTTGTCGAGCTCGTAGTTCTTGGATGGCGCCGATGATGAGCCCGACGATGAGAACGAAGATGGCTGCGGTCCGGTCGAAGATGAGCCACGCAATACCCGCGCCGATCACCGCAGCAAATGCTGCACTGACAAAGGCTTCCCAAGGGTCGAGGTCGCGTTGGGGCCCAAGCCCTAGCCATGCCTTTGCCGTATCTGCCCCGGTCGGTTTCGGGGCAGGCGCCGATTTCTTCTTCTTGTTCGACTTCTTTCGCTGCTTGCCCATACGGTCACACTAGACCCGAGACGTCGACGTCTTAAATCCGCAGTGTCGCTCGGGCGACGAGATCCATGCTGAACGCCATGAGGATGGCGAGGTACAACATGCCGGTCGCGGCCATCACGGCCGAGTATTCCTTGCCACGCATGATGACCATGGTGAGCGCGAGCAAGATGATCGTCGCAATCGACGAAGCAACCCAGAACCACCCGAGTTGACCCGCAAAGCCGTCGTCGATCGTGCCGTTGAGCACCGACCACATGCCCGTCGGGATGAGCAGCACCGCAAGTTCGAATGGCCAGAGGGCCGTTGTCCACCGGATGAGTTCGTTCAGCGGTGCTCTCGGGAGGCCGGGCTGGACGAGGTACCAGTGCCCGAGGAGCATCGCGTCGGTCACGGCGCCGAGAAAGTAGGCGCCGACGACCGTGCGAGGTACGGCGAGTAGCGCCGACCCCGATGCAGCAAAGCCTCCGGCGACGACGGCGACGAAACCAAACATCGGCGCGATGAGGTCAAGTACCGGTGGAAACTCCGGTGCGGTCTTATCGAAACGTTCCTCGGGTTTGTCGATGCCGGTCATCGCAGCCACTCGGGCTGATCGCCGTTCGATCACCTCTCGCTGGCCCTTCACTCCCGCCGAGCGCCGGACGTAGCTCACCCAAAGGGCATATCCCGCGGCGATAATCATCGCCGCGTTTGCGATATCTCGAACTGGAGACCAACTGGTGTAGAACGCAATGACTAAGGCGATGATGCCAAAGATCATGAAGGTCAGGCGTTGCAGCCAGCCGTAACCAAGCCCGACGTCTCGGCGACGGGTCGTGATCCACAAGAAGAAGAGGCCACCGGCTGCCCATTGGATCATCACCGTGGCGGCGTCGAGCTCAATCACACGTTGAGGCTAGCTGCGAGAGGAATGAACACGTGAAGTGAAATGCGGCCGAGCTTTCCGAATGTTCCTCGCCCCCTAAGCTGGGCGGGTGGTTGTCACATGGCTGGTGCCCGGTGAGTGAGTCGGATCAGATCGAATTCACTGACGAGGAGTACAAAGACTTTTTCGAAACGAACCGGGTCGAGCCGCTCGCTCCGCGAAGTCGGCGCCTGCCGCGGTGGGCCCGGTTGCTCGGCCTCTTCGTCGCGGCAGCGATGGTTTCTGGCGGAGCGTTCTCGTTGTTCGAGGGGGTCCTGACCAACCCCGAGATTCGAGACGCTGCCGCGATCGAGGCCGCCGCATGGGACCGCGCCAACGAATCTCCCTTTGGCTTCCTCGTCAGCGATATTCGTGTGGTCCCGATCGAAAATGGCACCGTTGCTGCGTTCGTGACGAACAACCCGCCCGACGGCATCATCCAGATCGATTTTCGACCGTGGTCCGCCGATCGCCTCGACGAACTCATGGATCACGAGATTGGGCACCTGATCGATTTCGCGCTTTGGGAACCGCGCGACCCGGAGCGCACGAACGGGCTCGGCACCGAAGCGTGGGCTGAATGCTCCGCGGTCGACGCCGGCACGAGGCGGATCGACGGCTTTGACCCGGGCGGTGAGTACCACTGCTTCGATGCAGAACTCGAGCTCTACGAAGCGGCCCTCGGCGAAGTGAGCGAGATCTGTCAGCGGTGGGGTAGTGGCGAGTGTCGAACCAAAGAAGAGCTCGGAATTGGCCCAGACGGTCTTGGACCAGAGGGCATCCCCTCGTTGGACGACCAGTGACGAGCGAGCGTCGGGCGCTCGGCCAGGCGAGCTTGGCCTATACGTGGTGGGGTGCATCGGCGATCTTTTGGAACGAGCTCGGCAGCGTTGCACCAATCGACCAGCTCGCGTGGCGGGTCCTTACTGCGTGTCTGTACTTGACGGTCGGTGGAGTCTTCTTTGCGAAACGCCTTCAGGCGGCGGGAATCGAGGCTTCGCTCTTTACGAGCAGCACAGTTCGGGCGTACCTGACCACCCGCCACATCGCCTACGGCGTGAGTGCATCGTTGATGATCGCGGCGAACTGGGCGCTGTTCCTGTGGGCGGTCAGCAACGATCAGGCGGTCGAGGCGGCGCTTGGCTACTTCCTGATGCCGATCCTCACGGTCGCGCTCGGCGTTGGTCTCTTAGGAGAGCGACTCCGGGTATTGCAGGTGGGTGCGCTTGTTTTGTGCGTGATCGGGATTGGCTGGACCATCGTGGTCGTCGGCCGGTTACCGCTTATCGCCCTCTCGGTCGCTGCGACCTTTGCGCTTTATGGCCTCCTCCGAAAGCAGGGGCCTTGGGACGCCATTTCTGGACTCACCTTCGAGACGGGCATTCTCGTGCCGCTGTTCCTCGTGATTCTGGTCGTGCGGGGGGTGTCGGGCGAAGCTATCTTCGGTGACGGTTCGACAGTCACGCCGGTACTCATCGTGCTGACCGGAGTGGTGACGATGGTGCCGTTGATCGCCTTTGCCTCGGCTTCGAAACGGGTGTCGCTCTCGATCCTTGGGTTGCTGCAGTACATAAACCCAACCTTGCAGTTCTTCGTCGGGTGGCAGGTGCTTGGCGAGGTCGTGCAGGCAGATCGTCTTATCGGGTTTGGCTGGATCTGGGCGGCGTTGGTGCTCATCGTGGTCGATGAAGTGCTCTCACAGCGCCCAGTCGATGGCGGAGTGGCCCGCAGCGACGAGCGCCTCGTTCACCGCGGAGAACGGCTTACTTCCAAAGAACCCTCGGTGCGCCGAGAGCGGTGAAGGGTGGGGTGATTCGACGATTACATGTCGGTCGAGGTCGATGAGCGTCCTCTTCTTTTTCGCCGTCGAACCCCAAAGGACAAACACGACCGGATCGACCTTATTGTTGACCGCTTCGATCACCCGGTCGGTGAAGGTCTCCCAGCCTCGCTTTTGATGTGATGCGGGCGACTTCTTGCGCACCGTCAAGGTTGCGTTCAAGAGCAGAACGCCCTGGCGAGCCCACGGTTCGAGTTGGCCATGGTCGGGGCGGGCTAGGCCGAGGTCGCTCTCCATCTCCTTGTAGATGTTGGCGAGGCTTGGCGGGATTTTCTCCCCGGCACCGACAGAGAAGGCAAGGCCGTTGGCCTGACCTGGCCCGTGGTACGGGTCTTGTCCAAGGATCAGAACCTTTGTGGCTTCGTAAGGCGTGAGGTGGAGCGCACGGAAGACCTCGTCGTGAGGTGGATATACCGAGTGCGCCTTTCGCTCATTTGCCACAAAGCGCTGCAGTTCAGTCCAGTACTGCTGGTCGAACTCGTCTCGCAGGATTGGGTTCCAGTCGGTGCGATCTGCCATCTGTTGGAACGTAGGGCAGGGGAAAGGCGAAAGCGAGCTGGCGATCAGCGATAGTCTTTCGCCATGGCCTTGACGATCACCACCGCCCGTTCCGCCCCCACTGCAGCCGAGCTCATCGGCGTTGGAGTCTTTAGCGATCTCGACAGACCAGACTCACTGCCAAACGCATTGCTCGACGCTCGGGGGTTCGATGCGAAGTTGGGCAAGGCAATGACCGTTGAAGCAGACGGCGGGCTCGTCGTCGTCATCGGCCTCGGGAAGTCCGATGAGTTCACCGAACAATCGCTTCGGCGTGCCGGTGCTGCACTGGCCAAGACCGCACGGCGACAAAAGGTCATCGCTACGACGTTGCTCACCGACGCGGCCAGCGTGGTCAATGGAATGAATCCTGGCCTTGGCGCCCAGTGTCTCGCCGAAGGTCTCGAGCTTGGCCGGTACGTGCACGGCACGTACAAGTCGAAGGCGCCACGGCAGGACTTGAAGAAGGTCACGATCGTTGGGTCGACCGCCAAGGCGGTCAAAGACGGGGTTGGCCTTGGTCAGGCGATCGCTGCTGGTCAGGTGCTGGCTCGCGATTTTGTGAACGAGCCGGGTGGCTCGCTCACACCGGCTGAGTTTGCAAAGCAGGCCGCTGCGATGGCGAAAAAGTCGGGCCTTTCTTGCAAAGTGATGGACCTCGCTGCAATCAAGAAGGCAAAGCTCGGTGGTCTGCTCGGAGTAAATCGGGGTTCGGACAACCATCCGCGTTTCGTCGAGCTGACCTATTCGCCGCCGAAGCCAAAGGCGACCATCGCATTCGTTGGGAAGGGCATCACCTTCGACGCGGGTGGTCTCTCCATAAAGCCAGGCAACGGCATGATGACGATGAAGATGGACATGGGTGGCGCCGCGGCGGTAATCGGCGCGATGTCTTGTCTGTCCGCTGCGAAGGTTCCCGTCCGTGTTCGGGCGTATGTGCCAATGACCGACAACATGCTCGGCGGCGATGCGACCCGTCCTGGCGACGTGCTCAAAATCCGCAACGGCAAGACCATCGAGGTGCTCAATACCGATGCAGAGGGTCGTTTGATCTTGGCGGACGCGCTCAGCCTTGCGAGCGAAGCAAAGCCCGATGCGATCGTCGACCTCGCGACCCTCACCGGTGCAGCTGTCGGCGCGTTGGGCCCAAAGATCGCTGCGCTTATGTCAAATGACGAGGAGTTCGCAGAGAAGGTCGAAGGCGCTGCAAGCGACGCTGGCGAACGGGTCTGGCGTCTGCCGTTGCCTGCGGACTACAAGTCGCAGATGGACTCGCCGATCGCCGACATGAAGAACATCGGCAAGCCAATGGGTGGCGGGGCGCTCACCGCAGGTCTCATCCTCCAAGAGTTCGTGGGTGAGGGAATCCCGTGGGTGCACCTCGATATTGCGGGTCCAGCGTGGACCGATGGTGAAGATGTCGAGTCTCGCAAGGGTGGAACTGGGTTCGGTGTTCGCACCCTCGTCGAGCTCGCCCGCAGCTGGTAGCGCTTCACTCGTTCTGAGTCTGCGGCCGGGTCACCCTAATTGGCGGTGCTCATCCCAAATTGAACTGTCGCGTGCCCGGGCCCGCCACGCCGTGTCGACCGCTTCTTTCGCGAGGTTCGCTCCGAGGCCCCAGCTAATGAGCTGTTGTTCGACAACGTCGGGGGAGTCGCCGATGGAAAAGAGCGTCAGGGCCAACTTGTGGGATCGGGCGAGGCTCTCGGCGTTATTCGCTGGGAGTGTTCTGAGCGTGTCGGCGTGCAGTTGTTGCAACCGTGCCGGCAGGCGACCGACCTGGCCCCGATGGAGGGGCGGCAGGAATCGGCGAAAGGCAATCGTGGTGTCATCGATTGTGCGACCGAGTCGAAAGCTGACCGCGCGGTTGAGCGCTCGGTGAAAGGGATTGTTCCGGCCGCCGTTGCCGGTAATGCCAAGGCAGTGGGACGTCTCGATCAGGTCGAGCTCAAAGCCGTCAGGTTCGTAGTCGAAACGATCGGCGATCTTTCGCAGAAGCCACATCGTCGATGGGCCGAGCACGGGAAGCCAGAACTCTTCGGCATATTGGCTTCGTGGATCGAAGTTGTCGTGGTCATGGGTGGGGTCGTTTATCGGCAGGATCTGAGCGATCTGTACACCGCGAAGGTCGGGTGCTTGGGGGTATCGAGAGCTTTCTTTAGTAGTCATAGTCTTCTCCTGTAATGGGTCTGAGATCGAATTACGGGGGAAGAAATTACGAAATTAAGTTTGACAACTCGCCCGGCCTCAGTCAAATCGTAAAATAAAATGTCGTAAATGGCGGATGGTGGGTTTTTCGCTCGCGTGTGCGGACAGGCGGGAGAGGTCCCGCTGCTAGTGTTCGACCCAATGGCACGCGTGCTCATCGTTACTCCAGAACCAATTGCTCGGCGCCTCGCAGGTCCAGCGATTCGCGCGTGCCACATTGCCCGAGTGCTCGCCGAGCATCACGAGGTCACGTTGGTCTCGAGCGCACTGCCTCCGAACGAGCAATCGCTCAGTCCAATCGATGGACGACGTGTCCATGGGCCAGCTGCGATCCACACCCGCTACGACGCCGCAATCGTCATGGGCAACGTTCTCATTGCCTTTCCCGAACTCGCCGAATCGGATATGCCGCTCGTCATCGACTGGTTCGACCCGTTCCACACCGAGGCGTTGCACCGCCTGTCGGGCGACGCCATTGGCCGTATCGACCTCATCGAAGGGGCTCGAGTGACGCTGGCAGAACAAGCGCGACGCGGTGACTTCTTCCTTTGCAGCAACGAGCAGCAGCGCGAACACTGGCTGGGGTGGCTCGCAGCCGCAGGCCGGCTCAACCACCTCGCGCACGACGCCGACCCATTGTTCGCAAACCTCATCACCATTGCGCCCTTTGGCCTCGGTCGGGAAGCTCCACGCCTCGGTTCGCCGATCCGTCGATCGTTCGACACGATCAGCCGTTTCGATCCAATCGTGCTGTGGGCGGGGGGCATGCATGACTGGCTCGACCCGCTGAGCGTGATCGAAGCAGTTCCGGTCATGCTCGACAAGAACCCTGACACGCGACTTGTCTTTCTTGCAGGACCTCACCCGAACACGTCGATCGAAACCATGGGGGTTCGTGGAGAAGCCATAACTCTGGCTCGGAAGATGCGCCTGTTTGGGAAACACGTCATGTTCGTCAACCAATGGGTGGACTACGGCGAGCGCCTCACATGGATGCAAGAAGCGACCATCGGCATCGTGGCCGACGGTGCACACCTCGAGAGTAGGTACTCGCACCGAACGCGGCTCCTCGATCACCTCGGCGCGGGCCTTCCGACCGTCTCGACCGCTGGCGATCCGCTCAGCGCGCAGCTCGAAGCAGCGGGCGCCGCAATTACCTGTGACCGGACGATCGAAGGAATTGGCAATGCGGTCGGCTCGATCATCAACGACGATGAGCGCCTCGGCGAGATGTCTCGGGCAGCCCAGACGCTCGGCGCCCGACTGTCATGGGAGCAGACGTTGGCGCCCCTCGTGCGGTGGCTCGAGGCACCACAGGTCGCCATCGATCGGCGCCCCGGCGCCAACACCGGCCGTACCGACGGTTCGGCGAAGGATCGCTTGACCGGGCGCATAAAAATGCACCTCGACGACGGCGGAGTCACCCAAGTTGCAAAGCGGGGACTGCGGAGTAGCGCGACAAGGGCCGGAGCAGCGCGCCGCCGGAAGCTCGGGCGATGATTCGAGCCGATGCACGCCTTCGGGTAATTCTGGTCAACTACAACGGAGGTGAGCTACTCGAACGAGCGGTTCGGTCAGCACTCGATTCGCAATGGCCGGGCGAGATCGATGTGGTCGTTATCGACAACAACTCAGAAGACGGCAGCGCCGAGAACGTGGAAATGATCGCTGGGGTCACGGTGATCTGGCGAGATGCAAACGAGGGCTTTGGCGCCAACAACCACGGATTTGCCGACATTATCGGCGACGAGCTCGAGGCAGATCTCGAACCTGCTGGTGTTGTTGCCCTCCTCAACCCCGACGCGATGGTCAAGCCCGATACCTTACGTTTGCTTGCCGCTCGACTTGACGAGGACAACTTGGTCGGAGCGGCGTCACCGCTTATCTTGTTCGACCGGCCCTTTGTCGAACTCGACATTGTCGGCACCGATATTGCGATCGATTCGGTGATGCACGGGTTCGACGAGGTCAGCTCACAATGTCATGGTGTCGGCGGCGCTGAGCGCTTGCCCGGGGAGTCTGCGCCGCTCTGGATTTGTCCGAACGGCTCAACACTGCGCGTTCCGATCGACGAGCTTGGACAGCTGGTCGTTGGTATCAAGAGCGGTAGGGGGACCGTTGCTGGCCAACGAGTAAACGGCGAAGGTGAGCTCGCCGTTTCGGTTTTAGGCTCACCCACGATCGAGGTCGTACAGAACGCAGGCATTTCGATCGGGTCGCGAGGTCAGGGTGTGAGTCGCGGTGCGGGCAAAGTGCGGGGCGAGAAGCTCGGTCCGCCAGCCGATCTTTGGTGCGGTGCCGCCGTTGCTTTCCACCCCGATTACCTTGCGGCTATCGGGGGATTCGACCCGGAATATTTTCTTTACTACGAGGACGTTGACCTCGGTCTGCGGGGGAAAGCGGCTGGTTGGACGACGGTCCATGTCCCCGAGGCGATCGTTACCCATCGACACTCGGAGCGGACGATCCAAGGCACCGAACTCGTCGAAGTTCTCCAGCATCGAAACCGGCTCCTCACGCTCGTGAGACACGGTAGCCCAGCCGAGATAGCGAATGGTTTTGGACTCGCCGTGCTGACGCCGTTGTCGATCGCGGCGTCTGCGATACGAAACCCCAGCCAGCGAGACGAACGGCTGCGGCTTGCGAAGTGGCGAGCCAAGTCGCTGAAAGAAGCGGTCCAAGGGGTTGGTCATGCAGCGGGGGTTCGAAAACGTGAGGGAGAACACCGGTGATCGAGCGAGCTGCAGAACTCGTCGGCGAGGCGTCTCGGATCGTCATCCTTTCCGGGGCCGGGATTTCAACCGATAGTGGTCTGCCAGACTTTCGGGGCCCGAATGGGATCTGGACCAAGAACCCCGAAGCGGAGAAAGCGTCGACGCTGTCGAACTACGTGAACGAACCAGCGGTTCGCAGAGCGAACTGGGCGCTTCGGGCCGAGGGAAAGCTCTGGGCCAACGTTGCGCCAAACGACGGGCATCGGGCGCTGTTGCCGCTGCAAGATCGAGGGGTCTTGCACACCCTCGTCACCCAAAATGTCGACGAGCTGCACCAGATGTCGGGGATCGACCCCGAACGCGTGGTCGAAATCCACGGAACCACGCGCAAAGCCGGGTGCCTCTCCTGTGACTATTTGACCGAGATGGAAACGATCCTCGAACGAGTTCGAGCGGGCGAAGACGACCCGCCATGTCCAACATGTGGCGGCATCATCAAATCGGCGACAATTTCGTTCGGACAGCAACTTGTCGCGCTGGATCTTGAGCGAGCACAACTCGCAGCCGATGCCGCCGACCTCATCCTCGCGATCGGCACGACCTTGACCGTCAATCCAGTCGCCAGCATCGTGCCACGCGCAGTTCGCACCGGGGCAGCGCTCGTGATCGTCAACGCCGAAGCCACCCCGTTCGACGGAATTGCCCAAGCCGTCGTCCGAGGTTCGATCAGTGAGGTCCTTCCCCGCATCGTTTCTCCCTAGCGCGCTAGCTACGCTCTCAGGAATGGTCGCTTTCAAAGATGTCCTCGCGCAAGCAAAGGCAGAGATCGTCGAGATCGACGGCGCCACTGCTGGTGAACGGGTGGGTAGTGGGGCGATCCTGCTCGACGTTCGCGAACCTGACGAGACCTCGGCGGGAGTGGTGAGCGCCTCGGTGCAGATTCCCCGCGGCATGTTGGAGTTGCAGATCGAGAACGCAATCCCAGATCGCTCACAAGACATTGTCGTGATGTGCGCTGGTGGTACCCGCTCCGCGCTCGCCGCAAAAACGTTGCAGGACATGGGCTACGTGCACGTTGCGAGCCTGACCGGAGGGTTTACTGCATGGAAAGATGCGGGCAACGGCTGGGGTGAGGATGCCGGTCTCACGATCGAACAACGCGCCCGCTATGGCCGTCACCTCAACCTGCCCGAGGTGGGTGAGCAGGGCCAGCTTCGGTTGCTCGACGCGAAGGTGCTCCTTCTCGGTGCCGGCGGTTTGGGCTCTCCGGCGGCCCTCTACCTCGCCGCCGCCGGGGTCGGGACGCTCGGCATTGTCGACATGGACACCGTCGACGCGTCGAATTTGCAGCGACAGGTGATCCACTCACTCGAACGGGTCGGCGACAAAAAGGTTGATTCGGCAGCGCAGACAATCGCTGGCATCAATCCCGATGTCGTGGTCAACAAACACCCGGTGCGCCTCGATGCGTCCAATGTCGTCGATCTCATCTCCGGTTACGACGTCATCATTGACGGCGCCGACAACTTCGCCTCGCGTTACGTGCTGAACGATGCTTCGGTGAAGCTTGGGATCCCGATCGTTCACGGCTCGATCTTTCGATTCGAAGGCCAGGTCACGGTCTTCGATCCAAAGATTGGCCCCACCTATCGGGACATGCTTCCCGTCCCACCGGCGCCTGAGGATGCTCCCAATTGTGCAACGGCGGGAGTGCTCGGCGTCCTTCCGGGCATTATTGGATCGATCCAAGCGGTCGAGGCCATCAAGGTGATTCTGGGTCTCGGGAGAGGTCTTGTTGGCCGACTTTTGGTCTTCGATGCGCTCGACATGGAGTTCTCCGAATACGGCCTCGAACGCAACGAGACCAACCCCGTGACATTCGATCGGCGTGACGAGATCGAGATAGCTGATCTCGACGAACTTTGTAGTCCGGCAATACGCACCCCTGAGACGTCCTAAGCATTACCCTTACCCGCGTGAAGGGTTTGATTCTCTCCGGTGGTGCGGGCACTCGTTTGCGCCCCATTACACATACGTCCGCGAAACAGCTCGTTCCAATTGCGAACAAGCCGATTCTTATCTACGGAATCGAGGCGATGGTCGAGGCCGGAATCTCTGAGATCGGGATCATCATCAGCCCCGAGACCGGAGGTGACATTCAGTCAGCGGTTGGTGATGGAACGGCGTTCGGTGCGGCGATTACGTGGATTCGACAAGAGGAACCGCTCGGCCTAGCGCATTGTGTCTTGATCGCTCGGGAGTTTCTCGCTGACGACGACTTTGTCATGTATCTCGGCGACAACATGTTGGAACAGAATCTCGTTGGATTCGTCAACGAGTTCGAGACTCGCCGCTCGGCCCCCGAGCTCGGTAGTGAGAATCAACTCGTCGCTCAGATTTTGCTGACCAAGGTCGATGATCCGTCGAGCTTTGGCGTTGCCGAGGTCGACGAGCAGGGTGCGGTCATTGCGCTTGTCGAAAAGCCCGAGGTGCCGCCGTCGGATCTTGCGCTCGTTGGCGTTTACCTGTTCGACAAGACCATCCACGACGCGGTCGCGGCCATTGAGCCATCGCCTCGCGGCGAGCTAGAGATTACCGATGCAATCCAGTGGCTTATCGACGAGGGGCTCGAGGTGTCTCACGACATCTTGGCCGGTTGGTGGCTCGATACGGGCAAGAAGGATCCGCTTCTCGAATGTAACCGGCTCGTGCTCGACACGATCGAGCGTCAGGTCGACGGTGAGGTCGACGACGCGTCTGAAGTCGAGGGACGAGTCCAGATCGGTGCGGGAGCGAAGATTATCAATTCGACCGTTCGTGGGCCGGCGGTCATCGGCGAAAATACGGTTATCGAGAACTCTCATGTGGGTGCGTACTCGTCGGTCGCCGGCGACTGCACGATTACGAATTCTGAGTTGGATCACTCGGTGATCTTGGCCAACTCGATGATCACCAACGTTCCCCGCTTGGTGGATTCGTTGATTGGTTCCCATGTCGTAGTAGGAAGTAGTTCCCGTGTCCGGGCTGGTATTCGGCTCATGCTCGGCGATCATTCACAAATCGAATTGGAAGGCTGAGATGGCCAAGTTCACAACGTCGGAGGTCATCGAAGGGGTCGTTGTCGTCGAGCCGACGGTGCATGCCGATGAGCGCGGCTACTTTGTCGAAACGTACCGGCGTGAATGGTTCGACCTCGGTCGTGAGATGATTCAGGGAAACCGCGGAAACCGGCAGGCCGGAGCGGTCGTTGGTCTGCACTATCACCTCCACCAAGCCGACTACTGGTACGTACCGAACGGTCATGTGCGAGCGGTCCTCCACGATATTCGCGAGGGATCGCCAACCGACGGGAAAACCCAGGTCGTCGATATGGGCGAGATCGACGGCGCCGAGAATAACCACCTCGGGCTGTTTATTCCGCCTGGCATTGCGCACGGGTTCGCCTCGATCACCGACTGCACACTTACCTATTTGGTCGATGGCTACTACAACCCCGCCGATGAGCTCGGTGTGTTGTGGAACGATCCAGAGGTCGATGCCGATTGGGGCATCGAGAACCCCATCTTGTCCGCCCGTGACGCAGCAAATCCGCTCCGAGCCGACATCGATCCGAGCCGTCAGCCGTATCACTCGCTGCGAACCTGAACACCTGCGAACCTGAACACCTGCGACTAAGAAGAACTGCGAACCTGAGGAACTGATATGAAAATCTTCGTTACCGGCGCGGCTGGATTTATTGGATCGAACTATGTGCGCTGGCTCATGGCGAATTCCGATGCCGAGATCACCGTTTTCGATTCGCTTACCTATGCCGGCGTGCGGGCGAACCTCGCCGAGTTCGATGACTCGCCTCGTTTCTCGTTCGTCCATGGCGACATTACGGATCGTGATGCCGTCAGCGCTGCGCTGCCTGGTCATTCTCACGTCGTACATTTTGCTGCGGAGTCTCACGTCGATCGGTCGATCACCGGCCCCGACGCGTTCATCAACACCAATGTTTCGGGGACGAATATCGTGTGCGACATTGCTCGCCAATCAGATGGTATCGAACGCTTCTTGCACATCTCGACCGACGAGGTCTACGGATCGATCGATGAGGGCAGCTTCGTCGAGACCGACGGACTTGAGCCGCGGTCACCATATTCGGCATCGAAGGCAGGATCAGACCTCGTCGCCCTCGCGTACCGGGAAACCTATGGTCTTCCAGTCGTCATCACCCGGTCTGCGAATCAGTTCGGTCCGTACCAGTTCCCCGAGAAGGTAATTCCACTTTTCGTCACGAACCTGGCCGACGGTCTCAAGGTTCCGCTCTATGGAGACGGGTTGAACATTCGCGACTGGACCTACGTCATCGACAACTGTGTCGGCGTCCAAATGGTTCTCGAAAAAGGCATCGAGGGGGAGATCTACAACATCGGTGCCGGAAACGAACTCACCAACAAAGAGCTGACCCACGCAATCCTGGAGCGCTGCGGGAAGGACGAGTCATCGATCGAATACGTCGAAGATCGACTTGGACATGATCGCCGGTACAGCATCGACACGACCAAGATCCGCGCACTCGGATGGGCGCCCGAAAAGGACTTTACCGAGGCGCTCGATGAGACCGTTTCCTGGTACCAAAACAACCGGCAATGGTGGGAACCGCTCAAGGCGTCAGTGAAGAACCGCTAGCGAGTCGAGATGAAAATTCTTCTCACCGGCGCTGGCGGACAGCTCGGCATCGACATCGTTTCGGCGGCATCGCGACTCGACACTATTGACCTCACGGCGTTCACCCGGGCCGAGCTCGACGTTACCGACGCAGGGGCAGTTCAGGCGGCGTTTGCAAAGGTGTTGCCCGGCGTGGTCATCCATGGAGCGGCCTATACCGCTGTCGACGATTGCGAGTCGAATAGCGAGCGTGCGTTCCGGGTAAACGGTGAAGGAACTGGCAACGTTGTTTCTGCTGCCCGTGAGGGCGGTGCGCGCGTCATCTACATCAGCACCGACTACGTCTTCGACGGGACCAAATCCGAGCCGTACACCGAGGATGATGTACCGAATCCAAAATCGGTCTACGGAGCCTCAAAGCTCGTTGGAGAAGAACACGTTTCGGGCCTTGGCGCCGATGGGCTCATCGTCAGAACGTCGTGGGTGTGCGGGGTGCACGGCGCCAATATGGTCAAGACGATCATCCGGGCAGCGCAGAACTACCCACAGCTCACCTTCGTCGACGACCAAATCGGGAAGCCGACGTTCACATCGGACTTGGCCGAAACGCTGCTTACGCTGGCCCAGCGCAACGAACATGGCATCATGCACGTCACAAACGAGGGCATTGTCTCGTGGTACGAGTTCTGCCAAGAGGTGCTCGATGCAATGGGTCGAGAACGTGGCCAAGTCGTTGCGTGTTCGACCGAAGAATTGTCACCTCCGCGGCCGGCGCCTCGCCCCGCGAACTCGGTGTTGGCGAATACCCGGTTCGATGCAATCGGCTTAGAACCACTCCGCGACTTCAGGGAACCACTAAAAGAGACGGTTGGGAACCTGACTGCGGAGTAGCGCGTCCGCTAGCGTTGCGTCGTTGTGAATATGTTGCGCCCCTCCCTCACGGTCCGCACCAAAGTTGCCGTCTCGGTGCTGACCATCATCGCTACCCTCGCCGCCACGATCGGGCTCGTCTCGGGCCAGTCGGCGAGTGGCGAACAACGCTCGATCCCAATTACGGGCCATGGTTTTGGACACGGACGTGGGATGAGCCAGTACGGAGCGCTCGGCTATGCCGTCGACTTTGGTTGGTCGAGCGGACAGATCCTCGATCACTACTACGGGGGAACCACCGCCGGTACGGTTTCCGAAACGCTGTTGACCGTCGAGCTCAGATCAGCAAACGACGCGCCCACCGTCGCTCAAGTCGATAGTGGTGCCATGGTGCTGTTGAACGACGCCGGCCGAGTCACCCATGTCGGTACCGGGGGCGCGATTCGCCTGACCGCAGTGCAAGGCGGCTTTTCGATCGCCGATGCGCCGACGTGCGCCGGCCCATTCACCGAGCGACCAGGTGTTGTTTCGGCCGAACAGGTCCGTCTGAGCACAACGAGCGCGCAGCCATCGGGCGGGCGCGGATCGGTGGGCTCTGGGGTCGTGGTGAGCGGCGACTGGGATGGCGACGGCGACGACGAGATCGCAACGGCAGCCAACGGTTCGTGGACGCTCTATGACGGGTCGATCAACAACCCCGCCGCATCGGTGCGTCAAACGTTCACGATGCCCGCAGGCACACCGGTCGCAGGTGATTGGGACGGCGACGGTATCGATACCGCTGGCGTCTTTAACAACGGGAGATGGTCTCTCGGGAACGGAACCGACCTTGCGACCATCGACTTTGGTCAAGCCGGCGATGTCCCCGTCGTTGGTGATTGGGATGGCGACGGCAACGACGACCTCGGCATTCGTCGCGGCGCAACCTGGGTCCTTCGACCAGACAGTACGGGTTCGATTCAATTCAACTACGGCCAACCAACCGATAAGCCCCTCGTTGGCGATTGGGACGGTGATGGGACCGACGATGCGGGGCTGATTCGCGACATCACCTGGATTCGTCGCGCCGCGCTCGCAGAGCAAGGCGCAGAATTGCGACGGTTCAATTTTGTTCCAGGTGCCAACGCCGTCGTTGGTGATTGGGATGGCGACGGGATCGACCAGGCAGGTCGCCACGACTCGGGAACGGTCAACCTCGATGGGCAGCTGGCGTTGATCGAACCACGGCTGAATCCCGACCTTCCCCTCGAGCAAACCATCCAGCGATGCGCCAGCACTTCCGAGCAGCGTTACTACCGCGGTGAGCTCCGAGCGGTTCGTAACGGTGGCTCACAGCGAACCGTAAATGCCGTCTCGGTCGAGTGGTACCTGCGGGCGGTCGTTCCCCGAGAGATGCCGGCGAGTTGGGCGTTGCTCGGTGATGGACGAGGAGCAGCGGCGCTCGAAGCACAGGCGGTCTCGGCCCGGTCGTACTCGCTCGGCGAGAATCGGTCGAGCTTTGCACGCACGTGCGACACGATTTCATGTCAGGTGTACGACGGTCGAGCGACCCGCCGCGACGGAGTGCTGAGTTCGAACGAACACCCACTCTCCGATATCGCTATCGGCGCGACCACCGGAGTTGTTCGCGTGCGTAACGGAGCGGTTGCGCGAACCGAATTTTCATCGTCGACTGGCGGGTGGAGCGCCGGGGGCGACTTTCCTGCCGTAGAGGACCTCGGCGATGGCGTTGCGAACAACCCAAATCACGACTGGGAAGCGACGATCGACATTGCGGCGCTCGAAGCCCGATACAGCGGCCGGACCCTCACCCGAGCGTTCGCATCCCAAAAGAACGGCTTGGGCGAGGACGGCGGGCGCGTGCTCGAAGTGACGCTCGAATTCGGCGATGAACGCTTCACGATGTCGGGCAACGAGTTCCGCTTCACCAACGGATTGCTGTCGGACTGGTTCGTGCTCGACTGGACACGAACCGACGGACTTTCCCAATGCATCTGCCCCGACGGGGCCGGCTGACGTTCAGGAGCCGAGAGGCCCGACCGGTTCAATGACGAGGCCGCGCAGGACCTCGTTGACGATGGGTACCAAAACGCCGCGCTGGCGATGCCCGCCGAGCACGACGTAGAGACAAAAGGCGCGCCCGGCCTCGTTGAAGAAGATCTGCCGACCAGATTGGCCCGACAGCGTGCGTTGCATTTGTTGTGGGTCGAACTCATCGACGGTGAGCTGAGGGACACCGGTGCGAGCAAAGAGGGGCGTATCGACCGACTCTGGACCGTGTTCGAACAAGATCACGAGGATTGCACCCGAGTTCATAATCTCGACCGCACCGCTGCCGAAGTCGCCTCGCTCAGCAGGGAGCGCAAAGTTGGCGAGGTGAACGACGTTGCGAGCAACTTCGCCCTCGCTCACAAGGTTGGGTGCGGGGATCGCCGGCGTATTCAGGCTCCGTTCGCCGGCCTCGGGGCCACGATTGAAGATCTCGCCCTCCCAACCCGATGGCAGGCCTACCGATACTCCTCCAGCTGACAGGGGGGTCATGGGGCGGTCGTCTTTCTGTGTGGGGATAAGGGGATCGTGTGGGAGCTCAAAGAACGGCGCTCAGTCCAAAGGCGGTGACGACGACGAGTGAGAGAACAGCACCCGAGCGAAACGCACCTGCCGTTCTGGCAAGGCCCTGGTGAAATCGCCGCAGCTGTTCTGGTGAATCGACGCGGACGACGGTGAGGATCGTGGCGCCGCGGGTAAATCCGAAGGTGGCGCCGAGGAGAAGCGACCCGACAGCACTGTCGGCGAGCACCATTGCGACTACGAGCAGGTGGACGAGCGACGTCGTGATGATGGTCGATACGCCGAAACCAAGCTCGACGCCCCAACCTCCGCCGTAGACCCACCCGCGATACGTCTGGATCCAGTTCTCGTCGACCTGGCGTGTTCGCGATGGCAGGAGCCGCTCTCGGCCGGTCGCCTCGACAACGACCGCCACCAGCGCGGCAAGGAGGACCACAGTTGTGCGAAACGCAGACCCCGGGTCGAATACGAACGAGATGACGAGACCGATGAATCCAGCGATCGCTCCGAGCGCGAGACCGCCCACTGTGCTGCCGATGATGTGTGCAGTTGCGGTTAGCCCAAATGAGTTGCTGCGACTCCGTTCCCCGAACGGATGGATGCTCGAAAGCATCGACTCGCCTCACGGTGACCAGGTCGAGCGGATCGCTCCAGTGACGGCGGCGAGTGCGCCGATAGCGAGAACGGTGTTCATGATTCGGCGTCGGTGGGGTAGAGGGTCGGGTCGTTCGGCTGGATGCCGGCCTTTCGCAGCTCGCTGTCTATGCGCCTTTCGTTCTCGGCCTCGACGTCGGCTTCTGCTCGTGAGAGCAGCGAGCCGACCTGGGTCCATGTTGTCGCTGCCCCCTCGCCGTCGATCGATCCAGTGGCTCCATCGACGAGAACGAAGTACGGCGAAGCGGGCACGCCGTAATCGTCCCACGCCTGGGACGACATCACGACGGCGTGGTCTCGTGGAGCGAGGTTGTTGAGCGCTGCAGGGCTTTCTTCGTCGTTGCTCTTGGTGACGATGACCAATCGGTCAACGCTGCGCGGCAGCGCGGCGTCGTTAGCAAACGCGTCCCAAAAGTTTCGACAGGTCGCACACCCCGAGGTGAGGAAGCACAGGAGGGTCCGTTCGTTTCGTCCGGTTAGGCCAACCGCGAGTGCGCCGCCCTTCGGCGTCGTCCCGCTGATGTCGAAGACGGTGTTATCACCGGCTCGCGCAACGACGAGGTCTTTCGCATGGGGGACCGACTTTCGCTGCGGGTCCGGAATTGTCGTCGTGGTGCCGCGAGCTCCCGAGTGCGCATCGGTGGTGTCGTTTCCGAAGGTCACACCCAATTCATTGAAGGCACGCAACATCTCGCCGTGACTGCGGAGCAGCCCGAGGACGATAACGGTCAGCAGGATAACGACGATGGTGAGGCACGCAACGATGACGGTCACGATGGCAGTTGTCCTGGGGTCCATGAGGCGGCTTGCCATGTGAGCGGCGTGGCGAGCGTGCTACCAGGTCGGCGTCCTAGGCCAGCGCCGAGCGACGGTCCAACACCCGAGCCGCCATTGGTCGTCGCGGTAAACCAGTGCGTGATTTGGGCAGGACCAGGGCTGGCGGTTTGGCGGAGGCGCCACAAGTTTGGGATGGCCCGATCTGCCATGTCTTGGCGGACAACGCCGATCCCTGAGCGGCCGTTACTGTTCCAGTCGCCAACAATTGGAACATCACCGACGTCTCCGAAGGCAAAGTTCATGGCCGGTGGTGCCGAGGTGAGCTCGTTGCTGAGCAACCATCGATTTCCGCGGTGGACGCCTGGGCCATCGGAGCCGCTGCCGTTCCAGTCGCCCGCGATCGGGGTGTCACCCACCTCGCCGAAGGTGAAGATAATTCCAGCGTTGCCAGCGTTTGCGCGGTTGCGAAGATGCCAACGGTTCCCGCGAACCATCGCGATCCCGCTCGTGCCGTCACCGTTCCAGTCGCCAACGACGGGGATGTCGCCGGGCTCGCCGAACACAAAGTTGTATTGCGGTGGACCCGACGTATTGGAGTCGCGCAGGAGCCAGGTGTTGCCTCGGACGACGCCAACGGTCTGAATGCCGTCACCGTTCCAATCGCCGATCACTGGAATGTCACCGGCTTGTCCAAATCGGAACGACATTGGTGCCTCGACCGATTCGTCATCGAACGAACCTCCGAGTGTCCAGACGCCGTCGTTGAACGCCGCCGGCAAACCGCCCGATCGAGGCGTTGGGCGATCGAGGCAGGGTCGGTGGTGGAAACGAGTGTTGTTGTCTGTCGCAGTCGCCGTTGTGCAGGTCGGGTCGAACTTCCACGGAGGGGTACAGGTCACCACTCGACACACGATGGGGCCGAGGCATGCGATTGCCTGGCTGCACTGGCCGTAGCGGAACGCCGTACAACACGCCTTTCGGTTGCCGCAGTCGCCCTCGGCGCAGCTGCAATCGCACTGATTGGTTTGTCGGGTGACGCCTCCCGAACCGCACGGGCCCGACGGAACGGCGTTGCAGTCGAGGTAGTAGCGCGGCCCTGGCGCTCCCGATGCAGTACAGAACGACGAGCCGTCGACCTTCCACCACCCGGCGGGAACCGTATTTGTCGGACAGGTGTTCTCTCCCGAGAGGGTGCAGCAGAACTCGGTGTAGCCATCACAGCATCCCGCAGAACAGTCGCAGCGCTGGTTGTTGCAGCTGCAGATAGCGGCGTATGCCGTGCCCGGTTTCAGGACATAGGCGGCCGGCGCAGTGACGAGCGCGGTGCCGGCGAGTGCAGTTCGCGAAATGAAGCTACGGCGTGAGGTGCGGTTTGCAATTGCGGTGCTGGCTCGGTCGAGCAGGCGTGGTCCCGTCATGTTCATCTCCTAGTTCGTCACCGCGGGTTGATCGTGAACTCGGGCACTACCGGGCCTGCGGTTCCCTCGGCGAGCGAAAGGGTCCTCGGTAGGAGCGTCAGGGATGCAATGCTGAGCGCGATGCCGGTCACGAGTAGGGCAATGGCGACGATGGTCTCGAGCGCGGACCCGTCAAAGTCCGAAAGCGCGACGGGATCGACGACGGCGAGGAACGCGATCGCAGCGGCGACCGCATTGAACACAAAATGACCAATGGTGGCGGGGGTGTCTTCTCGTCCGAAGCAACCGCAGGACCCAATCCGGCTCTTGTCGCCGAGTGCCCAAAGCACGAAGAGGCTAAATGCGGTGTAGCTGACGCCGACACCGGCCCACAGAATCGGACGTCCTGTCGCGATGGCGCCGATCCCGAGGAGCACCTCGAGAACGCCGAGAATGCGTGCGCTGTTGAGCGGTGAGGGAATCGACAGTTCCCGAAGCGAAGCCGCGGTCGCGCTGGGCCTGACGCTTTTTGCCACACCGGCAAGAATCAGAACTCCGGTAGCGATGTAGAGGGGGGCCGCCAGGACATTCACAGGTTCAGATCGTAGTCGTCGAGGAACGCGAGATGGTGATGCTCGCCGAGTACCCTTGAGGGCCTATGACAGTACGTTTGGTAGTAATCGGTGGCGGCCCTGCAGGAGTCTCCGCGGCAACCACAGCAGCGAGGCTCGGTGCCGAAGTAACGATCATCGAACGTGACGTGATCGGTGGTGCGGCACACCTGTGGGATTGCATTCCATCGAAGGCGATGATCGCTACCGGTGGAGCGTTGGCATTCCTTGGACGAAGTGCCGGGATGGGCCTCGAGGAGGTCGAACCAACGATCGACATTGAAAGCCTCGACGGTCGATTGCGCCACATCATGGACGACCTCGCCCAGAAGAATAACGATCTTCTCAGTAGCCAGAACGTTCGCATCATCACCGGCACGGGCAAGATGCTCGACGCGCACACGGTCGAAGCAACGCTGAGCGACGGAACGACTGAAGCCATCCCTGCGGACAAGATCCTCCTATCGACCGGAAGTCGACCTCGGATTCCCGAGTGGTGCCATCCCGACGGGGAGCGAATTCTCACCACTCGTGACGCTTACCCACCGCCCGAAATTCCATCGCACCTCACCGTTGTTGGTTCGGGCGTCACCGGGGTGGAGTTCGTGCACATGTTCACCTCGCTTGGTGCAGAAGTTTCGCTGATCGTGAGCCGTCAGCACGTCCTACCTGGCAAAGACCCCGAGGTGGCCTACGAGCTCGAGAAGAACTTCATCGATCGGGGTGTGCACCTCTACAAGGGCGCCCGTTCGACGAGCATCGAGCGCGAAGGTGACGAAGTGGTCGTGAAGTGCGACGACGGTCGTGTTGTTCGCAGCTCCCACGCGGTTCTTGCGATTGGTTCGATCCCGAATTCTGAGAGTCTCGGTCTCGACGAAGCCGGTGTTGAGCACGAGTGGGGATACGTCACAATCGATCACAACGCGCAATCAAACATCGAGCACATCTACGCAGCAGGCGACTTGTCGGGCAAGCTCCCGCTCTCGTCGGTCGCAACGATGCAGGGGCGTAAAATCGCTGAACACATGCTCGGTATGCACGCCGATCGTCCGCACCGCCACATCAACTACAGCAAGGCAGCCTCGGCGATCTTCACCGAACCCGAGATTGCCGATGTTGGAGTCTCCGAGGCGGAAGCCTTCTCGCAGGGCCGAAAGGTCCGGGTCACGAAGGTTCCGTTCTCGGCGTCGGCCAAGGCAATGATCAACGATGACGTTCGCGGGTTCGTAAAGCTCATCAGCGATCCGGCAACCGGGGTTGTCCTCGGCGGGTCAATCGTGGGTCGCCATGCGGCCGAGCTCATCTCGGTGGTGGCCCTCTGCGTGCAGAACCAGCTCACCGTGAGCGATCTGGCTGAGACGATCTTCGTGCATCCCACGCTGTCTGAAACCCTGACCGAAGCTGCTGAGTAGCGCCGGCTCGGCGTTGTCTAGGCCTCGATCTTTGCGAGGAGATCACCCGAGCCGACCGAGTCGCCTTGTGCGACCGCAATTTCGGCGACCGTGCCGTCGATATCGGCGGTGATTGCGTTTTCCATCTTCATGGCTTCGAGTATGACGAGCGTGTCACCAGCGGAGACCGTGTCGCCAACTTCGACTTGGACTCCAACGATCGTTCCCTGCATTGGTGCTTCGATCACACCGTTGCCACCGCTCGAGCTGCTCTTCGCCGGGCCAGCTGCGCGCTTTTTCTTCTTTGCGGGCGCGGCGGTTGCTCCGCCTTCGGGGACCCAGACCTTGACCTCGAAGCGTCGGCCATTCACCTCGACTGGGACGAGCTTTTCGACCAGGTCTTCGTCGTCATCGTTGCTCGGTGCTTCAGAGCCTGCGTAGCGGACGCCAGTGAGGTCGAGTCCATTTTCGACCCAGTTGGTCGAGTGGGTGTTCGCTTGGAACTCGGCTGCTTCGAGGATTGCGATATCGGCCGGAATGGTAGTCGCCACACCCGAGACGACAAGTTCGTCGAGTGCGCGCAGTGCTCGACGGATGGCCGTCTCCCGATCGTGTCCCCACACGCAGAGCTTGCCGACGAGGTTGTCGTAGAACTGGCTGATCTCGTCACCGGAGTTGTAACCAGTGTCGAATCGGGTGCCGAATCCGTCTGGGGCTGAGAGCTCGGTGATTGGACCGGGCGATGGCAGGAACGCTCCCTCGGCGGGGTCCTCGGCGTTGATGCGAATTTCGATTGCGTGACCGCGGAGTTCGATGTCGTCTTGGGCGAAGCTGAGTGCCTCACCAGAAGCGACCCGGAGTTGTTGTTCGACCAAGTCGATACCGGTGACGAGTTCGGTGACGGGATGTTCGACTTGCAGGCGAGTGTTCATCTCGAGGTAGTAGAAGCTGCCGTCTTCATAGAGGAACTCGACGGTTCCTGCGTTGGTGTAGTCACAGCCGATCGCAACGGCTTTCGCCGCCTCGCTCATTTCGTTGAGAATCTCGTCTGGGATGCCAGGCGCTGGGGCTTCCTCGATCAGTTTCTGGTGCCGGCGCTGTGCCGAACAGTCGCGGGTCCCGAGCGAGACACAGTTGCCGTGAGTATCGGCGAGTACTTGGACTTCGACGTGGCGTGGAGCAGCGAGGTAGCGCTCCATGTAGATCTCGTCGCGACCAAAGTAGGCGAGTGCTTCACGCTGAGCTGATTCGATCGCTTCTTCGACCTCGTCTGGTCCAGCGACGACCTTCATTCCACGGCCGCCACCGCCGTATGCGGCTTTGATGGCAACAGGCCAGCCTTTATCGTCGCCAAAATCGAGAACTTGCTGAGGATTCG
This sequence comes from uncultured Acidimicrobiales bacterium, assembly GCA_938040365.1. GTDB lineage: Bacteria > Actinomycetota > Acidimicrobiia > Acidimicrobiales > SHLQ01 > SHLQ01. Next base: position 23,003 of record CALHXU010000044.1, read on the forward strand.
TGATGAGTTCGGTCGTGCCAGGCACACCGAAGACGCCAACCTTTTCAGCTGCTTCTCGGGCAGAGATCTTGTCGCCCATGACTTCGATTGCCTCGGGCGGCGGGCCGATGAACGTGACCCCCATCTCGGTGATCGCTCGCGCAAAGTCTGCGTTCTCCGAGAAGAAGCCGTACCCGGGATGGACCCCGTCGGCACCGCTTTCCTCGATGATTTCGAGCATTCGTTCGGTGTTGAGGTAGCTCTCGGCTGCGGTTTGGCCACCGAGGGCAAATGCCTGATCGGCGAGGCGCACGTGCAGGGAGTTGCGGTCGAGTTCGGAGTAGACCGCGGTCGTAGTGATGCCGAGTTCCTTGCAGGCTCGAATTACCCGCACAGCGATCTCGCCACGGTTCGCAACAAGGACATTCGTGAGCATGGCTATGGTGTAGTCGACGATGTGTGGTTGATGCGAGTTGGATCGTCGTGAACTTTGTTGCACGATGTCGTATGGACCGCAACGATCTCGCCTCGGGCAGATTTCGATACGTTTCGTGGGTTGGGCGGACCGGTTCAACCAACGCCGACCTCGTCGAAGCCGCGCACCGGGATTGGCAGACCCCACGCGTATTGATCGCCGACGAACAAACACACGGCCGCGGTCGGCTCGATCGATCGTGGGAGATGCAATCGGGCGGTGGGTTGATGGTGTCGTTCTTTGTTCCATGGTTCGATTCTTCGTCGATCCAGCTCGTCCCGATCGCCCTCGGGCTTGGGATCGTGGACACGATTGGCGAGACCGGTCGGGCTGTAGGTCTGAAATGGCCAAACGATGTCGTCGTCTCGGATCGCGATGGGGACGCCGCTGCTGGTTTGAAGCTCTCCGGGAAGAAGCTCGGGGGCATGTTGAGCACTTCGGTGATTGTGGACAACGCCGTCGTAGGCGTTGTTGTTGGCCTTGGATGCAATGTGAGTTGGCCGACGACCGGTACCGAGGGGCTTCCCGATGCCGCCTGCCTCAACGACCTCGTGGGTAACCCGGTGAGCGTCGAGCAGCTCGCTGCTGAGCTGGTTACACGGTTCGATGCCGAGCTTGAAGCGTTGACCGAATTCGGCACCGATCGATTCTTGCAACGGTATCGAGATCGGTGCCTCACGATTAATCAGGACGTTCGAGTCGACACCGGCGATGGGGTCATCGAGGGTCGCTGCACCGACATCGATTCCACTGGGGCGTTGCTCCTCGAGGTCGACGGTCGACAACGCAGGCTCTCCGTTGGGGACATCGTGCACCTGCGCCCAACAAAGTAGGTACGCGCCGACGAGCAATCGGCGAAGCGTCGAGACGTTGGCGCGGCCGAAGAGTAGCGTGGTGACGCCATGGTCTTCGAAGACACCATCATCGCAGAACTGCACGACGACGATCTCGGCGATGTCGCTGACGAAGTGGGTAATGAGGTCGTCATCAAAACAGGGTTCCGTGGCAAGCCGCGGCGGACCTGGCCTCAGAGGATCCTTCTCCTTGCTGGCGTGCTTGTGGCACTGGGCTGTTTTGGTGTGGGCTATGTCTTCTGGCAGGCGAGCGTGGTGCTCGGCGAGGTGCCGCGGATCAGCGTTGGGCCCGATGTCTTGGCTCGAGAGGGCGATCCCGGCGAACCAATCAACATCTTGCTCGTCGGTGTCGATAGTTCGGTCGGCCTCGACGAGGACGATCCCGTTCGGGTCGGACGCGAGCTCGAAGATGAGAGCCGAGGTGTCGTCCGTCCGGACACGATCCTCATAGCGCGCCTCGATCCGGGAACGGGACAGGCGTCTCTGCTGTCGTTACCTCGTGACCTCATCGTCGAGGTTGAGGGCGGGACCACCACGAGACTGAACGCAACCCAAGCGGTCGGAGGGATAGGCGCACTCATTACCGCGATCGATTCCAGTCTCTCGATCCCGGTCAACCACTTCGTCCAGGTCGATTTTGCGGGGTTTTCTGACATTGTCGACATCGTCGGCGGCGTGCCTGTGCACTTTCCGTTTCCGACGAGAGACCGCGGCTCGGGGCTCTCGATTGAGCGGGCCGGCTGCTTTAACCTCGACGGGAGCGAGTCACTCAGCTACGTGCGGGCTCGCAGCATCGAAGAATTCGTCGATGGCGAGTGGGTTCGCCTGCAAGCGGCTTCGCCCGATCTCGCCCGAATCGAGCGGCAACAAGAGTTTCTCGCGCTCACCACCGAGGAGATCTTGAACGTCGGGAGAAGCGACCTCAGCCGGATAAGTGCCTTTGTCGATGCGGGAGTTCAAGCGGTGCAACTCGACGAGGAGCTGACGCCGCGAGACATGGTGGATCTCGCCGCGGCGTTCAGCGACTTCGACACCGAGGCGCTCGAGGTTGCGACAATTCCGGTCGAGGCGTCCTTCTCAGAAGGCGGCGCATACCTTGGCGAGCAGCTCGTTCCACAACGAGCGGCCGAGCTTCTCGCACGGTTCCAGGGCGCCGATGACGGCGTCCGCCCCGACGACGTTGCGCTCGACGTTTTGTCAGATGACGAACGGCAGGGCGAGCAACTCGCCGAACGAGGATTCGCTGCCACCACCATCGACCGAAACGATGTTGAGCGCACAGCGGTCGTCCTTTCCTCATCGGACAGAGAGCGAGCCCTGCTCGTCGCCCGATACCTCGAAGAAGCACCACAGTTCATCGTGATCGAGGGAGAACGCCTTCGGCTGGAGGTCGGGCCCGACTTTGCTGGGGTACGAATATTCCCCCGGCCCGTAGCCGATGTTGCCGCCGCGTTGAATCGGGCGATCACCGCATCCAGAGCAGACGACGGACAATCCAACTCATCGGCCAACTCATCGGCCAACTCACCGGCAAGTTCGCCCGCACCTGAGACATCGGTCCCAGGCCTTGCAGCAGAGGCGGATCCAGGCGTACCCTCGTCTTCTGTAACTGATCAAAATGTTACTTCGGTGAGTGCTGAACAAGCTCTGAGCCCCCTTGACACAGCCGTGCGAGGTCGCCCACCTGAAGGAGTTGGCTGCGGACCAACAGGTAGCTAGTCAAAGGAGACCAAGACAGATGGCTGTAACCGAGATTCAATCAACTTCGCGCATTGCGGTGGTTGGTACGGGTTATGTGGGGCTTACGACCGGTGCGTGCTTTGCGCAGTTAGGTCATGACGTGTTGTGCGCCGATATCGATCCGGCAAAGGTCGAGATGTTGAAGCGCGGCGAGATTCCAATCCATGAGGATGGATTGGAGACGATCGTTCAGGAGAATCAGAAGGCGGGTCGTCTGAGCTTTACGTTGGGCGCTGCTGAAGCGGTGAAGGGTCGCGAGTTCATCTACCTGTGCGTGCCAACACCCCAGGGTGCCGATGGCCGGGCAGACCTTTCCTATGTCGAGGCCGCTGCCAAAGAGATTGCACCGCACCTAGATCGCGGCGCGATCGTGGTCAACAAGTCGACGGTTCCGGTCGGGTCGACGTTGTTGGTCGAGCGCGCTATGGGCCGCCCCGATGTGCACGTGGTGTCAAACCCCGAGTTCTTGCGAGAGGGTTCGGCGGTCGGCGACTTCTTGAACCCTGACCGCGTAGTTATTGGTGCTGAGGATCGCGGCGCGGCGTCTCGTGTTGCGGCGCTCTACCTCGGTGTTCGTGCCCCGATCTTGATCACCGACCCAGCTTCGGCTGAGACGTGTAAGTACGCAGCAAATGCGTTCCTTGCGACCAAGATCAGCTTCGCGAATGCGGTTGCGGCGGTGTGTGAGGCTGCGGGAGCCGATGTTGCCGATGTGTTGATGGGTATTGGCTACGACTCGCGCATTGGCCACCACTTCCTGCGGCCAGGTCCAGGTTGGGGCGGGTCATGTTTCCCGAAGGACACCAAGGCAATGATCGGTATTGCTGAAGATGTTGGCTATGACTTTGCGTTCTTGAAGGGCGTTATCGAGGTCAACGAGCAGCAGTTCGACCGTGTCGTCCAAAAGATCGAACTGGCCGCTGGAGACTCGCTCGATGGCGTAACCATCGGTGTCCTTGGACTGACGTTCAAGGCGGGGACCGACGATATGCGAGACTCGCCATCGATCGAGATCGTGTCTCGTTTGGTCGCCGCAGGTGCAAACGTTCGTGCCTACGACCCGGTTGGCAAGGAATGCCCGATCGAAGAGGTCGTGGTCGTCGACGACGCGTACGCTGCAGCAGAGGGAGCCGAGGTCCTCGCGATCCTCACCGAGTGGGAAGAATTCAAGTTTCTCGACCTCGACAAGATCGCAGAAGTCATGACGAACAAGCACATCGTCGATGGCCGCAACCTGTTAGATCGCGGCGCGGTTCGCCGTCGTGGCTTCACCTACCAAGGGATTGGTCGCTCATAGATGGCTCGTGTCGTGATTACCGGCGGGGCCGGGTTTTTAGGGAGCCACCTCGGAGATGCGTTGTTAGCCCGAGGCGATCAGGTCGTTGCAATGGACAACCTGGTCACCGGCGAAACTCGAAACATCGAGCACAACTTTGGTAAGGACGGCTTTGAGTTCGTCAATGCCGATGTGTCGAACTACATGTGGGTCCCCGGCGATGTTGATGTAGTGATGCATTTCGCGTCGCCGGCGTCACCGATCGACTATTTGGAAATGCCGATACAGACCCTCAAGGTTGGCTCGCTCGGCACGCACAACGCGCTTGGTCTGGCTAAGGCAAAGGGTGCGAAGTTCTTCATGGCATCGACCTCTGAGGTGTACGGGGATCCAATGGTTCACCCACAGACCGAGGACTACTGGGGCAACGTCAACCCCGTTGGACCTCGGGGTTGCTACGACGAAGCAAAGCGCTTTTCTGAGGCGATGACGATGGCATATCACACCCACCACGGCCTCGACACGCGGATCGTTCGCATCTTCAACACCTACGGGCCTCGAATGCGACCAAACGATGGTCGTGTGGTTTCGAACTTTATTGTGCAGGCGCTCCAAGGCGAAGATCTCACGATTTATGGAGACGGCTCGCAGACCCGCAGCTTTACCTACGTTGCCGATGAGGTTCGCGGATTCTTGGCGTTGCTCGACTCTGAAGTGAACACGCCGGTCAACATTGGAAACACAAACGAGTTCACGATCTCTGAGTTGGCCGAGCTGGTGACCGAGATGGTCGACACCAAGAGCACGGTGACCTATCACGACCTTCCAGTCGATGACCCAATGCAGCGCAAGCCCGATATCACCAAGGCGAAAGAGCTGCTGGGATGGGAACCCACCGTGCAATTGCGTGAGGGCCTCGAACACACGATTGCGTACTTCAAGGAACTCCTCGAGGGTTGATAACGCACGCGTAGATAGCGCTGCGGGCGAGTTGGGGATAGTACGCTCGCGTACCCATGCAGCGCTCTGACCACCGTGACTCGCAATGAAGGTGGCGTTCACGCTCACCCAGTGCGCGCATCGCGTGCCCGGTGGAAGCGCAGTCGCTGCGCTCGAGCTTCAGCATTCGCTGTTATCGCAGCATCCGCTGTCGCTCACGAGCGTCGGCGCACGTGATTTACGCTTTGGCATCGGACGTGGTATTCCCGATCCCTCGGTGCACTACCCGCTTCCGTACGCCGCGGTCTATGAACTGTGGAACCGCTCGGCATTGGGTGGAGTCGAACGGCTCGTTCCCGACGCTGACGTCGTGCATGTAACGCTCGGCTTTTGCCCGGAGCGGTCGCGCATTCCCCAGGTATGCACAGTCCACGACATGTTTCCGTTCACCCACCCCGAAACGTTGACAAGCCGTGGCGCAAAGGTGCTACGAACCGGCCTTGAACGGGTGATCGGGCGCGCCGACCTCATCACCACACCGAGCCAGGCGAGTGCCGATGAATTGATCGCCCACGGGGGTAACGCCGAACGCATTCGCGTCGTGCCATGGGGAGCGACTCCAGAGACTTTCGCTGACCCCGACGCGGCGTCCGCGTTAGCGCACCTCGCGCTTCCCGAACGGTTCGTGCTGTTTGCAGGGACGGTCGAGCCGAGAAAAAACCTCGATGTTCTACTCGCGGCGATGGCGCTTACCGACGAGTCTGTCAACTTGGTCCTGGTGGGCCCTACGGGCTGGGGAGAGATCGCAACTCGCATTCCGAACTTGGGCACCGAGCGCATTCACCTACTCGGAATGCAGCCGAGGCGAGTGCTTCTCGGGTTGATGACCGCCGCGTCGGCGGTGTGTATGCCGAGTCTCGCCGAGGGTTTCGGACTCCCCGCGCTCGAAGCGATGGCCCAAGGAACGCCGGTGATACACAGCGACACGCCAGCGTTGCGCGAGGTGGTCGGAGCTGGTGGGGAGGCGGTTGCTGTCGATGACGTTCCCGGCTGGGCCGCAGCAATGTCGTCGTTCGTCCTCGATCGCGAACGGTCGGTCGAGCTCGGTCGAGACGCCAAGAAGATCGCGGCGCCCTTCACCTGGGAGCGGACCGGCGAATTGATGCGCTCGGTCTACGAGGAACTGATATGACCAATGCGAATGCTCCAGCCGTGATTCTCGCCGCCGGAACGTGCACGGGAGCAGGAACGTCGGTAGCGCTCGTCGTTGCGTGCCAAACGCTTTCCGAACAGGTCGCCAGTGGGCGGATCGAATCGGCCGAGGTCCACATTCCTCGCGGCGCGAACGAGGCTCGGGCCGCAGCTGTTGGGCTCACTGTGCGCGAGCAGACTCGGGTCGCAGCGATTGTTGAGGAGCTCTTCGGTCGCCACCGAGCCGGTACCTATATCGGCTTTGCCGACCGCCTTCCGCTCATGGGTCGAAGCGCTGGTTCAACAATCATGGTGGTGCAAAACCCGCATCTCTATGAGCCGTCCAACGCACCGTCCATCGGCGGGCTTGCGCGCACAGCGCTCACGTGGTGGGCGAAACGTTCGGCGACCACGGCCGATCTGATCATCTGCGCAACAAACGCCAGCAGCGAGGCGCTACTGCGCGCAATTCCAACGGTCGACAGGACGCGGATCGAGGTTCGGCTCATCCGGCCCCAAACACCGCCGGCCCGAACGGGTCTCTCGCCAGAGATTCGTCGAGTGCTGCTGCTCGGGGACCTCTATGCCTACAAACGCTTCGACGTTGCGCTCGACGGCATCAGGACCTGGGCTGAATCGACTGGTGTTGCCCGCGAAGTCGAAGTCATCCACTGTGGGGCCGTACAAGATCGAGAAGCCACCGAAGCGTTCGAAGAGGCAATTCGCAGGGCGTCGTCGGCCGGGCTGGCGGTATCGGTTCGAGGATCGGTCTCCCACGACGAAGCGATGGAGGAACTCGCACGCGCTGACCTGCTGGTTTCTGCTTCCGAGGTCGAGACACAAGGTCTGACGATTCTCGAGGCGCTCGCCGTTGGGGTGCCCGTCGTGGCTCGCGCTATCGGCCCGGTCGAGAGCGTGGCGGGGGACGCGTATCAACGGTTCGCGCAAGACGGTGGTGGGGAAGAGGTCGCCGAAGCCATCGGCGCGATCGTGGCGCTCGATGCACGAGAACGCCTTGTCGAGCGCGGCCTCGGGAAAGCCGATATTGGAGTGGGCTGGGACCTACTGCCAGTTGGTCTAAGCTCCGCGACGTGAAAATTCAGGTCATCTGCCCTCACTTTGAGCCAGACAGCGCACCGACCGGCGAGTTCATGAGTGCAATCGTCAACAACCTCGGCGAGATGGGCCACGAGCTCCACGTGATTACGGCGCCACCGTGGTACCGCCACCATGCGGTTGAGGACGGCTGGCCGAAGAAACTGACACAAACCGAGAAGCGGTCGTGGGGCGAGATCACGAGGGTGTACCCGTTCCCGACCGACAAGACAAACATCGCGGCGCGTGCGGCTGGGTTTGTTGGCTTTAGCGCGGTCGGTCTCGCACGCGCGGTCATCGATCGTTTCTCGCCCGATGTCGTCTTTGCGATGTCGCCGCCATTGTCGCTCGGCGTGGCCGGTTGGCTCGCCGCCAAGCGTCGTGGCGTTCCGTTCGTCTTCAACATTCAAGATGTCTTTCCCGATGTCGCCGTCGAGACCGGGACGATCACGAACGAAAAGGTGATCGAGGCAGCGAGAAAGCTCGAGAAGTTTGTGTACGACAAGGCCGACGTGGTGACCGTGTTGAGCGAAGAGATGCAGCGCAACGTCGAAGGAAAGAGTGGATCGCGAACCGAGATCATTCCGAACTTTGTCGACTTGTCGACCTTTGAACCCATGCCGCTCGAGAACAGCTACCGCGAAGAGTACGGACTCGTTGGGAAACGGGTCGTGATGTATTGCGGGAACGTCGGGTTTAGCCAGTCGATCGAACTGCTCGCCGATGCCGCTCGCGAGATGGTCGACGTTGCCGATCTCGTCTTTGTGGTCAACGGCGGTGGTTCAGCGATTGGTGAAGTACATCGTCGGGCTCAGGGCCTCGACAACTTTCGGGTTATCCCGTACCAGCCGGTCGAACGGGTGCCCGAGGTGCTCTCGGCCGCCGACGTGCATGTCATACCGCTGCGACAAGGTCTGGCGTGGTCGAGCGTCCCGTCCAAGCTGTACAAAATCTTGGCCGTCGAACGGCCGGTGATTGCGAGCGTGGACGAAGGGACCGAGGTCGGCAACGTAGTTATCGAGGCTGGAGCGGGGTACGCCGTGCCGCCCGATGATGCTCGTGAGCTTGTCGATGCGTTGCGGAAAATGCTGAGCTCACAAGTCGATATGGCTGCGATGGGATTAGCGGGTCGGTCGTGGGTGCAGGAGTGGACGACGCCGCGGCGTGCCGCCGAAGCCTACGAGAAGCTCTTTGCATCGCTCATCGATTGAGCGCAACGAACCGGCGATTTTGAAGATTGGTCAAGGTTCCCGTTAGTGCCCCCTCGTTCGTTCAATAAGGCGCTAGCGTTATTACGTGGCACGATCAGATTCTTCCGACAGTAACGTTTCAGATTCCTCAAAAAAGGTTGCGAAAGCAGCAAAAGCGGGAGCGACTCCGGCGTCATCGACCGGTCGTGACTCAAATGGAACGGGCTTTCGAATGGCGATGCTCGGCGTGGTCGTGCTCGGCACGGCGCTCGTTGCCTTTTCGTGGAACGCACGAGACGTCGAAGCGCTGTCACCGTCGTTTAACGACCATTGGCACATTCCCTACGGCATCTACGACTGCACTGCCGAAAGTTTCCAGATCCCGCTGGAGAACCCGAACTTCCCAACCCATTCGGGTATCCACACCCACAGCGATGGGGTTGTCCACGCTCACCCGTTTAGTTCTGCTGCGACTGGCCGGAACGCAACGGTCGGCACCTTCCTCGATGCAACCACTGCACAGTTCGATGGCGACGAATCGCTGACCTTTGCCGACCGGCCTGAGCTTGCTGCTGGTGCCGACTGCGGTGGCGAAGAGGCAATCTTGCAGATCGCACGTTTCGATGCGTTCGGCGCTACCGAGCCGATCGAGGTGGTTACCGAGGATCTTGAAGACTTCCGTTTCCTCGAGGA
>CALHXU010000045.1 GCA_938040365.1 uncultured Acidimicrobiales bacterium
TCTGCCACGCTTGGCACCTGTGGCAATACCTGAACGACCCTCCCTGCTCATCGGCGTCGACACCGGTGGTACCTACACCGACGCCGTAGCGCTCTCCGCAACGACCGGCGAAGTCTTGGTCTCGGCCAAAGCGCTCACGACGAGACATGATCTTGCCGTGGGCGTTTCCGAGGCGCTCAGCTACGTTGTTGCCGACCTCGACGTTGCCGATATTTCGCTCGTATCGGTATCGACAACGCTCGCAACCAACGCCGTCGTCGAGGGCCATGGCAGCCCGATCTTGGTCTTCCTCGTGGGCTTCGACGAGAACATGATCGAACGGACCGGCATCCGGTCAGCATTCGCCGACGCGCACGTCGTTTCGGTTGCGGGTGGTCACAACCACCACAGTCTCGAAGCAGCTCCGCTCGACGGAGACGCGATTCGGGCCGCGCTCGATGAGTTTGGCCCAGAGGTTCGAGCGGTCGCCGTAGCGTCGACGTTCGCGGTTCGTAACCCAGCCCACGAACAAGCCGTCCGAAAGATCATCGAAGACAACTCCGATCTTGCCGTCACTATCTCCTCGTCGCTCAGCGACTCACTCGACGCGCCTCGCCGCGCATTGACCACGGCACTGAACGCTCGGCTTCTCTCGAGAATCACCGACCTCGTCGCAGCCGTCGAACAATCCTCGTCGTCACTTGGGATTACCGCACCGATCATGGTCGCAAAGGGCGATGGATCGCTGGCTATTGCCGAATCGGTTGCGCGCCGCCCGATCGAAACCATCCTCAGTGGCCCGGCAGCATCGATCATCGGCGCAGGGATCCTCACGGGTCTCAACGATTACCTGCTCAGCGACATCGGCGGAACAACAACCGACGTTGCGATGGTTCGCAACGGACGCCTCCGATTCGTCGCCGACGGGGCGAACGTGGGCGGATGGCGAACAATGGTCGAAGCCATCGATGTGCGAACGACCGGCCTCGGCGGCGACAGCGCCGTTCGCACCGACAAGACCGAGATCACGCTCGGCCCCGAGCGGCGAGTCCCGATCTCGTTGGCCGCTGTCGAGCACCCAAACATCGTCTCGACGCTCAACCAACAGCTCGCCGACCCACCGCCGCGAGACTTCGCCGGGCTGTTCGTCCAGCGCATTGCGGCTGACTCGGCGCCGGTTGAAAGTCAGCTTTCTGGCATGGAAGCGCGCATTCTCTCTGGGATCGGAACAGAACCAACAGCGCTCGTCGCCGCCGCTGCTGGCTCGCTCGAACGACGGGCCGTCGACGCGCTGGTCGAGAAGGGCCTCGTCGCCGTCATTGGATTCACCCCATCCGATGCTGCCCACGTCCTCGACATGCAGTCGAACTGGTCGGCCGACGCAGGAAGGGCCGGAGCGGCACTCGTCGCGTGGTACACCGGCGAAGACGCAACCACATTCTGTGAACGAGTTTGGTCAGAGACCGTGCGACGCAGCGCTGGCTGCATACTCGACGCGGCCTTCGACGGATCGATCACGAACTCCCTCGCAAACCCGCTCGCCGAAGGAGTAGCGGCGGGAGACGCGAAGATCGGCGCAGTGTCGGTATCGATGTCATTAGAGACCACGCTCGTCGCCGTCGGCGGACCCGCAGGCGTCTACTACCCCGAAGTCGCAAAGCGACTCGGCGCCACCCTCGAACTCGTTCCCGACTTTGCCGTCGCCAACGCCGTCGGCGCCGCAGGTGGCCACGTCGTTGCCCGCGGGCGAGCCGAGGTCCACGCCGACGGGCCAGGTTCGTACCGCATCGTTGGACCTGACGAAATGACGATGAGTGACGACGGCGAAGATGCAATCGAACAGGCAACCGCTCTTGCCCGCAGAGTTGCGCGAACCGCGCTCGCCGAAAGAACCGCCGGAATCTCGAGCGGCGAACCAACAGAGCGCATCGACATCACCCGCCACACCGACCCAAACAGCAAAGAAGACGGCGAGCTCTACGGCGCACGCGTTGAAGTTGAGCTAAGGGCTAAACCTGGTTCTCCGTAGCGCTCGGTTAGGAGCTCAAGTCGAGTTCGAGGAAGCCGCCGCCCCAACCGTTTGCTTGATCCCGGCCCTCGATCGTCACCGACGTGACATCGGCAGGGATCTCAATGGTTTGCGACCGCGTAAACGGTTGTTCGTTCGCGTGATCGTGGGTCAGCACCCGAATACCGAGCTCGGTGCCGTCGGGCCCAACAACGCGCCACGCGTCGGCGTAGCGCTGCGGCGTGTCATAGGTCGACGAAACCGTCACATCAAAGCGCCAGAACCCATCACCAGATGGAGTCGCTTGCGCCGCGAGGATGTCGGGAAAATCGTCCGACGTTGTCTCGGGAACCGTCGATGCCGTCACTGGTTCGGGAGGCGGTGGCGGAGCGGCAGTCGTGGTGGTTGTTTCCTCGACGACGACCTCACTTGACGCACTCTCGCTCGCATCGTCAACATCTTCGTCTTGCTCATCAGCTACGGGCTCGGCTTCGACCACCTCTACCGCTGCGGTTGCGTCAGCGGTTTGGTCAGCCGTGTCAGCAGCATCGCCGGTGGTCGAACCACACGCAGCAGCGGTGAGTGCAAGTGCAATAACCGCTGCGCTTCGAGGCAAGAACTTCATACCTCAATAGTGCCCTCAACCGCGACAGATTTGGCAGCTGAGCGGGCTTTGCGCGGCTTTCTTACGGGAATCTTTGCCGGGTTTGCTTCGAAGGCGATCGCGGTTGTGATCAGTGTGAGACCAGCAACGAGGACGCCACCGAGCGCGTCGCTCGGCCAGAAGTCACCTGCGGTGATTCCGCGGATCGACACGAGCAGCGTAAGGACAACCGACAGTTCGAGGACGATGTGCCAGAGAAGCTTCGGTGCTCCGACCCACCAAAACATGAGGACGACAAGGCCAAAGAACACGCTCGATTGCACGACCTCGATACTTGGGAACGTGCCGGTTGTTTCACTCGACGGGCTGACTCTAGCGACCAACGAACCAATCATTCCGGCGAGGGCGTAGGCAAAGATCGACGAGACGATGACTACCAGCGCGATGCGCTTCTCGAGGAATAGAGCGACGAGGGCGAGAACGATCGTTCCCGGGACGATAAGCGACAACGAACTCAGCACGCTCGCCTGTTCCCAAATGCTCGTATCGGTCCCGTCGAGGACGAAGTCGACCACCGGTTGTTCGACGTTGAGCAGCCACAATTCGCGCGAATGGGCCACGATAACGAAGAGTACGAGGGCGCTAAGCGCCGTGAGCCACGCACGAGTCCAGTTGTTTCGCATCGAACTAGCGTAGTCGCGCCACGTCGATGCTTCGGGTCATCGAGGATCGTTGTACTCTCTGATTCGACCTAGGGGAGCGATATGGATTTCGGACAGACGAAGCGAGTGAGCGAGCTGGTCGAGCAGCTCAATGCGTTCATGGATGCACACGTGTATCCCAACGAAGGGCTCCTCGAAGAACAGATTGCAGCCGATCGCTGGGCGCAGCCCCAGATCATCGAAGACCTCAAGGTCAAGGCAAAAGCAGAAGGCCTGTGGAACCTCTTCTTGCCTCGCGCCGATGAAGGCGCCGGCCTCACCAACCTCGAATACGCATCGCTCGCCGAGATCACCGGACGGTCGTTGCACCTCGCACCCGAAGCGCTCAATTGCTCGGCGCCCGACACTGGAAACATGGAGGTCTTCCACGACTTTGGGACCGACGAGCAAAAAGACCGCTACCTCGTGCCACTGCTCGCAGGTGAGATCCGTAGCTGTTTCGGCATGACCGAACCCGACGTTGCGTCATCGGACGCGACGAACATCCAAACGTCGATCCGGCGTGAGGGCGACGAGTATGTGATCAACGGCCGCAAATGGTGGACGTCGGGAGCGATGCACCCCAACTGTGCGGTCATGATCCTCATGGGAAAGACCAACCCCGACGCAGCCCGCCATCTTCAGCAAAGCCAGATCGCCGTGCCGATGGACACCCCTGGCATCGAGGTGATTCGTCCGCTCCACGTCTTTGGCTACGACGACGCGCCGCACGGCCATGCCGAGGTGCAACTCACTGATGTGCGGGTCCCTGTTACCAGCCTTATTGGTGAAGAGGGCGGTGGCTTCGCCATCGCACAAGCTCGTCTCGGCCCTGGTCGGATCCATCACTGCATGCGCCTGATCGGCATGGCCGAGCGAGCCCTCGAACTGATGTGCACCCGCGCCTACGAGCGAAGCACGTTCGGTTCAACGCTCGCCGACAAGGGCGTGGTGCGCGAGTGGATTGCCGACAGCCGAATCGAGATCGAACAAGCCCGCCTCCTCACCTTGAAGACCGCGTGGCTCATGGACACGGTTGGCAACAAAGGCGCAGCGATCGAGATTTCGGCGATCAAGGTCGCCGTGCCAAACATGGCGCTCCGCGTGATCGACCGCGCAATCCAAACCCACGGCGGTGGCGGCTTGTCCCAAGACTTCCCACTCGCCGCAATGTATGCCCAAGCTCGCACCCTTCGATTCGCCGACGGACCAGACGAAGTGCATCGACGCCAGCTCGCACGCCGCGAACTGCGCAAGTACGCGCCGACCGAATAGGGCAAGACTTGGGTATTTTTTCAGCGTGGAAGAATGCACCGTGCTGAAACGAGTCGCGACGACGCGCCGAACGAACGGTCGCGCCGCATTGTCGGGGCTGGTCGTTGCCGTAGTGCTACTCGCCGGGTGTGCCTCGACCGGCGATTCGGTCAATGACCTGGCGTCTGCCGCCGAGACCGAAACCGAGACTGGCGCCGAGGTCGTCGGTGGCGTCACGGCCGAGCCAACCGCCCCGATCGACCGGCCAGATGCCGACGAAGTCCTCGACTCGATCGTGCGGATTATCGGCCTCGGATGTCGAGTTCCAGCGATTGGGACCGGCTTCGCGGTCGACGAAAACCTCATCATCACCAACGCCCACATCGTCGCAGGCCGCAATACCGAGTCTCTCGCCGTCCAGAACCTCTCTGGCGACGAGTACGACGCGGTCCTCATTGGGTTCGACCCCGATCTCGACCTCGCGCTGTTGCGCGTGGACGACGCGAGCTTCTCGCCGTTGAACCTCGTGACCGAGGTGCCGATCGTCGACGGCGTCGCAATCGGCCTACGGCCCGACGATGGCGAGAACGTCATCAACGAGATCGACTACACCGTCGACGCCCCCGTCATCGTGAACTGGGACGGGGTGTTCAAAGACAGCGAATCCCGTTTCCGGGGGTTGCGCATGCTGGGCGACATCCGCCAGGGAGACTCGGGGAGTCCGCTACTGATCAACGATCACGACGTGATTGGGCTGGTGCAATCAACCACGCGGAACCAGCCGCAGGGATACGCGGTTGGCGCTGCCGACATTTCCGAATTTGTCGACTCGATCGGACCGAGTGGCGAAGCGACCGAAGTGGTGTCGGATCGCTGCGCCTAGCTGCACGGCTTCGAATCTTCGACGCCTCAGAGTCGACCGCGTGTGACAACCGTCTCGATGTCGTGACAAGATCGTCGAATGTCCTCAGTAGTACACATCAACGGCGCATTCGACTTGTTGAGCGCGCCGGGTTCGCCGTTCGAAACCGCCGAGATCGAAGCGCTCGGCCAGACCTACACCGGATACAAGAACGCGCCGCCCCAAGTTCGCCACCTGTGGCTTGCCATCAAAGCCGATGATGACGACGAGTTCTTGATCTACGAGGACGAGCGGATGACCTACGGTCAAGCTCGCAAGCGGGTGATGGAGGTCGCGAACGCGCTTATCACCGACTACGGGGTACAGCCCGGTGACAGCGTCGGCATTGCCATGCGCAACTATCCCGAATGGGTCCTCAGCTGGTGGGCCATCCAGATGGCGGGCGGAACCGCCGTCGAAATGAACTCGTTCTGGAACGCAAAAGAGCTCGCCTACGGCGTGACCGACAGCGGCTCGGCCGTGATGTTCGTCGACGCGAAGAGACACGAGCTCGTGTCATCTGAACTCGACGACATTTCGGCCTCGGGCCTCGACGTCAAGATGATCGTGGTGCGCGGCGAAGGTGATCTCACCGATGGGTCGGTGAAGTGGGAGGACGTCACCGGTGGCCTCGAGATGCCCGACATTGCCGTCGGGCCCGACGATCGTGCCGCGATGGTCTACACCTCGGGAACGACCGCCTTCCCCAAAGGCGTCGTGCACACCCAGCGAAACGTCGTCACGAACCACATGAACATGGTGATGCTCAACGTCGGCATGCGACTCGCCGAGGTTTCGGCCGCAGGCGGCGACGTTCTGGGCGCTGCGGGCGCCGCCGAGTCGGCTCCGCAGACCGTGATGCTGGTAGCGGTGCCGCTCTTCCATGTGACTGGATCGCATTGTGTGATGCTCCCGATCACCTGCACCGGAGGCAAGCTCGTTCTCATGTACAAGTGGGATGCCGAGAAAGCGCTTGAGCTCATCGAAACCGAGAAGGTCAGCGCGTTCACGGGTGTCCCGACAATGACGATGGACATGCTCGCCTCGCCGAGCTTCGCAAGCCGAGATACCTCGACGTTGCAGTCCATGGGCAGCGGCGGCGCACCGAATCCGCCGCACATGGTCGGCAAGGTCGATGACGCGATCGAGAACGCGTCAGCAACTCAGGGCTACGGCTTGAGCGAGGTGTCGGGAATCGCAACCGCGAACGGCGGAATGTTCTACAAGGAAAAGCCAGGGTCGTGTGGCGTGCCGCCACGAGTTGGTCAGGTCAAAGTCATCGACGACCTGACCGGTGAGGAGCTTCCCGCGGGCGAACGAGGCGAGTTGTGCCTTCGAGGCCCGCACGTGTTCCTCGAATACCACAACAAGCCCGACGCAACCGCAGAGGTCATCGATAGCGACGGGTGGTTCCACACCGGCGACATCGCAACGATCGACGAGGACGGCTTTGTCTCGATCGTGGACCGGGCGAAAGACATCGTCATCCGAGGCGGCGAAAACGTGGGCTCCGCCGAGGTCGAAGCCGCGATTGCACAGCACGATGCCGTGCACGAATGTGCCGTGTTTGGGGTTCCTCACGAGCGGCTCGGCGAAGAAGTCGCTGTTGCGGTGTACCCGATCGAGGGCGCATCGATCGATCCAGAACAGCTCCAAGAGTTCGCGGCTGAACTGCTCGCGCCGTTCAAGGTGCCATCGAAAGTCTTCGTACACGGCGAGCCGCTGCCGAAGAACCCGAACGGCAAAGTCCTCAAGCGAGTCCTGCGAGAACAAGCAGCTGGCTAGCTGCCAGCGCAACGCTCGAACAGGTCATCTTTCAACGAAACTGCTCGTGAACTTCTTTGGAGTTTTTGTTCGTAGCCAGCAGAACATATCTATGGTGGAACTATGTTCTTCCGACGTTCCCCAGAGATGATCGCTCCTGAAGCTGCGCTCCCCGGACGCAACGAAACCATGCCGGTAGCCGCCGAACACATCGTGCTTGGCACATCAATGGTCGGGCCCTTTCCCGAAGGTATGGAACAGCTGCAGGTCGGTATGGGCTGCTTTTGGGGAGCCGAGCGCTTCTTTTGGCAACTCGATGGCGTCTACACCACCGCCGCTGGGTACGCGGGTGGGTTCACCCCTAACCCAACCTATGAGGAAGCGTGCTCGGGCAAGACCGGACACACCGAGGCCGTGCTCATCGTCTTTGATCCGCTGAAGGTCGAGCTCGACGAGATCTTCGCCGTCTTCTGGGAAAACCACGATCCCACTACGCTCAACCGACAGGGCAACGACGTCGGCACCCAATACCGGAGTGCAATCTATGCGTCGTCGCCAGAACAGCTCGCTGCCGCAGAGCAGTCCAAGGCCGCGTATCAGGCAAAGCTGACCGAAAAGGGTTACGGCGAGATCAGCACTGAGATCACGATGGCCGGCAAGTTTTACTATGCCGAGGATTACCACCAGCAGTATCTGCACAAGAACCCAGGTGGCTACTGCAACCACGGCTTCTGCCAAGTTTCCTACGCCTAGCGACCGCCCAACCAGCGCCTAACGAGGCTCGACCCGACCGAGCGGCGGCCCACGACGTGAGCCGCGGCAGTGAGCGAGTCAGAGATCACAGTCGCTGCACTGTGTGGCTATCGTCATGGCCGGACTAAACTTCACGCTGGTCGACACGGGAGTGTGTTGGCATCCAGCAAAGAGGGAAACGTCTACATGTTCGATGATGAAGAAGAAGACAATGGTTTCTTCATATTGGTTCTCGGTGTCATCGCAGGAATCTTGCTGCTCGTAACCGTGATTGCGTTGAGCGGCGATGATCTGCCCGACAGTACCGTCACCGGTCCGGCGCCAGCCGAAGAGGTTGTCGACGCCGAGCCAGAGCCTGAACCTGAGCCAGAACCAGAACCAGAACCAGAGCCAGAACCTGAGCCAGAACCTGAGCCAGAGCCAGAACCTGAGCCAGTAGCGGCGGCGTTCACCATGTGGGACGCGCTGAACGATTCGGGCGGCGCGACGCAGTTCGCCGTAATCGGCGGAGCGCTCGGTCTCCAGACCGACCTCGAAGCCCTCGAAGACGCAGATGGCAACCCGGTCATGCGTACCTTGTTCGCACCATCGGACGCAGCGCTCGCAGCGCTTGGTCCAGAGGCGATCGGCAGCCTTTCGGCCGACCCTGCTGCGGCGAATGCGCTCGTTGGTTACCACTTCATCGACGAAGTGCTCACCGCCGAGGACCTCATTGCGCTCGACGGCCAGACGATCACGACCCGTACCGGTCTTCCACTTCAGGTCGATGTGGTCGACGGCGGCGTGACGCTCAATGGAAGCTCAATCGTCACTGACGCAGATTTCGAGGCCGACAACGGCATTGTGC
>CALHXU010000046.1 GCA_938040365.1 uncultured Acidimicrobiales bacterium
CCGACGTGTGGAACGCTCGGTGCTTCGTCAACTCGGACAGCGCCCTTCACCGGCCAGTCGGCTTCGATTCCGTCAAACCTTCCCGCCATTGTGATCAAGGTTTCGAACAACAGCTCGTCGAGCCGTGCAACACTGATCGGCCTCGACCAAGCCGACATCGTCTTCGAACAGCGCATCGAGGCGTCGGCCACCCGCTTCTTCTCCGTCTTCCACTCGTCGCTGCCACCAAACGTCGGTCCGGTTCGGTCGGGGCGCACGACCGACATCCAGTTAGTGCACAACTTGAATTCACCAGTGTTTGCCTACTCGGGCGCGAACACCGGAACCGATCAAGCGCTCGCACGCGCCGAACAGAACGGCAACCTCACCCTGTTCCGCAACAACGACGCAACGCCGTTTGCTCGCGACAGCCGCTGGCGTGCTCCCGACAATCTCTTTGTCAGCCCCGCGGGTGTCGGCGCATGCGCGACCGGAAACCCAACCCCGATCTTCCGATACGGGCCAGCGAATTCTGGTACCGCACAACCCGCATCGAGGGTGTCGCTCAGCGCACGCTCGTCGTTCCAATTCGATTGGAACGGTTCTTCGTGGACCCGCTCGCAGAGCGGAACCCAACACATCACCCGTGAAGGTGCACCGCTCTCACCAGAGAACGTTGTCGTGATGTTCGTGAACTACACCTCGACCGATGTCGACCCATCATCGGTCGATGCGAGCTCGGTCGGTTCGGGTGTGGCGTGGACGCTTCGAGACGGCACTGTCACCGTCGGTACGTGGAGCCGCGCAAGAAACGAGCAGGGCTACACGTTCACCGATGGCAACGGAACGCCAATCAACCTGGCGCCGGGCCAAACGTGGGTTGTCCTTGCGCCCGAAGGCAGCGCAAGCGTCAACTAGTTGTCGCTAGTGATAGCTAGTTGTCTCGCTAGCGATAGCTAGTTGTCATTGCTTGGGCGGCCACGTCCAGCCTCTGGCTTACCGAACATGTTCGAGTTCAACCGGGCGTCGTTGCAGATCTGGGTCATAACCTCGCCCATCCCTGCTGGGTCGTCGGTTTGTGAACCGTGCGGGCCGAGGACCCAACCTTCTGCAACGCCGACTCGGTCGCCAACAACATCGAACACGCGCCCGGTAATCGACGCCGACTCTGCTGATGCCAGCCAAGTAACAACGTTGGCGATCCAGCGCGGATCCATGCCGCCCTTTTGCTCATCGGTTAGGTCGGAAAAGCCCGGCAGGTTTTCGGTCATACGAGTGAAGGCCGCCGGTGCAATAGCGTTTGCCGTGACGCCATAGTTGGCCAGTTCCATCGCAATGATGGTGGTCATCGATGCAATACCAGCCTTTGCAGCTCCATAGTTGGATTGGCCGACGTTGCCATAGATTCCAGAAGGCGACGACGTGTTGATGATGCGAGCGTCGGGCTGGTTGCCGGCTTTGCTCTGCTCACGCCAGTACTTCGATGCGTGCGAAATTGGGTTGAAGGTTCCTTTGAGGTGCACAGCGATTACTGCGTCCCAATCGGATTCTTCCATCTTGAAGATCATCCGGTCTCGCAAAATGCCCGCGTTATTGATGAGGATGTCGAGCCCACCGAAGGTCTCGATGGCCTGGTTGATCATCGCTCCGGCGTCTTCGTAGTCCGCGACGTTTCCGCCGTTCACTACTGCCTCGCCGCCGAGCGCGGTGATCTCATCGACGACCGACTGTGCTGCCGAGATCTCGCCGCCTTCACCGCTGAGGTCGCCACCGAGGTCGTTGACCACGATCTTGGCCCCATTGCTCGCAAGCGAAAGCGCATGCTCGCGCCCAATGCCACGACCGGCTCCAGTAACTACTGCGATGCGACCTTCGACGAGATTTCCCATGAATCTTTGCTCCTTGCGATAACGAACGGGCCTACCTTACCGCCCGGTAACGGTCGTTCGCTTCGCTCACTTACCAAGTTGCTCGCCAGGAACTCGAAGAGTTCCCGGGCTCACAACATCTCTCGGTCAAACCCCACCGTCGCGGTTCATGGGGCCTGTCCCTATTAACTATCGAGTGCGAGCTCGACGAGTGCGTCTCGTTGGTCTGCGAACTGTGGGCAGCTTCCAAGAACAGCGCCGTCGATGAGTGGGACCGCAACCGCTGGATCGAGTTGGAATACCGTGCGAGCTTCCAACGGCTCGATCTCGAAATCGCCACCATTCGAAGGACTCGTGATGCCCCGCAAGTATCGGCAAAGGTCACGGCTAACTGCGAGTTGTTCCAACTCAACCGACCCGGTGTTGATGTTTGCGAAGGAGTCCAGTCGCCCGTCGACGACCGAGCGCCACGCCTCGTCCAGCGCGTCGTCATTTGCGCGAACGGCGTCGGTGCATTGACCCTCTTCAGCCATGAACGTGTACGAGGCACCCAAGTCGACTCGCCCGGTGCGTTGCTGCCCGCGGTAGGTGAAGTCAACGTCCAAAGCTCCAAAGCCAATACCAACGCCACCGTCAACGTTGCAGCGGTCGCCTTCGAACCAGACGATGATGTTCGTGAAACCATCCTCTGTATCGACTGTCGAAAAGGGCTCGTTCTGCGAAGCGTCGCCCCTCGTGCTGTCGAAATCGACAATCTCCCAGCCGACCGGTTGAACGGTGAGTGAAACAGGATTCGCAAAGTAGACCCGCTCGATGGTCGCCTCCGCTCTGGTCGCTGGATTGACCTCAGGGTCGAACGTTCCCTCCCATGCTGAGACACACAGCCAGACTCCATATCGAGCATCAACCTCGAATGGCATTACGAACTCTGTCTGGCCTGCTGCCTCGAGTCGTTCGACCGAAGGTCCAAGCGCTCCGGAGCAGTTATTTCGAATGTGAGCTTCGGCGTTGAAATATGAGTACGTCCAGCCAGCACCGGTCGTGATGAGGATTGCGGCGACGAGCATAATGAGGTTGCGCGGTTTGCGAAGCCGTGTGCTCCAACTCTTGTCCGGCGAGTTGGCCTCCTGCTCGCCCAGCCATGCGGCGGCGAAAGACGTTGGCTCGCTCAAGGCATCGGTCAACTCGTCCCAATCCTGCGGCGGCCGTTCGCCGAGGAGCTCGGCGGATTCTTCGAGGAACGCCTTCCGTTGATCGGATTCGAGTTCTCGGACCTCGTTCGCCAGTTCACTCAGGTATCGAGATTGTGTTTCGTCGAGCCCGTGCTCTTGCGCGAGTTTGTCCACCAGAGTCTTCGTTTTCATGTCCCGTCTCCATCTGCAAAGACCGAAGTGACCACCTTGGCAAGCGAGTCCCAGGTTGCGAGGCGCTTGCGAATCTCATCTCGGCCGAGATCAGTGATTGCGTAGTAGCGGCGAGCTCTGCCATTGTCGGCAAGCGCTCGCCGGGAGGTGAGCAACTCGTGCTTCTCCATCCGTTTGACCGAGGTATACACGGTTGCTTCGCTCACGTTGTTCAAGCCGTGAACGTCGAGCGTCTGGGCGATTGCATACCCGTAGCTCTCACCATCGGCGACCACGCGAAGAATGAGAAGATCGATGACTCCACTTGCGAGCGTGTCATGGCGAAGTTCTTGCGGGTCTCTTTTCATACTGTGTACTGGACAGTATAAATCGTCACACAGTACGCGTCCCTAGGCCAAACGACCTACTGGAAGTCGAGGGACAAGCTCGGTGAACATCCGTTCATGGGGACTGTCCCCATTACAAAACGTAATGGGGACAGTCCCCATTACGGTTCGTAATGTCTAGATGGCGCCGGCGACGAGCTTTTCGAGCATGAGCTCGGGGCGTTCGCCGATGAGGCGATCAAGCCAGTAGGGGCTTTCGAAGAGCGCGAGCAGCGAGCCGTCGGATCGAGCGAGAACGTCGACACCCTGCATTGCCCGAAGGTGTTCCATCGATTCTTCGTTGGTGAGTCGAGCCACCGAGTAGTTGGTCATCGATAGCTCGACCGGAGCGCCAAACTCGTTTTCGAGCCGGTGGGTGGCAACCTCGAACTGCATTGGGCCAACCGCGGCCAACACCGGAGCTTGATCGCCGATGTCCCGATCACGAAGGACCTGGACCACGCCCTCTTCATCGAGCTGGCTCACACCGTTACGGAACTGTTTGAACCGGCTCGAATCCTTGGTGCGTGCAATGGCGAAGTGCGCTGGAGCAAACGACGGGATCTTCGGGAACTCGACCTTGTCGTCGAGCCAAAGCGTGTCACCGATGCGCACATCGTTCGCGTTCACCAAACCAACGATGTCGCCTGGCCACGCCTCGTCGAGGGTCTCTCGATCGGTACCAAAAGCGGTGTGCGCGTACTTGGTTGCGAGTGGCTTGCCCGTCGTCTGATGAGTGACGACCATGCCGCGCTCAAACTTTCCGCTGCACACTCGGAAGAATGCGGTGCGGTCACGATGCGCCTTGTCCATGTTGGCCTGGACCTTGAACACAAAGCCGCTAAACGGCGCATCGAGGTCGCGCTCGGTGTCGTTCGTGCCGTCCCCATCACTGTCGAACGACTTCGGCTTCGGTGAAGGAGTGAGGTCGACGACCGCGTCGAGAAGCAAGCGGACGCCAAAGTTCGTCAGGGCAGAACCGAAGAAAACTGGCGTCGTGATTCCGGCGAGGAACGTGTCCTCGTCATACTCCGCGCCGACCGCTTCGAGCAGGCCAAGTTCGTCGACGGCATCTTGATAGAGGTCGCCTTCTTCCTCGATGGCTTGTTCGGGAGCGACGATCTCCTCGGGAGCGATCGTCGCGCCACGAGCTGTTCGGGTGAACCGGACGAACTCTCCCGTGCGCTGATCGAGCACGCCGCGGAAACCCTCCGATGAACCAACCGGCCACGACAGGGGTGTCGGAGTGAGCGACAGCTGCTTTTCGATGTCGTCGAGGATCTCGAGAGGGGAGAGCGACGGGCGGTCCCACTTGTTGATGAAGGTCAGGATCGGAATCTCACGGTCGCGACACACTTCAAAGAGCTTGAGGGTCTGGGGCTCGATGCCCTTGGCCGCGTCGAGGACCATGACCGCAGCATCGGCCGCCGCCAGGACTCGATAGGTGTCTTCGGAGAAGTCGCGGTGGCCAGGGGTGTCGAGCAGGTTCACGATGTGGTCGCGATAGGGAAACTGCAGCACGGTCGACGTGATCGAAATGCCGCGCTGTTGTTCGAGTTCCATCCAGTCCGACGTGGCGGAACGGCCGCCCTTCTTACCCTTGACCGAACCCGCTTCGGTTCCGAGCGCGCCGCCATAGAGGAGGAACTTCTCTGTCAGCGTGGTCTTGCCCGCATCGGGGTGCGAGATGATGGCGAACGTACGGCGACGGTTCGCTTCGGAAAGGACGTTCTCTGATGAGGCCACCGCATCAGGATACGGACGTAAAGGTGTTTAGCCGATCGGCGCTTCGCTCCGGACGTTATTGCTAGCTGCTGCGTGATGCGAGGAAGGTGGCGAGCTCGGCGAGGTGATGGTTTGCCTCACCCGATAGTGGTGTTCGTGCAATTGCATCGAGTGCATCGTGAGTGAGTTCGTCGATCTGGGTTTCGATCGCTTCTCTCGCACCGGTGTTGACAAAGATGGTCTGGACCGCAGCAACTTGGTCGGCCGAGAGGTTCGTGCCGACAAGGTCGAGCAGCTTCTGTTGCGACTTCGATGCAGCCTCGCGCGCTCGAGCGAGCAACGGCGTTGGCTTGCCTTCGCGAAGGTCATCGCCAACCGGCTTGCCGGTGACCTCGGGAGCGCCGAACGCGCCAAGCAGGTCGTCGCGCAATTGGAACGCAATGCCGAGTGGCGTCCCGATCTGGCCGAGCGATTGTTCTAGGTCGTTGCGGCCAGCGAGTGCGGCCCCCATCTGCAGCGGGCGAACAATCGTGTAGCGGGCGGTCTTGTACTCGACGATTCGCTCCGCGGTTGCCAATGGGACATCGCCACGAGCCGTGCCAACGACGTCGAGGAACTGGCCGAGGTTGACCTCGATGCGAAGATCGTTCCAAAGGCGACGCACATCGGCATTGACGTCGGCGAGCAACACGTCGGACAGTACGAGCGAAACGTCGCCCGCAAGGATCGCGACCGCCTCGCCGTAACGACGGGCCTCGCCACCCCAGTCGCCGCTTTCGTGATTCGCGATTGCAGCGACGTGTGCGGTCGGTACACCTCGTCGAGTAGGCGACCCGTCCATCACGTCGTCGTGAAACAACGCAAAGGCTTGAAGCAATTCGAGGCCTGCCCCGAGGTTTGCAATTTCTGGGCCCGTGACATCGCCGTTTGCTGCGACGAAACCCCAGTACGCCATCGCTGGACGCACACGCTTTCCGCCGGCGAGGACGAGTGCCGAGAGCAGGTCGATCGTTTCGTTGAAGAGCGGATCGAGTTCGCCCCACTCGGCCCGATAGCCATCGAGCACTTCCTGCAACCGCTCGTCGACTCGACCAGCAGGGATCTTCAGCGCATCAGGAACGGTCATTCGTCGTCGCCGACCTGCTCGAGGTCGGCAACGATCTGTTCGACTTGGGTCTTCGCGGACGTAATTCGATCTCGGCAGAAGCTGATGAGTTCAGACGCTCGCTTGACTCGATCGCCGAGGATGTCGACATCGAGCGACTCGTCTTCGAGTTCGGCGAGAATCTCGTCGAGTTCGGCAACGGCGGTTGCGTAGTTCAGCTCGTCTGATTCGGTGGTACTCACGATTGCGTCTCCTTTGTTGGATCCGCGTGGGGATCGATGACTGAAACATTGCTGATGATCGTGCCGTTTGCAACCTCGGTCACCAGTGTGTCGCCCGAACGAACATCTTTCACGGTTCGAACGACATCTCCCTGAGATGTTCTTGTGATCGACCATCCCCGAGCCAGCAACACCGCCGGGTCGGACGCTTTCACCCGGGCTTCGGTATGGCCGAGTTCGACGGCGGCCGTGCGGATGATGCGGTCGGCGAGCTTCGGGAGCGCGGCCACCGTCGTGTCGAGCCGTTCGGCGTGACGGGTGAGCGAACGGCGTCCGGCAAGCGCGGCACGAGAACTTCGATTGTTGAGCCGTTCTTCGGCGAGTTCGAGACCATCGCGCCCGGCCCGCCCCGTTCGTTGCGCAAGCTCGATGATGCGGGCTTCTTGCGCCGCTGCCTGTTCGGTTGCATGGTGCGCAACCGCGTGCCACCGGTCTTCGACGTAGTCGACGTACTGGCGGACCGAAGCCACGAGTGCTGCTGCGACCGCGGTTGGTGTCTTGAACGAGCTGTGGGCAACGACGTCGGCGACCGACCGGTCGATCTCGTGACCAACGCCGACGATGACTGGAACGGGCGCTTGGGCGATCGTCCGGGCGAGTGTCTCGTTGTCGAACGCCGATAGGTCGCCCCGCGACCCACCTCCGCGGGTGAGCACGATCACGTCGAGGTCGTCGCGCAGATACAGCGTGCGCAACGCGGCGACGAGATGATCGGGCGCCCGCTCGCCTTGCACGAGGCTGTCGCACGACACGACCGTGAAACCAAGGCCACTCGCGTTGAGTTCGTCGATGAAGTCGGCTTCGGCAGCGCTGCCCTTACTCGTGATGAGTCCGATCCGTTGGGGGACGATCGGCTGTTCGAGCTGACGGTTGCGTTCGGCTACGCCCTCGAGCATCAGGCGTTCGATAAGCAGGTCGCGCTCGGCGGCCATGGCGGCGAGAATGTACCGCGGGTCGACACCGGTCATCTGCAGTTGCAGCTGACCCCGAACCTCGTAGAAATCGACCTTCGCCCGGATGCGGATCGCCATGCCATCGACCAGCTTGCCCACGTTGTAACTGCTCAGCTGCTCGTTGATTCTCGTCCGCATGCCATTCCACAGAACACACGAGATCTTCGCGGGCGATGACACTCCTGGTTCGGTCGGTTCGATCAGATCGAAATAGACGTGACCCGACTTCGCACGGTTCATCCCGCTGATCTCGCCGTCGACCCAGATGTTTTCGGGGAAGAGCGTGTCGAGCGCATGGGAGAGCAGCGCGTTGAGCTGCGCGACGCTCAGGCTCTGCACCTCGGGCTCATCGTTTGACTCGATTTCGAACAGCGGACTATCCACAACACGTGACGTTACCGCCCGCTCCTGACACTGGGTCGTTTCCGACGTCATGGCAGCGCTGTCACAGGACCCGAGTAAGTTCACATTCCTCTCGAAGGTTTGCTCCTTCCGCCCTTCCATCGAACACCTAGGCCATGGCAATCACGAATGAAGACCTCGAGCGAGTGCGTCAGCAGCTCGAGCTGAAGATCAATAGTGTTAACGTTGAGCACATGCACCTCGTCCAAGCAGTCGGATCGTATGGCGAGCGGTTCACCGCAGTTGATAGGCGCCTCGAGGGGATTGACTTCAGACTCGATGCGTTGTCGGCAGACATGGATCGTCGGTTCGACGGATTGTCGGCAGACATGGATCGTCGGTTCGAGGACGTTCGAGCTGACATCGCTCGCCTCGATGGACGCATCGATCGCCTCGAATCGAGGATGGAGACCCGTATCGATCGACTCGATACAAAGCTCGATGCTCGGTTCAATGTGCAGACGGTACTCATGACCGTCCTTGGCGTCCTGATCCTCTTTGGTGATCCGGTGCGCGAGCTGCTCGGCCTGTAGCGACCGCCCATACAGGAGCTTTCTAATCTGCGCTGTTTGTCAGCGAGTATCCATCCACGCGCCCGCCGCACCGGCCAGAGCGTCGATCAACGCGTCGGTGTCAGGAGCCCGATCCGCCTCGCCGAAGTCGCTCCAGTTCCGTGCCTCTTCATTCCAGCGGATTGTCGGTGGCAGTTCGATCTGCACACCCTGTTCACGTGGAAGGTTGACCGGGTTCTTTTCGTGCTGCCCCTGAAGCTTGGTCGGTATCGCCTCAAGGTCGTCGACGATGTCGTAGGCGGAAAGGCGAGCACGCAGGTGATCGGCGAAGTGATGTGCAAGCGCTCGGTTGCGTCCACCGAGCAGTAGCGCTTTCCACAGCGTGTCGCGACCGTAGCCGTGGATGGTGACTACCGCATCGACATGGTCGAGGAACGATCGAAGTGGCGCAGAAGCTTTCGGGTCTATGCGAATCGAAGCAACGTGATGCAGCGGATCGACCTGTTGGGTCACGGCGTAATACGACGCCCCCGACCGCTCAGCCGCTTCGTTGGCCACGATGTCGGTGACCTTCTCTAACGCTCCACCGTGGTACGCCATGAAACCCAAACGGGCCGATCGCAAGACGCACGTCTCCTCGACGTAGGGAGCAGCGAGGAGCTCGGCGAAGGTGGTGTCTCGTTCGACCACGAGTGGCTAGGCCGTGACGTCGACTCGGAGCAGGTTCTCGTACAGCGAGTCGTAGAGCCCACCGAGGTCACGAAGCTCCTCGTGGGTGCCTCGCTCGACCACGGCTCCGTCGTCGACGACGATGATCTGATCGGCCGAGGTGATGGTCGAGAGACGGTGGGCAATGACGAGCGAGGTGCGGCCGGCAAGCGCCTCTTCGAGTGCTTGCTGGATGAGGTGCTCGTTCTCGGTGTCGAGGTGGCTCGTGGCCTCGTCGAGGATGACGATCGCGGGGTCCTTCAGCAGCATGCGCGCAATGGCCAGACGCTGCTTCTCGCCACCCGAGAGCCGATAGCCGCGTTCTCCAACGACGGTGTCGAAACCTTCGGGCAACGCGTCGATGACGTCAAAGATGCGAGCGGCCTTCGACGCTGCCACGAGCTGTTCGTCGGTTGCGTCGGGGTTCGCGTATCGAAGGTTGGCCCCAACCGTGTCGTGGAACATGTGCGGATCTTGGTTTACGACGCCGATCGAGTTGCGAAGGCTCTCTTGGGTGACCTCGCGAATGTCGTGGCCATCGATCGAGATCGCTCCAGCGCTGACGTCATAGAGCCGTGGAACCAGGTTGAGTAGCGTCGACTTTCCCGCACCCGATGGCCCGACGATCGCAACGAGTTGACCAGCCTCGATGTCGAGATCGATGCCCTGTAGAACCTCTGCCTCTTCGAAACTTCCCGAGTAGTTGGGCCCGGTTGTGACCGGCGTAATGCCAGATGACATGTGTTTGCCCGGTCCTCGGGTCGGCGTCTTGCGCGCCGCACCGTCTTCGAGCGAGGCAATGGTCGAGTCGTCGGCGCTCGGGTAGGTGAATCGGACGCCGTCGAACGAAATCCGGCCCGAAACGTTCGACAATGCGGTGGCGTTCGGCGAGTCGGTGATGGGGTTGGTCATGTCGAGGATTTCGAAGACCCGCTCGAAGCTGACGAGGGCGCTCGTGACATCGACGCGAGCATTGCTGAGTGCGGTGAGCGGAAGGTACACGCGAACGACGAGCAAGCTCAGGGCTGCGAGGTCGCCGGTGGTGATCGTTCCGTTGATCGCCATCTGGCCGCCGATCCAGTAGATCGCGGCAGTTCCGAGTGCGCCGACGAGCGTCATTGCGGTCATAAAAACTCGAGCCAGCAGGGCAGAACGGATACCGATATCTCGAACACGTGCTGCCCGCTCAGAGAAGTCATCGGCCTCGACATTTGGTCGGCCAAAGAGCTTGACGAGCATTGCGCCGCTGACGTTGAAGCGTTCGGTCATCGTCGTGTTCATCGATGCGTTGAGCGACATCGACTCGCGGGTGATGTCGGCCATTCGAGCACCCACTCGCCTCGATGGAATGAGGAAGAACGGCAAAATCACGAGGCTCGCCAGGGTGAGTCGCCATTCGATCGTCAACATGACGACCAAGGTGATTGCGAGGTTGATGACGTTTCCGAACACCGTCGAGAGGAACGTTGTGAATGCCCGCTGCGCGCCGATCACGTCGTTGTTCAAGCGCGAGATCAGCGAACCGGTCTGGGTTTGAGTGAAGAAGCCGAGCGGCATTGCCTGAACGTGGCGGAAGAGCTTGTCTCGAAGGTCATAGATAATGCCTTCGCCAATCCGGCTCGAGATCCACCGTTCGACGAGTGACACGACAGCGGCCACGAGTGCAGCGGCTACGACGATTAGTCCGAGCAAGGTCAGCCGTGAGCTATCTCCCTGCTGGCCTTGCGGAATCGCGGTGTCGATGATGTCGCCAAAGACGAGGCTCGGGATGATGCCGACACCGGTTCCGATAATGCTGAGGAGAAGAAAGCCTACGACCCGGGAGCGGTAGGGGATAGAGAACTCCCACACCCGCTTCACGGTGGCGCGGTCGATTCCCTTGGGTGTATCTCCGGCGCTGCTCATCGAGTGCAGAATCTGCATTGGGTGCATGACCTGAGGGTATTGGTTAGAAAACGCAAAAGGGCGCCGGAATGACCCGGCGCCCAATTACTTCAGTTATGAAATCGCAGTGGGTTCGCTGCCCTAGTTTGCCTTGAGTGCATCGCGGATCTCGGCGAGGAGAACCTGATCTGGAGTCTCGGCAGGTGCGGTGTTTGCGCCAGCCTTCGCGATTGCCTTGACGATCATGAACACGGCGAACGCAATGAAGATGAACGTGACCAAAGCAGTGACGAGTGCACCCACTGGAATATCTCCTGGGTTCCACTCGTCGAAGTTCACCTCAAGGCCTCCGGCCTTGCCAATGAGCGAGAAGATGACGTTTACGACCGCATCCATAACTGGAACTACAGCCAACGCCAGCACGAGGCCGATGGCGGCGGGGATGACATTGAATTTCTCTAGAAACTCGCGAAATTCGGTGAGCATAGTGTTCTCCTAAGTGTTGTTGTCCGCCCTAGCATTCGAACTGACACTAACGAGCTACGAAACTTTTAACTGGCTTTTACCTCAGTTCTTCTGAGGGCCGTCGGTGAACGGGCGACAAGGCACGGTTATGCGCCGGGCTGCGCACGCCCAGAAAACAGCAATGCGCCCGCCTTCGGGAGTGACGGTCAGGCGGCCTGCGGCACACACGAGGCTTCGCTGAGAGCTGCTGCCTTCCGGCCCTGACCCGATTCACGAGCTCGTATTGCACAGAACCCAACCGTCACACCCCAAAGCGGGCGCTCGAACATAATAACAGCCCGATGTCGACACGCGTCGCGGCTGTTGCTCAACAGCTTCACGCTTGGGCGTGGCCGATGGGCGTTGCGCATGTATCGTGATCTCCTTGCTCGCGACGACCCGACTCGTTCGGATCGTCGCGTTGCTGGAGGAGTGCGAGAGCGGCCGAATCGGCACGCTTGGAAAGCGTGTGACCTTCACGGGTCCGTGGGTTCGAATCCCACCTCCTCCGCTGAGTCTTTTCGAAGTTCAAGAGTGTTGAGCGCAGCGTTCGCCGCCGACACTAGCGGGAGGAAGTAATGGAACCGTTTGACCCGGCGCCGACCTCGTTGGTCGAAACACGCCTCGCGTTGCATCGACTTGCGACGTACGTCATTGCTCCAGCTCGATATCGGCGAACGGAGAGGTTCGGTCTTCGCTCCACCGAAGACGGTTTTGGTACGCCGCAATTCGACGGCCGTCGAATCCGAGTCGTCGGAGGCGAGCTGATCGACGAGCGTGAAGACGACGTGGCTCGGGCGCCGATTACCTCGCTCAGCGCCGCCGCCGAATTCCTCGGCGAGCCGATCGACCCCGAAACCGCGGCCGAGCATGACAGCCCGCCGGTCGGCGATAGCGACGCCGATCTCGGCATCGATGCTGCGGCGTCACTGTGGTTAGGGAGCTGGTTCAACGCCGCATTCGACGCGCTGAACATCGTGCGCGCTGATGCAGCATCGGTAGATGCGTCCGAGCCTCAACTCTGGCCCGGCCACTTCGATCCGGCGATCGAAATCGGCGACGAAAACCACCGCGGCAGCTACGGCGCGTCGCCCGGTGACGAAAGCATTGCCGAGCCGTACCTCTATCTCAGCGCGTGGTGGCCCGATCGGCTCAACCTCGATCGGGAAGACCCGATTTGGAACGCCACCGCATTCGTCGGGGCGGTGCTAAAGGTTTCAGACTTTCCAACCGGCGCAGACCCTGTCGAGACGGCAACTCAATTCTGGCTCACCGCCCGCGACGCACTCGCCCAGGCCTAGCTCGGCTCCTTCGCCATTTCTCCTGCTTTCTCGGGCCTTCGGCGTCAAGTCGGTAGGCGCGTTTTAGATCGCCGATACGCCGCCGTACGCAACGCCGGTGAGGTGATGGATATCGCGGTCAAAGGTCGTAAGGTCGGACAACTCGAACTTATTGAGGTGATCGTGGCCACACGCCCGAGCGAGTACCGCCATGAGTTCGGCCGACGACGTAAAGAAGCGGCCGAGCCGTTCACCGGCTTCATCGACGGGAAGTCGAGCACGAAGTTCGGGTTTCTGGGTCGCAATGCCGACAGGGCAGCTGTTCGAGTTGCACGCCCGCATGCCGATGCATCCAATCGCCTGCATTGCCGCGTTCGAAATCGCAATGGCGTCAGCGCCGAGCGCCAGCGCTTTGGCAAAGTCCCACGGGGTTCGTAGGCCACCGGTGATCACGAGCGTGATATCGCTATTTCCGGTCGCATCGAGATGGCGTCGAGCCCGGGCAAGTGCGGGAATCGTCGGCACGCTGATGTTGTCGCGGAACATGGTCGGCGCAGCTCCGGTTCCACCGCCCCGTCCGTCCAAGATGATGTAGTCGACGCCGATGCGAACCGCGGCATCGATGTCGTCTTCGATTCGTTGGGCGCTGAGCTTTGCCCCGATCGGGATTCCGCCAGACACGTTTCGGACGTCTTCGGCAACGGCCTTGAACGCGTCTTCATCGGTAAGGTTCGGAAAGGTCGCCGGGCTGATCGCATCGGTTCCAGGTTCGAGCCCTCGAACCTCGGCGATCTTGCCGTGGACTTTGATGCCCGGCAGATGGCCACCAGTACCGGTCTTTGCGCCCTGCCCGAACTTGAAGTGGAACGCTTGCACCTCTTTTGCCTTGTCGAGGTCCCAGCCAAACCGTCCTGACGCAAGTTCGTAGAAATAACGAGAGTTTGCCGCCTGTTCCTCAGGGAGCATGCCGCCTTCGCCCGAACAGATTCCCGTGCCGGCGATCTCGGCGCCCTTCGCCATCGCAATCTTCGCCTCTTCGGAGAGCGAGCCATAGCTCATGTCGCTCACGAACACCGGAACGTCGAGGGTGAGCGGCCGATCCGCCTTCGGACCAATCACAACGTCGGAGCTGACCGGATGGTCATCGAGGAGGGGGCGGCGGGCCAGCTGGGCGGTCACGAACTGAATGTCATCCCAGGAGGGAAGCTGATCGCGTGCCACGCCCATCGATGTGACCGGCCCGTGGTGGCCCATTTTTTCTAGGCCGTCGTTGGCCAACTTTCGGATCAGTCCGACGTGTGGCTCTTCGGGAGTGCCGTGCACGTCTTGATACGAACCCTGGTAGGCGTCACGGTCATAAGGCTGGGGATGCACCTTCTCCCACGCCAGGATTTCATCAGCGTCGACCATCACCTGGTCGTCTTCGATCCACGACGAGAATTTTTCGAGGACCTCAGAGTTGTCATAGGCACTCACGCCGGTGCGGATCTGATAGTCCCATCCATGGAGGCCACAGATGAGGTCGTCACCGGAAAGGTGACCGTCGGCCATG
Source organism: uncultured Acidimicrobiales bacterium (assembly GCA_938040365.1). Classification (GTDB taxonomy): domain Bacteria; phylum Actinomycetota; class Acidimicrobiia; order Acidimicrobiales; family SHLQ01; genus SHLQ01. The sequence continues at coordinate 14,483 of CALHXU010000046.1, forward strand.
AGCGCACCGCGATGCAAGCAGCGACCGTAGAGGACCGAGTGGTTCGTCGAGTCGCCCTCGTCGTCGAACCTAATGATGACCAAGTCGACATTCGATACCCGAGCCGCAAGCGGCTCTCGATTCTCCAATGTGCTCCACTGCGCAATCGCTACCGGTTGCATACCTTTCCCTGCCTCGACCGCCAAACAGCGCCTGCCCGAATGGCTGTGCCCCCGTCAGCGGAAGGCTCTCAGACTAGGCCCCCGTTGGGAGTAGTCGCCGAAATGGGCCGCGAGACCGCGCAACGTAGTCCGAACTTCTCACGAGAGGTCCTGACCTGACACCTACTCTGAGGGGTACTTATCGGTGGTGATCTCGGCGGCGTTGTTGCGGTGATCACATCCCTCGCTACAGCGGAAGGAAGAGGCAGTGCCGTTTCTCGTAGATGTCGAAGCCACAATCGATGTACCAGACATGTATCAGGCGCCGACGATCTGCTTTTCCTATCCCGGTTCAACCGACCTCGGTCAACTCTGGGACGGCCTCACCGCCATTGGTTGGGAGGTTCCAGAGCAACCGCCGATTCCGTATCAGGCATCGAGCTGGACTGGAGCCGGACGAAAAGAACGCGGGCACGAGTATCGCGTCGAAGACTTCACGATCACTGCGCCGACGTGGGAGGTCAACCACGTTGCCGACCGAGGCGTAGAAACGATCAACCTGCTCCGTCGTTGCGGTGTTGACGTCCACATGCCGATTACCTACCTCGACTTTCTCCGTAAGACCCAGCTCGAGCAACGGTCGTCGAAGGACTTGCCCGCGGCGGCACGATCGCCACAAGACCCTTCGATCGAGAAGCCCGCCGCGGTCGTCGATTTCGTCCGGCCAGCGCCGACCGAACAAGACCTCGAGCCGATGCCGGTTCGCGATGTCTCGTTCCGAAACTCACCCGATGAATACTTCGATGGTCAGGTGCTCGCCCGGCCCGCGTTGTCGCTCGTGTCAAACCACGATCTCCCAGCCGACGCCGGCGGGTCCGACGGTACCGAGCCACCTGCCCGTCCGGTGATCGACAACTCGACGGTTTCGATACCGAACATCATCATGTTGAGCACCAAGGCATGGTCGGTGCTCGAATCTGAGCCCGGGCTCGACGTCTATCAGTCGGTTGTCGTCCCCGGTCGTACGCGGTGGGTGTGGTCCCAAACCTCAAACGCCGTCGATGAGATCGGCAGCTTGCTGCCAAACCCACGCATTCTGTTCGAGACCATCGAGCTTGGTTGGCAGCGAAGCAACGACGATGTCCCCGCAATGAAGATGGACCCTGACACCGAACGCACGCTGTGGTTCATCGTTGCCCAACTGGGCGAAGCGAACGAGTTGGCGACCTTCATGCAAGGCCACCCCGAGGTGAGTACTCGCATCGTGCCGATGACTCCGCTTCCAAAGACGAGTGCCTTCGACGACTGCTTCCTCGTTGGAGCGGTCGTGCCAGTGGCCGACTTTGCAAAGGTTGGGTCGAAGGTCGTCTCGAAATTCCCCGACGTGATCGCTCGCGGCAAGCCAACCCCGCTCGTCGGCACCGACCAAGCATTTCAGCGGTAGGCGCCGACCGGTCGTCGTTGCGCCATAGGGGCAACGGCATTGACTAGTCGCGGTAGAAGTTAAATCGCGGCTCGTCGTCTTCGGCGTCGCTCCCAGCAGACGCGTCCGATTCGGCCGGGGTGTCTGCGAGACCGGCGATTTCGGGAGCGGTGTGCTTTGGTCGCAGCGTCTCTGGCTGGGGCCGTCTCGGCTGACGCTCCGGCGCAGCCGCGGTGAAGGTAGCCAGTCGGCGTTCGAGCTCGGCGACACGATCCTCGAGATCTGAAATTCGGGCGTCTTTCGCCTGGAGCTTTTCTTCGATCGTGAGGTCTTCGGCGAAGTACTGCGCCTTGAGGGCACGCACGTGAGCGAGACGCTTCTCGGTCACGCTTTGGGCTTTGCCCGATGTGTTCGAACGGCCTGCCATGTGACCACGCTACCGGTGGGGACGATCGTCGTCAGATCGCCCCTCCATCTCGATCCCAAACAGTTCGGCTAGCTCTGCGTTCCAGTCCTCTGGCTCGACAGGAGTCTCGGTGTTCGTTCCGGCCCCATGCACTTTCTTCTTCGTACGTTGCAGGGTGATGCGCTCGGCGCTCGCTCCAGACGCGGCGTGAACCAACCTGGTCGCAAAGGGCTTGCTGCTCCAATCCAACGTGTCGTCGGTTCGTAGACGCTCCGACGCTGCGTCGAAGTCGCCGAGTTCATGGCGCACGCGTTTGAATCGATATTGCGGAACGGGTACTGCTTCGGCGTCGTGCCAGGTGAGCGTCGTCCCCTGCGAACTTTCGATGAATTCAAAGACGCCGGCCGGATCGGTTTGTGGTCCGGCCCGGTTCAATTCGAGCGGGCTGACGAAGCTTTCGCCGAAACCAACGTCGACGAGGTAGGGCTGATCGAGGGTGACCTCGAGTGCAACGTGATCGATCATGGTGTTCGGCCCGTCGAGGAGCACGGCACAACCGAGGTACATAACGGAAAAGCCAATCGCGTCGAGAAGTGCACCGAATGCGCCGTTCAACTCGAAACACCACCCGCCTCGTTGTCGATCGACGATCTTTGGAACCGACCAGCTGAGGTCGGTTCGGACGGCGACGCCGGCGACAACATCGAGGTTCTCGAAGGGAACGGTCGCGAGGTGCGCTCGTTGCAGAATGGCGAGACCCTCGCGGTCGAGGTTCGGCACGTCGCGCAATCCAATGCGTGCCATGTATCGCTCGATATCGATCATGTTCTCTGAACCCATTCCCGCCCTTGTGGCTTCCGCCTCCCGGAGCGTACCGCCGAGGGTGTGGCCGCGGGCGTTAGTGTCCCCGGGTGATGATGAACGATGTGGCGACCAGTGGAGCGAAAATTCTTGCTTCGTTGTCCCCCGGACCGTTCCGGTTATGCGAGTTACCTGTGTGGTCCCAATCTTGGCGCAGCCAGACGTGCTGAACGAACAACCAGACACAACGCTCACGCCGCGTTTTGCTTCATTTGACGCGTACTACCGAGCCGATTACTCAAAGCTCATCGGCTTTGGTTTCGTGCTGACCAACTCGCGTCACCTCGCCGAAGACCTTGTCCAAGATTCGTTGACCGAAGCGCACCGCAAGTGGCAAAAGATCAACGGCTATGACGACCCCGGCGCGTGGGTTCGTCGGGTCATGGTGAACAAATCTCGCTCGCGCTTCCGGAAGCTGACGAGCGAAGCGAAGGCGATCACGAAGCTCGGCGGTCGGCCACCCGAGGTGGTTCTGCCGACCGAGCGAGGTTCCGAGGTGCTCGAGGCCGTGCGGGCATTGCCACCGCGTCAGCGTCAGGTAATCGCCCTCAAGTACTGGGAGGATCGGTCGGTCGAAGAGATCGCGTCGATTCTCGAGTGCGGAACCGAGACCGTAAAGACCCATCTCAAACGGGGCCGTGCAGCACTTAGCGCCAGCCTCGAGCAATACACGAACGTCGATGACGATCGTGAGCCCAATACCACCGCCAGAAAAGAGGAGGAGCGCTGATGGAACACGACCCACTCGGAGAACTCCTACAGAAAACCGCATCCGAGACACACACCGCGCTCGATGAAGCCGACTTCGGCGTTGTGCCATCGTTCGAACCCAATAGCAACAAGGGGGGAGTGATCGTCGGAGTCATCGTGGCACTCCTGCTCGGTGTCGGCGGCTTGCTTGCCATCCTCGGTTCTGGCGGTGACAGTGAAGTAGATACCGCCGTCGACCCAGACCTTGAAGCGCCCGACGTTGCACTCGACGATGACGCCGCTCTTGACGAAAATCTTCCCGATGACACTGCTCCAGAAGACACTGTCCCCGACGATGCGCCGGCTGAGGTCATCACCGAGTCGTCGATACCGCAACCGACGATCGCACCGGTCGTCGACCTCGACGTCCGCCAGCAGATCGACGTTGTCCAACCGTTGGTTGGCGAGTCCTACATAGATCCGGCATTTGGCACCACCATCACCAGAGCAACGAACGCGACGAGCGGCGAGCAGATCATCCCCGTGCAGTCCCCAGCAGCGGTGTGGAACGCAGACGAAACCCTACTCCTGCTCTATCGGACCGGAGCTGGGACATCGGGTCACGAGATCATCGACGCAGCAACGTTCGAGATCGTACGTGAGCTCTCGGTGGTGCCTACCGACATCGAGCACGTCTTTTGGCATCCAACGGACGCGGATCTCCTCATCACCACGGTCGATCTCGACCTTGTTCTCGTGTCGGTTTCGACCGGTTCGGTATCGACGGTCGCCAGCTACCCCGAGTGCGATTCGATCGATCCTGGAATCGCCACGTCAGGTCCGTCGTGGAACGGGGAACGCATCGCGCTTCGCTGTGTCACGGGTGATGTCACAACCGTTGTGAACCAACCCCTCGACGGAAGCGAGCCAGCGCGGCTCGATGTAGGTCAAGAACAGCAGGGAATGGTGAGCGCCGACGGCGAATTGGTCATCATCGAGACCGGTTCTGGGTTCGATATCTACGACCGGGAACTTACCGAGTTGCAGTCGACGATCGCGTGGCAGGCGTCATCACCACACATGAGCCTCGACGCTGAAGGAAACCCGATCATCGTAAGTGCAGCATTCGAAGCAGACTTTCCCGGAGTCATCGTCACTGCACCTCTCGACGGCAGTGGCGATGTCAACGTCACCGTCGGCCCCGACTCGGGCTTTCCGTTCCCTCGCTCTGGAACGCTCACCGCAGCGAACTCGTGGACCGCTCCGGGTGTACTTGTCGCAGCATCGCCGCTTCCGCCAGGCGTCATCCAAGGTGGCGAGATCGAGACGTTCGACGGTGAAGTCGTTCTCGCTGACCTTCGAAGCACACCCCCAACAGTTCGCCGGCTCGCACACACCCGAAACGAATCCGCCGGTCCATTCTCCGACGCATTCGTTTCGGTCAGCCCGAGCGGTCGCTTCGTCGCTTTCTCGAGCGACTGGGGCGGCGCTTCGAGCGACACCTACATCATCGACCTGGAGCCATCATGAGACTTCTGCTTTCCGCACTCGCTGCCTTCCTCCTCATCTTCGGGTTCACGTTGGGTCGAGCATCGGTGGGTCCTATCGATACGGATGTTCCGAGTATTTCCGCGGTGGCTCGAGCCGAGCAAGGCCAACCGATCACCTCGACGACGGCACCGTCAAACGACGTCGACGATCTCGCGCTCGTCGATGCTCCCGACCCAGAACCCCGAACCGAGCTGCCCGCGAACTACGAGCTCACCTGGGGATTCGACGCAACGGCGCCTGCCGTCGATTGGACGAAACCGGCGATCTTCGACGAAGTGGCCGACCCGATCTATGGCACGCCCATCCGCCGCCTCACCTCGGCTGATGGCACGCGCTTTGATCGAAACACCTACAGCCGTCGACAAGCCGAGAATGCGAGTGGCGAGTTGATCATCACCTATCACGGCGCCGCCGAATACCGGGTCACCAACCGTTCGACCAACGAGGTGGTTTCGGTCCTGCCGTTTCACCCCGATGCCGAACCTCAGTGGCACCCAACGGACCCAAACCTGATCCGCCATCTCTCCGGCGACGACTCATATACCGGCCAGCTTTCATGGTTCGAACACGACCTAGCCACCGGCGAAAGTGTCGTCATAGCCGACCTGACCAGCCGCCTCATCGAACAGCTTCCCGACGCGCTGTACCTCAGCGATGCAGCAGAAGGATCACCGAGCGCCGACGGAAACCGGGTTGCGTGGATGGTCTTCGACAGCGCCGAAGATCCGATCGCGATCGTTTCCTACGACCTCGCCACAGACGAGATTCTCGGCATCAAAACCGACCTTCGTTTCGAGACTGGCGAACCCAACTGGGTGTCGATGTCGGCGAGCGGCGACTTCGTGGTCGCTGGCCACCTTCAGGGAACCTTTGTCTACGACGCGAACGGTTTGGGCAATGAGCGCCAGATCAACAACAAGGCCGATCACGCCGACCTCGGCTTCGATGCTCGTGGCCGAGATGTCTACGTGGCGATCGACTTCTCGTCGGGGCCTGATGCAGGTTGGTTGACCTCGATCGATCTCGCCACCGGAGAGGTCACCCGTGTCTTTGAGGTATACGGCGGCGCAAACACTTCGGTGCACGTTTCGGCGAAGGGGTATGAACGCCCGGGCTGGGTCGTGGTCTCGACATATAGCTGCAAGAACGAAGGTGCGTGGACGTGCCACAAGGTGATGGCCGTCGAGATTGCGACCGGCCGGGTCCTACACCTCGCCCACACCTACAACTGCGGTGAGAACTATTGGACCGAAACCCACGCGGTCGTGAATCAGTCCTTCAGCCGGGTCTATTTCAACTCCGATGGCGGCAGCTGCGGTATCGACGCCGAGGTGTACGAACTCACGCTCCCTAACTTCGACTAACGATCGCTTTCGGACGAGGTGTCCAACCTCCAGATCGGATTATGGTCGAATGCGGCAAGACCCTGCCGATAGGAGATGACTATGCAATGCCCGCTCTGCAAGGATTCGACGCTCGAAGCGAGATTCAGCCACGGCATCGAGGTTGATGTGTGCCCAAACTGCAGCGGCGTTTGGCTGAACCATGGCGAGCTCGAAAAGATCGCCGCGCAGACCGTACCCCAAACGGAGTCGGCGTCGCCGATGAAACCGTTCGAGCCGCTCGACGAATCAACGTGGGACGAAAGGCGTCAATCGCCCGACGACGCCGATCGTTCGTCATGGAAGTCGGACCGTCGACAGAACGACCGTGATGACGACGACCATGACGACCATGACGACGATGACGTGGCCGAGAAGAAGAAGTCCAACAAGCGGTCGAAGAAGAAGGACCTGAGCTTTGGCGAGATGCTCGAAGAGGTCTTTGACGATCTCCTCGACTTAGACGACCTGTTCGATTTCGACTGACCCGATGCTTCCACTGCGTACTGACCTGGACCACTGTTGATCTGAGGTCTCGATGGGAGACAGCACCACGCCGTAGACTCGGCACCGTGTCTGCACCGCTCCACCTCGAATTCGTGATGTCTGGGGCAAAGCACACCCAACTCCCAGACTCGGTCGTCGAGATTGCGGTCGCTGGCCGATCCAACGTTGGCAAGAGCAGCCTGCTCAACGCGATCGCGAACCGAAAGTCGCTCGCAAAGACGTCGAAGACCCCGGGTGCAACTCGGCTACTGAACGTCTATGAACTTCAGCCCGAAGGTTCGGGTAAATGGGTCGTCGACCTTCCTGGCTTTGGGTATGCGAAGGCATCAAAAGCCGACCAGAAGCGCTGGGCGCAAATGATCGAGAACTATCTGATCGAACGAGAAAATCTCGAACAGGTGCTGCTGCTCGTCGATGGTGAGGTGGGCCCGACCGCACTCGACCTGCAATCGCTCGAGTGGTTCCTCCACATTGGCCTCGAGGTGCAGATCGTGGCGACGAAACAGGACAAGGTCAAGCCTTCGAAGCTCGGTGCTCGCAAGCAGGAGCTTGCAAAGAAGTGTGGCGTCGACCCCAAAGAGGTGTGGTGGGTGAGCGCAGCAAAGGGCAACGGCATTCCCGAGCTCCGAGCCGAGATCCATGCGCTTCTCAACTACGAACACGTCGAGATTGTCTACATCGAAGACGACGGCAGCGACGACGAACACCACGACCACCCGTAGCCGTTCCTTCGGTCATCGCTAAACGGTGCCCAGTTCCTAGGCTTGTGGTGTGCAGAAATTCATCAAGTGGCTCGCGTTCCTCGGAATTGCAGCAACCGGAACGGTCCTCTGGCGTCAACAGCAGGGCCAGGACGAGATCGTCGGATCGATGGGAAGTGTCGGCCGGAACGCGACAGTTGCCCGTGTCGGGGCCAAGACGAGTGGCCGGTGGGCGGTCACCCAAGCAAAGAAGACATTCGCCTCGGCCGAGCGGAAAGACGAACTCGACGCAGAGTTCGAGATGAAGACGACCGAAGAGGTGGTCGCGTCGCTCGGCAACCTCAAAGGCGCCATGATGAAGGTCGGCCAAATGGCGAGCTACCTCGACATCGGTCTTCCCGAGAACGCCCGAACCACGCTTGCACAGTTGCAGACCGACGCGCCTCCAATGTCGGGCGAACTGGCCGCTTCGGTCATTGTCGATGAGCTCGGAAAGCACCCGAGCGACCTCTTTGCCGAGTGGGACCCAAAGCCGATCGCATCGGCATCGATTGGTCAGGTCCACCGTGCGCTCACCCACGACGGCCAGGCCGTTGCGGTGAAGGTGCAGTACCCCGGTGTCGCCGAAGCGATCGAGAGCGACCTTCGCACCAACGACACCGTGTTCGCGGCGCTTCGACTTATGTTCCCTGGCATCGACACTTCGACGATCACCGCCGAGCTCCGGGATCGTCTGAGCGAAGAACTCGACTACGAACTCGAAGCGAAGAATCAGCGGTACTTCGCGGCGTACTTCGAGGACCACCCCTACATCAACGTCCCCGATATCTACGACGAGTACTCCTCAAAGAAGGTCATGACCTCCGAGCTCGTGACCGGGTCAAAGTTCGACGAAGTGCTTACGTGGAGCCAGGCCGAACGTAATCTCGCCGCAGAAACGCTCTTCCGGTTCACGTTCGGCTCGATCTACCGACTCGCCGCATTCAACGGCGACCCTCACCCCGGCAACTACATCTTCCACGGCGGCGGGCGAATCACGTTTCTCGACTTTGGGCTGGTCAAACACTTCAGCGACGACGACACCGCGCTCTTCGAATCGCTCATCACCAACATGGTCGTCGATCGCGACATCTCCGAGTTCCGCTCGACGATCGAGAAAGCCGGCCTACTGCCGGTCGACCAACCCTTTACCGATGAATCAATCAGCGAGTACTTCTCGTACTTCTACGACTTCGTTCTCGAAGATCGGCCGTTCACCTTCGACGAAGAATATTCGGCGGCCGGTGTCCGGGCGATCTTCGATACGAGTGGTGAAGACGCCGAGTTGAAGAAGGTGCTGAATGTGCCGTCGTCGTTCGTGGTCATCCAACGCATCAACCTCGGGGTGATCGCGCTGTTTGGTCAGCTCAACGCCGAGGCGAACTGGCGGCGGATCGGCGAAGAAGTGTGGCCCTTCGTCGATGCCGAACCGTCGACCGACATGGGTCGACGGATTGATGCGTGGGGTAAGGCGAGCGGGAAGCGACCCATCTACGAGGGGCTCTAGCCCGCGTTGTTGTTTGGTCCGCCACGTTCGCGTCGCTCGGCTAGCGTGGAACTATGACGACGCCACAAAACGATGCGCCACGGGCAGTGCCGAGCCGTCCAAAGGGAAGTGGTTCACGAGCGCCGTGGATCGTTCTGGCCCTGCTCATCGCAGCTGCTTGTCTCGCCGTCATTGCGATAATTGTCGCCGTTCTCCTGTTTCGGGCCTAACGTTTCGCAGTTTTTCGGGTAGAACGGAAGCGTGCTGATCGTCGTTTCCCCCGCAAAGTCCCTGGACTACGAGTCGCGTCTTGCGACGAAGAAGTTTTCCGAACCCGAAATGCTCGACCGGAGCGCCGAATTGGTGTCGATCATGGCGCAGCGATCGCCCGAGGACATCTCGAAATTGATGGATGTCTCGGCCGAGCTCGGCGAACTCAACTTTCAACGCTTCCAAGATTGGGAGCTTCCGTTTACCAGGACGAATGCTCGACCCGCCGTGCTCGCCTTCGACGGCGATGTCTACACCGGGCTCGATGCACGAAATTCGTTCTCTGAACGCGATTTCACCCACGCACAAAAGACGCTTCGAATCTTGTCGGGTCTGTATGGACTTCTGCGACCGCTCGACTTGATGCAGCCCTATCGCCTCGAGATGGGTACGTCATTGAAGAACCCTCGTGGCAAGAACCTCTACGAGTTCTGGGGCACCGAGATTGCCGAGAAGCTCAACGTTGCTATCGAACAGAGCCCGGGCACAGATGTACTCGTCAACCTTGCGTCGAACGAGTACTTCGGTGCGGTCGACACCTCGGTGATCGAGGCGCCGATCGTGTCGCCGGTCTTTCTCGATGCGCGCGGTAATGGCGAGCACAAGGTGATCAGCTTCTTCGCGAAGCAGGCCCGTGGGGCAATGAGCAAGTGGATCATCCAAAATCGGGTGAGCGCTCGACGTTCCCTCACCGACTTTGACGCAATGGGTTACGCCTATGATGCCGACCAGTCGACTCGCGAGCGACCGGTGTTCAAACGCCGCACCGAACCAATGTAAGGAGCGGGCACAACTCCGTCGCGTCGGTCGCCATTGGCCGAACTCAGCTGATCTAGGGTGATCGGCACGGCGAACGAAATGGCAGGTCGGGACCTCGATGTCAGATGTAGCACAACCCGGTTGGTATCACGCGCAAGGCGATCCAGAGGGAACCGAACGGTATTGGGACGGGTCAGCGTGGACGCAGGGCCCTCGACCTATCGGCGGAGTGCCCGAGGCGTCATCGGCGCCCGAAGTGCCATCGGCGCCCGAGGCACCGAGCATTCCAGATGTACCGAGTGCACCGGATGTACCGAGTCCATCAGAAGCATCGACCGACGGCCCTGACCTGAGCGGATTTACAACGTCCACGCCGACGGCGCCTTCTATGCCAGCTATGCCAGAGTCCCCTTCGACTCCAACCGCGCCGTCGATGCCATCGACACCACAGGACGGATTCGGGGCGAGCGCACCGACCGCACCAGATGCGCCGCCAACCGATTTCTCGTCGTCGGTGCCAGGATCAAAAGCATCAGGCTTCCCCGCACCACCCGGCTTCCCCGCAGCGCCTGGCGGGTTCGGCGCACCACAGTTCGGCACCACGTTCACCGAAGAGAGCAAAGCCGGATTGGCGCTTGGACTGTCCATCGGTGCAGCCGTATGTCTCCTCACCGGCATCCTCTCGATCATCTCGCTTCCGTTAGGCATTGCCGGATTCGTCGTGGGCAACAAAGAGAAGAAGGCGATCGATGCAGGTGCCCGCGACCCGTCAAAGCGAGGTATGGCGGTAGCGGCTCAGGTGATTGGCGGCGTCGTGGCAGCGCTCGGCGTACTCGTCACCCTGTTCATTCTCCTTATAGTCATTGGCTTTGCCGCAGGAGCGTAAGTGCTTGCGAACCGCCGTTAACGATTTGGCGTCCACCGGAATCGCTTGAGCGTTACGACCAGGCCGAACACACCCCAGCCCAAGATGACGAGCCAGTGATTCCACGGCCAGGCCGGGCCGTCGGCGAACGGATCAAAGCTCTCCTGGAGCGCCTGGTTGAGGTGGCTCACGGGAAACAGGTTGCCGACCTGGCCTACCCACGCAGGTACCTGATCATTGGGAACGAACACGCCACTGATGAAATAGAGCGGCAGAAACACGGCGTTGGTCACCGCCGGAGCCGCATCTTCTGACGAGATGATCGAGGTCATCGCAAGTCCGATCGCAGCGAAAGACATCGCGCCAACGATGAGCGAGATGATCAAGCTCGGCAGCGTCTCAAATTGCAGCGAAACGCCATAGAGCACCCGACCAATGACGGTCATGATCACCGTCATGACGAACGCAATCACGGTGCCGGCCAACGACTGGGACAGCACAAATACCTCGGGCTGGATTGGTGTGCCTCGCACCCGTTTCAGCACGCCCCGCTCTCGTCGGGTGGTCATCGTGATCGCAACGTTGACCGCCGTTGCCGACACGATGGCGAGAGTCAAGATTCCCGGCACATAGACCGTGGACACACGAGCCCCGTTGTCGAGCGTGCCGTTTCCAAAGATGGACGTGAACAAGACCAGAAAGATCAGCGGCAAGATCACGGTAAAGAACGTGGCGGCTGGATTTCGCCGGAAGATAAGCAGGTCGAAGTTGAGCTGGCGGAGAACGGCGGAGAAGTTCATCGGCCGGTGTCCTTGGTGAGTTCGAGATACACGTCTTCGAGCGTCGGTCGGGCAACGTTGAGGTCGGTGAGGTCCACCCCTGCCTCGATCGCCCAGTTCGTGAGCGCGTGCATGCTGGCCAGCGTGTCATCGGTGCTGACCTGAGCATTTCCGAAATCGTTGGTCACCACCGAGAACTGTTCGGGCGGCGAAGGATCACCAGCGCCTGGCTTCCATGTGATGCGTGTGCGCGCATCGACTTTGTTGGCAAGCTCCTCGGCGGTGCCGCGTGCGACAATCTTTCCAGCGCCGATCACCACGATGCGGTCGGCGAGGTGTTCGGCCTCATCCATGTAATGAGTGGTGAGAAGTACGGTCTTTCCAATCTCACGCAACGCTTCGATCATGCCCCATGACTCGCGGCGAGCAGATGGGTCAAATCCCGTTGTTGGTTCATCTAAGAAGACCAGGTCGGGGTCGCCCACGAGCGCGAGCGCCAGATCGAGTCGCCTCTTTTGGCCGCCCGAGAGCTTTCGAGTGCGCTGATCGGCGCTGTCTGTGAGGCCAACAACTTCGAGCGTTTCTTCGGCGTTGCGCGGGTTGCTGTAATAGCTCGCTTGCATTCGAACGGCCTCGCCCGCGGTGAGTTCGGGAACTGGCTCTGATTCTTGGAGCACGATGCCGATTTTTTCGCGCCACGATAGCGGCGCGTCCTGTGGATCATGGCCGAGCACGCTGACGGTCCCCGACGTACGTTGGCGGAACCCTTCGAGGATCTCGATCGTGGTCGTTTTGCCCGCACCGTTCTGGCCAAGGAACGCGAGGATCTCCCCGGTGGTTACTTGCAGGTCAATGTTGTCTACCGCGACAAAGTCGTCGTAGTGCATCGACAAACCCGTCACATCGATTGCGTTTTCCACGCCACTCCCTCACCGAAAGGACAGTTGCCCTAGGCCGTGGAGAGATCCTAGTTGCAACACCGACGAGAAAAGCAGCCCGAAAACCCGCCAGAGCGGGCGCTGACCGTTTGGTCAGACACCCGCTCTGTTGCTACTTCTGAATCCCGCCAGAAGTGACCAACATCTTCCCGCGAGAAGTTGGTTCTCAAAGTGTACCCCTTCTGGACTCTGGATACAATATCCAAAACGAGATTTATCTCGTGCTCCAATACGAGATAAATCTCGTGTGTAGACCTCTTGAGTGCGCCACCCCCACATCACGTCGTGCTCGAGACATCGCTAGGACAATTTGCGAACGACAACTGATGTTAATAACGATGAATCACGACTAAGCCGCTACTCTGGTCGGCTGGCGAGACGGCTCACGGAAGTACGTGATGATTGGTGGGTGTCGATATGACGGGTAAACGAACTCGATTGAGCGCTGAGGAAACTCGTGAGCGGCTTCGTGATGCTGGCGTAGCTGCCCTCCGAGAATCGGGGCTGTCGATCGGCCTTGATGCGGTAAACCTCGAACAGGCAATTCGAGACGCCGACGTCTCGCGCTCATCGGCGTACGCCGCTTGGGCGAGCGAGCGTTATTCGCCACAAGAACAATTCCAACGTTCGGTGCTCAAGCACGCGGTCGAGAACCGCAAGGTCACCCTCGATGACCTCACCAGCAAAACCGCAGAGATGTACGAGACCCTCGTCGAAACGTTGCCTCGGCGCGAGCTCTTCCGAGAAATGATCCGGGTCGCAGCGCACGAGAACATGGAAGCCACCGCTGACTCCATTGGATGGAGGCTCGTCATTGCGCTCCGCGCCTCGCTACACAGCGCAGCCGAAGAAGAGCGCGATCCCGACCTCGCCCAATGGATGAACGACAGCGCGGTCAGCCTTCGCGAGTACACAATTTCGACGCTCTACAAGCCCCTCGCCGCGGCATTCGAGCTCGAGCCGCGACCACAATATGGCGAGCGAGCATACGAGCTTGGCGAGGTGTGTATGGCCGCGATCAGCGAAGGCTTCTCGATGCGCTACTGGCTCGACTCGCGCCAATACTTAGACGGCCTAGAACATCACGACATCGTTGGCGGCGAAGCCAACTGGAGCATGTACTCGATGTTGTTCGAACAGGCCGTCGAAATGTTCTTTGTGCCGAAATCGGGCAGCTGGGACGACTTCTAGCGGGGTTGGGGCGTAAAGACGGCGCGCTGGTGTTTGATCCCGTGAATAAAGCTCGACTCGAGCAGGTCCGGCGGCCCCTCCGATTCGATATCGGGAAGCCGGGAAAACAGCTCGCTAAACATCACGCCGATCTCTCGACGAGCAAGGTGGGCTCCGAGACAAAAGTGCGGGCCCGGCCCGCCAAACCCGAGATGTCGGTTGGGATCGCGTAAGACATCGAATTTCAGCGGGTCGGCAAAGTGGGCAGCATCGCGATTCGCCGCCAGATAGAACATTGCCAGTTTGTCGCCCTTGCTGATCTTGGTATTTCCAAGCATCGTGTCGATGGTCGCAGTGCGGCGCATATAGGTGACCGGGCTCGCGAGTCGCACGATCTCTTCCACCGCAGTCTTATTGACGCCATCGACATCACGCTTCCAGATCTCGCGCTGGTCGGGATTCTCCGTCAGAAACCGAAGTCCCCACGAAATTGCGTTGCGCGTCGTTTCGTTGCCCGCAACGACCAACAAGATGAAGAACGATGCAATGTCACTCGGGCTGAGGCGTTCGCCGTCGACCTCACCGTTCATAAGGATCGACGTGAGGTCGGTGCCATCTCCACCCTTCTTTGATTCGGCAACGCTCTTCATCAGTTCGGCGAGCGCTCCACCCGCACCGAGCAAGGCGGTCACGAGGTCGGTGTTCTCGGGTCGGTATTCGGGGTCTGAAGCTCCGAGCACGATATTGGTTTGGTCGAACACAAAGTCGAGTTCGCTTCGGGGCACTCCCACCAGGTCACAGACGATCGCGAGTGGGAGACGAGCAGCGACATCGACGACGAAATCGCATTCGCCCCGTTCGCAAACATCGTCGACGA
>CALHXU010000047.1 GCA_938040365.1 uncultured Acidimicrobiales bacterium
GAATTTGGGGAGAGTGGGCGTATGGCGTGCGCCCACTCTCCCTACTCAACCTCGAGATTCAGGCGAGCTGAACGAGCGGGACGTACACTCGGTTCGTGACACAGATGCGAAACGAACCGACGCAAGATCGGTCTCGGAAAACGCTCGATTCGATCATGGCTGCGGCGGACGAACTTTTCTCAGAGCATGGTGTCGATGGCGTATCGAACACTGAAATCGCGCAACGAGCCGGGTGTTCAATCGGGTCGTTCTATCGGTTCTTCCCGAACAAAGAGGAGTTGGTGGTCGAATACGTCAACCGATACCTAACAGCGCTCGCATCAAACCTCCCGACCCTCCCCGACAAGATCGACTTTCCTCAACTCGTCGATGTCGTATCAGTACTCATCGATCGCAGCGTGGCCGCATATCTGCAGTTCCCAGGCTTTCGACAAGTCCGAACATGGCGCTACAAAGATGGTCGACTCGCAAGCGAGATCACACGCAATTCCGAACTGGCACTCATCACCGACCTCTTCTACCGGTCGCCCTATGACCTTCCGAGCGAGCTCGTCGAACGAATGTCGGTAGTCATTGTCGATGGGACGTGGCCCCTGCTCGCCGGACTCGTCGACATTGCACCGAAAGATCGCCCCGCCATGATCGCCGAGATCAAGTTCTCGGTAACGAGCTATATCGACGCGCGCCTGAAGATGGAGCTCGAATAGCGGTACCGAGCGCTGAGGCGCCTAGTTCCACTCGAAACGTTGCGTACCCCAAACCTGATGGCGACCAGCGAATTCAGCCGAATCATTCAGGACCGTACCCGAACCAAACAAGTCGAGGGTGGGGTGCATGATCGTGCGGCGGTGGCCAGCGCTGTCCATCCACTGACCCATCAACAATTCAGCTACCTGTGTTGCGTTCTGTGCGGTTTGGTTCGGAATGGTGAAGTTGAATGCAATGTTCTCCCAACCAGCATCTGGGCCATGTTCGAACACGTCGGTTGCCCGCATTGTCCTCGACCACTCTCGCGATTGGTTGTCGAGGCGGGTCGAGCGAGCGTAGGCGGTGAGGGCGTTCCCTTGACCGTCGGTACGTTCAGCAGCGCTGACATTCCATCCGTTCTCGTCACCGGGTTCGCACCATCTCGTGTAGTCGCCGGTTCGGGCGCAGTTCACAAGGCGGAACATCTCATCGGAGATAAGAGCTTCGAATATTGCTAA
Organism: uncultured Acidimicrobiales bacterium; assembly: GCA_938040365.1. Lineage (GTDB taxonomy): Bacteria > Actinomycetota > Acidimicrobiia > Acidimicrobiales > SHLQ01 > SHLQ01. Next base: position 1,206 of record CALHXU010000047.1, read on the forward strand.
AGGAACTTCTCCAGACTCGGGTACATCGGCAGCATCGATCGAACCATCGATCGTGTCGAAACCTCCGCCCCCATGAACGAAGTTCGCTCCCGGGCCGCCGGTTATGCGGTCGTTGCCGACGTTGCCGAAAATCCGGTCGTTGCCGTGTCCGCCATGAATCGAGTCGTTTCCGGAACGACCTCGGAGGATGTCGCGGTTTGCGCCTCCCCAGATGACGTCTGCTCCATGCCCAGCGTCCACGATGTCGGCGCCGACCCCGCCTCGGATCCTGTCGTTGCCGTCACCGCCGAGGATTCGGTCGTTGCCGGCATCTCCATAGATGGTGTCGTTTCCGCCATCTCCACAGATGATGTCGTTACCGCCGAGGCCGCGAATGATGTCGTTGCCGCCAAGGCCCACAATCACATCTGCCTGTTCGGTTCCGCGGAGCGTGTCGGCGCCTGGAGTCCCGACGACCGTTGCCTCCTGGCCGTTACAAAAATGCGAGCTCGCACCCGCCGGGTCCGCAACGACGAGCGTTGCGGCAAGGGCGAGTACCGACAGAGGAGCAAAAGCGCGTTTTCCCATAGTTGGGTTTCGGCACGAACCTCAATTTTCCTAAATGATTCTGGCCCAAAGACCTATCGATCAACGGCGTGCAAACAGCCGATCAGCCCGGGCCTAGCTTCGCCAGCGGTCGGCGAGCTCTTGGATAGACACCCACAACAGGTCGCCGACAGATTCCTGAGCCAAGCGATCGAGTCGGAACGTGTCTTCGGTCTCGGTGACCGCACCGTGCAACGCCGAGTACCGGTTGCGGTACCCCTGCAGCACGCCGCGCATGACATCGGGGTCGAGGTTGTCGAACAAGTCGACATGGAGCAGCGTCATTCCGGTGGTCTGGTTGTCTTTGACCTCGGGAATCATGATGATCGTTCGACCATCATTGCGACCCTTTGACACCAGCACCTCGCGCTCTTCGGCAACTCGTTGCTTGGTGCCACGCAGCGCAGGCGACTTGTCGGTTCGACTCGGGATAGTCGCAGAAATGCCCCCACGGTCAACGACGCTGATCGTGTCGGTCCCGTTGGGGTCGAGATCGATGTCGTATCGGGTCCAGCCAACGACACTTGCCACGGCCGGGTCGAGGTTCGCGAGCGTCCTGATCGTTCCGTAGGTGAGGTTGTCTCGAGGCGTGCCCGTCTCGAGCACTTCAGACACGAGTGGCACTTCGAGCAGCGTTTCATCGGTACGCGAGATACCGACGGTCACCGTCTTTGCTTGATGCTTGATCGCATCGACCGGACGGGTCAACTCATCGATCGCTCCACCCAACGCGAACGTCAAGTCCTCGATCACTACCGCTGGCGTGCCCACCTTGCCGAACTCGGACTGATAGCTGTCGAGCGGCGCAGTGCCGGCGGCGTAACGGAAACGCCCCATCAGTGCAACGGCGGTCGACGCTTCGAGGTGGCCGTTGTATGCGCCGATGCGCACACCCTCGGAGAAGGTCGTCCGAGCTGACTCCAATGCTGGACGAATCTGTTCGAGGAATTGCTCGCCCGAGAGCGAACCGCGCGTCTCTTCGATCAGGCTCTCGATCGCAGCACGAGCCTCGCGCAGCGGTCCTGCCTGAGCGTCGATCGCAAGTGCACACTCGTAGCCAAACAGGTGACCAACGACGGTCGAAAGCACAAAGGACAAACGGCGATGTACGACCGGAACATAGATGACGTCGAGTGCGCTGTTGAATCGAGTCTCACCCTCGTTTGCAATCACGATCGGCGCAGACTTATGTGCACGGAAGATCTCGACCTCTTTGCCGACATCATCGGCGGTCGAACCCTCGAGGCCCGCAGCACAAATGAGGATCATTGGCTCAGACGAGAGATCGATGTGCTTCTTGTCTTCGGTCGAATCAGCAGCCATCGACTTGTAACACAGCTCGGACAGCTTGATTCGAAGCTCGCGCGCTGCGATCAGGTTGTAACCATTTCCAACAACCGCCCAGTAACGGCGCGACGGTGCGTGCGCTGCTGCGGCACGGCCAATGTCTGGACGTTTGGCAATGGTCTCGACCATTCGGTCGGGCAAATCGCGGAGATCTGCCAACAACTCTTGGCGGTCGGCGGGCTCGGCGCGTCCCGGCTGGGCCAAATCGCCAATGACGATGGCCAGAAGGAAGCCCGCAGCGATCTGCGCGTAGAACGCCTTGGTCGACGCGACGCTCATCTCGACATCACGACCATCGGAGGTATAGAAGACACCCTCGGCACGGTCGGTGAGGTCGCTACCGCGACGGTTCACGATGCACAGCACCGAGGCGCCGCGCTGTTTCACGATGTCGACCGTGCGGTTCGTGTCGGTCGTCGTACCCGACTGGCTGATCGCGATGATCAGCGAATCGGACATGTCCTTGCGCAAACCAAAGCCACTGAGCTCGGTCGCCGCGATCGCAGAGACGCTGATGGTACCTTCGACCTCGTCGGTGATCGAAGCGGCAACCGCCTGGCCAGCAACCGCTGCGGTGCCCTGTCCAATGACGTAAATATTCTTGATCTGTCCCGACGAAATCTTTTCTGCGACGTGGGCTGGCATCGTCGACTCGGGAAGTGTGACGGTGAAGCGCCCGTCGGTCTCGACGAGCTTGCCGCGAAGCGTCTTGCGGAAGCTCCGCGGCGATTCGGAGATCTCCTTGAAGAGGTAGTGCTTGTAGTCGCCTCGGTCGATATCGCGCGTGGTGACCTCCGCGGTTGCAATGTCGGCAGCGGTAACGGGCAGGTCGGTCCCGTCGTAGCCCACGCGCTGGAAGCCTTCCAAGTCTCCGGCCAAAGCTCCCGAGAGGCGCAGAATCTGTCCCCGACTCGCGCTCGGGTTGTCAGGGTTGGCTGGCGTCTCGCCATCCATACGCAGGTACTGGGTCGTCTCTTCGACAACGCCATACGGTTCGGAGGCCACGATGTAGCTGTCTTCGGCAAGACCGACATAGATCGATTGTCCGCTGCCGCGCAATGCGAGAAGCAGATCGTTTGGCGCCTCTTCACTCGAGAGGCCGATCGCAACCGAACCTTCAAATACCGACACCGCACGGCGAAATGCTTCGGTGATGTCGTGTCCGGCTTCCAAGTGCTTCGAAGTGAGCGTCGGAATGACCTTGGTATCGGTGGTGATGTCATCGGCAATGCAGAGTTCTTCGGACCGGATCAGGTCGCCGTAGTTGTCGACGTCTCCGTTCAGTACCGCAGTGCAATACGGCCCGCTGTGCTCGGAGGTCTGGTCCGAGTTCACCGGGTGTGCGTTCGGCTCAGAGATAATCCCGACGCTCGCCCAGCGCGTATGGCCAATCACCACCACCTCTGCCGTGTCGTTGTCGAGAGCTCGACGAAGCAAGTCGTCCTTGCGAATGCTGTTGCGCAACGACGCGGTATTGTCGCCGAGCTCACCAATTTCAGCGGCGACCTTGTAAACGAAACTGAGGCGGTCGCCGACTCGACGGACTGCCGAGTCGGTGAACAACTCGGTCTTCTCGGCACGTGCCTCGATCGCCGCTGCGACGGTCGCGTCTTCAAAGTCGAGACCGTGGTTGCTGACCAAGAGGTGCAGGCCCGCAGAGTCACGTCCACGCACCTCCATGCGATCGATTGCGGAAAGCGCTTGGTGCACCGAGAAGATGGCGTCGATACCAGCGCCGTGGACATCGCGTCCTCCGAGGTCAGAAACGACACTCGCGGCGCGAAGGCGATCTCGTTCGATCGCCCAGGCGGCGTCTCGTGCTGCGATGAGGAGCGAGTTGACCGCTTCGAGGTCGAGAGCGTCGACTGTCGCCTTTGCGTCGAGGTCGGCTTCGAGCGCATCGAGGTGAGCGTTCAACGAATCGAGCTCGACCGACAAAACTTCGCCAAGGCCAGGGTCTGCAATCATCAGGTGAAGGCCGGGCGTCCCACGCAACAGTGTGTCGGCGGTGTTCAAGCGCTCGGCAATGTCAGCGAGCGGGCCGTCAGCCTGCTCGAGGGCAATGCCGTCGAGTCCGCTGGCGGTCCCGGCGACGAGTCCGAGGATGTCATCTCTGGTGGGTATCGCTCGATTCGATGGGCGACGAATGACTGCGATAATTCCGCACATGGGAAGCTCTCTTTCGACGAGCGCCGAGAGGGCGCTCTGGCGTTACCGCCAGTGTAGAAAATTAGGGGGTGAGTCGGGGGGTACGTCGTTACCTTTACATCGGTGCAAGAAAGCCCTTGTAAAGGGTGCCCACCAGCGCTAGCTGGACAGACTTTCGACCGCGGCAACAAGGCGCTTTGCTGAGGCGTCGGCGACTTCGGCGGTCTCGGCCTCGACCATGAC
>CALHXU010000048.1 GCA_938040365.1 uncultured Acidimicrobiales bacterium
ATCGAGAAGTGGGTGAGGTTGCTCGTAGCACCACAGAGCACGCACACATCGACCGATGGCGAGAACCCTTCTTGGGCGAGCAACTTTAGGAAGAAGCCGGCAACAACGAGGTGACTCTCGGATGCGGCAACGGTGTGAAGCGCTCGGGCGAGCATCGTGTAAAGCGCTTCGTTTGGTTCGCGATCTTGTGAGACCACCTCGACCGCTTCGAGCATCGCCGATGCACGGGCGAAGAGTTCGAGGTCTTGGCGTATGGTCGGAAAGCGGTCGATGCTCTCGACTTGGGTGAGCGTGTCGAGGTCGCCTTTACCGCGATACAGCTGCACCTCGAGATGGTTCGTTGGCTCGACTCGTGAGCCGAACCGGCTGCGCGTCTTGCGGGCACCCTTTGCCACGCAGCGAACCTTGCCGTTCGATTGGGTCATGAGGCTGACGATGCGATCGGACTCGCCCAGCTTCCACGTCCGCAAGACGACGGCGTTGTCTCGGTACAGGCCGTGCGATGGCTGGCTCACGCGGTACCTCGCTGGCCGTTCCGGCCAGGTCCGCGGAAGCCGCCAAGACTAGTCACGCGGTCACACCGCCATAGCGACGGCCGCGCTGTTGAAAGTCGGCAACGGCGTCGGCCATGTGGGCCCGGGTGAAGTCGGGCCACAGCGTGTCGGTGAACCACATTTCGGAATAGGCAAGGTGCCAGAGGAGAAAGTTCGATGTGCGGAACTCGCCCGAGGTACGAATCATCAAATCGACTTCGGGCATGTCGGGGTCATACAGGTGGCGAGCGATCATTCGCTCGTTCACCTTGTCGGCCGAAACCCCCGATGCCATCAAACTCTTGACCGCGTCGGCGATTTCGGCACGGCCGCCGTAGTTGAAGGCAATGGTGAACTTCAGTTTTTTGTTGCCCTTGGTGAGCGCACTCGCTTCGTTCATTCGATTGACCAAGCGCTTGGGAACTCGCCAGTCGTTTCGGCCAACGAAACGAATCTGCACTCCCATCTCGTTCAGTTCGTCTTGGCGACGCAACAAGATGTCGTCGTTGAAGCCAATGAGGAACTTGACCTCGTCGGGCGGACGCTTCCAGTTTTCGGTACTGAAGGCATAGACGGTGAGCCATTCGACGCCGAGTTCGATCGCGCCTTCGACGGCCTCGAAGAGCGAATGTTCTCCCATTTTGTGGCCCTCGATGCGAGCCAACCCACGCTGTTCTGCCCAACGTCCGTTGCCATCCATAACACAGGCAATGTGCTTGGGCACCGTGGGATTGCGCTTTGGCACGGCGGAACTCTTCGAAGCCATCTGAGCAAGCTACCGCGGAGGAGCCAGAAGCTGCGCGCATTCGCGCGGTTCTCCTGCGCACCCCTGAGTCCCGTGCCACGAATGCCGATCAACTACCCTGCGCACCACTGTCAGATGTGTGCCCTAGAGTGGCGCCTCATGGGCCTTGCTGATCGAGCTACTTCCGCGCTCGTCGCAGTGGCAGAACAACTTCCAAACGGTGGCGAAGATCGCCCCGGCCAGCGCGAAATGACCATTGCGGTGGCCGATGCAATAACCGATGGCAAACACCTCATCGCCGAAGCAGGAACGGGCACGGGCAAGTCGCTCGCGTACCTCGTGCCTGCAATTCTGAGCGGGAAACGCACCGTCATCTCGACGGCCACAAAGGCACTCCAGGATCAGCTCGCCAACAAGGACCTTCCGTTCTTGCAAGAACACCTCGATGTGCCGTTCGAGTTCGCCGTCCTTAAGGGGCGAAGCAACTATGTGTGTCGACAACGTCTGGCCGAGTTAGAGGCCGACGGCGAACAACTCGGTCTAGACGTCGAGGACGGGGCGAACGTCGACGCCGATGATCTCGACGAGATCTTGAAATGGGTGAAGAAGACCAAGACGGGCGACCGGGCCGAACTCAAAGTCGAGCCTTCGGGGCGCACGTGGGCAGCCGTGAGCGTTGGCCCGACCGAATGCCCCGGCCAGAAGCGGTGCCCCATGGGGGGCACCTGCTTTGCCGAGATTGCCCGGGAGCAAGCGAAAGAGGCCGAGGTGGTCGTGGTGAACACCTACCTCTACGCCCTCGACCTCGTTTCAGACGGCGCGATCCTCGAAGAGCACGATGTTGCGATCATCGACGAGGCCCACCAGATCGAAGACATCGTGGCCGGCGCAGCCGGTTTCGAGCTGACCGGCGGGCGCCTTCGAAACCTTGCGAACACGATCAAGGCAATCGTTGCCGACGACGCACTCATCTCTGACCTACACGACATCGCCGAACAATTGGCGATCGACCTCGAACCACATATGGGCGATCGCCTCGACGAGGTCGACGCCGACCTCGATCGCTCGCTCAATCGCGCTCGAGACCGGGCAAACCGTGCGCTCGAGGCACTCCGCAAAATCCCCAAGGAGAGCAAACCCGAGGTCATTGGCCGTAAGGAACGTGCCTCGAATGCAGCGACACACGTGATTGCCGACATCGACATTGCACTCGACCTGGTCGAAGGACAAGTCGCATGGGTCGAGGGGCAGCGAAACCCGGCGCTCAAGGTTGCGTCGATCGACGTGTCGGGCGTGCTGACCGAGCAGCTCTTTGCCGAACGAGCAGCGATTCTCACCAGTGCCACGATTCCGCCAAACCTCGCTGGCCGCCTCGGCATGGACGCCTTTCCGTTCGAGCAAATCGATGTTGGCAGTCCCTTCGATTTCGAAGAGGCCGGCATGCTCTATTGCGCTGCGCACATGCCCGACCCTCGATCCGATGACTACCGCGACGCAGTACACAACGAGATCGAAGCGCTGGTGATGGCCGCCGGTGGGCGGACGCTTGCATTGTTCACGTCGTGGCGTTCGATGAACCTTGCCAAGGACTACTTGCTCGACCGGCTCCCCTATCAACTGCTCGCGCAAGGTGACCTACCCAAGCAGGCGCTCGTCGACGAGTTCACCGATGACGAGGAATCGGTGCTGCTGGCGACGATGAGCTTTTGGCAGGGCGTCGACATCCCTGGACCATCGCTGAGCTGCGTCGTGATCGACCGATTGCCCTTCCCTCGCCCCGACGACCCACTCCTCAGCGCGCGCCGAGATGTCGTCGGTGCTGCAGCCTTCCGCGAGATCGATCTGCCCCGTGCTTCGATGCTCTTGGCACAGGGCGCAGGCCGGTTGATCCGCTCGAAAGATGACCGGGGTGTTGTGGCGATCCTCGATAGCCGTTTGGCAACCTCGAAGAGCTACCGGTGGGACCTCATCAAGGCCCTACCACCGCTGCGTCGAACGAAGAACCGCGACGATGCAATCACGTTCCTCAACACGATCCGAGACGGGCAGGACTGACCGAGGAATCTAAGAATCCGCACACTCCGCAAATATTTCAGTTATGTTACAAACAGTAACCAAACTGAAATGCCTGATTTGGAGGCGGAACGTTGCGAGAAGAAATGCTTTCCGAAGCACTGGGTCTTGAGTTCGATGGCGCCACGATCGTTGCGGTGAGCGGGCCGATCCTCACCCGCCTGCTCGGACTTGCACTCTTGACGCGCCTCGCGTGCCGCTTCACCTCGAGAGCGCTTCAAAACGTTGATGACGTTCGCACCCGTCGCCAACTGCAGTTCTTCGCCCCGAAGCTCCTGAAGGTGTTCGTCTTCGCAACTGCCCTGCAAGTCGCGGGCGTCGACGTCACGGGAATGGCGGCCCTACTCACCACGATTGGATTCACTGGTGCGGTGGTATTTACCCCACTCGGCCAAAACATCGTTGCGGGCATCGTGGCGACTCTCGACGACGTGTTCATCGTCGGCGATGTGATCGAGGTCGACGGAACGTGGGGAACCGTCCTCAGCCGATCGCTTCTTCGTATCGAGATCGGCCGAGTCGATGGCACGACCGTGTGGGTGCCGAACTCGGCAATGTCGGATCGCAGCACGCTCAACTACTCGCGCCTTGGTGGTTACCGCATCGAGATCGAGATACCGCTCGACCACAACCCTGACCGCGAACGCGCGCACGCGGTGATGCACGAGGTGCTCAGCCGGGTCGACTGGTCGGTTCCCGGACGAGACCCGCTCGTGTGTTTCGACGCGGTGAGCGACGCTGCAACGCTCTTTCGCATCTACGTGTGGATTGCCGACCGCACCGAAGAGCCGGTCCGCCGATCGGCACTACTCACTGAACTCGTCTTCGAACTCGAAGCCGCTGGCCTTTCGGTTGGGCACACCACCAACCTGTCGACCCACGCAGCGACACCGGCATCACTGTGAGGACAGCGAGGACACGGTGAGCGAGCGCCGTTGGGGAAAGGACCGTCTAAAGTCCAGGCCCAACACCAAGAAGCCGCGAACGCGTCAGCGACCGAACGCCGCGACTCAGGCTGAGAAAGGCCAAGATCCAGGCGACGCCGCCGATGATGATGGGAACCAACGCCGACCCAAAGAGCGCTCCGGAGGCCTGCCCGTAGGCAATGACGATGAGCGGAAGGCTGATGAGACCTGAGGCTTGTTGGGCAGCGGCGGTCGACTGCACACGAGCCGAGAGTCGCAGGACGAGGCTGAGGCAAATCGCAAGAAACGGCGGTAAGACCCACAAGATCATGACCCACCATTGGGCGGTCGGAAAGAACCAGCCGCCCACCTCGGGTCCGACGAGCACGTTGACGATGATCGAGTAGAAGAAGAAGCCAACCGCGGTTGTGATGTAGCCAGGCACGATGCTCGCGATCAGCTTCCCGATGTAGATCTCGCGAACTCCAGCGGGTGAGTTTGCAAGAAACTCGCCCGTCCCCTTCTCGCGTTCGCCAACGATCGTGGCTGCACCGACGGCGGTTGAAATGGTGAGCGGCACAACGACTGCGACGGGAGCAACGAGAAAGACGGCGAGCGCAAAGCCGGTCCGACCCTCGGGGCTTGCGTCAACGACCTGTTCTTGGGCTGCGGCTGGGAGCGCATCGAGGGTCTCACTGATCTGCGCAATGCCTTCGATCGAGCCGAGTTGGGTGATGATCGTGAGCAGGATCCCTGGGACGATGACAAAGAACAGCAGACCGAGGAAGGCCATCGGCATCCAGAAGTCCTTCGCCTGGATGAGCTGTTTAAGGTCGGTGCGGGCGACCGTTCTGACACGAGACCAATCCATGTTCGTTCTCCTATGCCGCCGCGGCGTGACCGCTGTTGTAGGTGTCATGGCGTGCAGTGCGGCCTGACGAGCCTCCCGGTGGCGCGAGTTCACCTTCGACCGACCCATGTTCTCGACGGATCGCGAAATAGAGATCTTCGAGCGATGGCTCGACCGGAACCACGCTGGTGATTGGCACATTGCGCTCGGCGAGAAGCGCCACGAGCCCGGGGATCACGTCGTGGCTTCGAATGTCGATCGTGGCGGTGCTCTCCTTCCGCTCATAACTCAGCACACCGGGTTGGTTGGCGAGCACATCGAGCGATTCGGGGATCATTGCCGAAATGAGGACCGACTTGTCTGGAAAGTACAGGTTTGCAAGATCGGCGGGCTTTCCCGATTCGAGGCTCGAACCCGCCTGCATCACAACAATCTCGTCGGCCAACCCTTCGGCCTCGAGCAGCAGGTGCGTACACATCAAGACCGACTGGCCATCAGCGGCCATCTCGCCGATCAGTTCGAGAACGGCGAGTGCCGACTCGGGGTCGAGGCCAGAGGTTGGCTCGTCGAGCAATAAGAGATCGGGTTTATGCAGGACCGCACGTGCGAGCGCCAGCCGAGTCTTCATACCGGTCGAGTAACCACCGACCATATGCTCCAGCGCGCTGTCGATCGCAAAGATCGACGCAGCCTCCTCGATTCGAGCGTCGGCATCAGCACCCTTGCCAAGCCCGTACAGCTCGGCGGCGTAGCGCAGGTTGTCCCAGCCGTTGAGACGGTCATAGAGCGACGGTTTCGCCGAAACGACGCCACAGCGTTGTCGAACTTCTTCGCCATCTGACCCCGATGGGTCGAGGCCAAAGGTCCGAGCGGTTCCGGTGTCGGGGGCGAGCGAGCCGGTGATCATCCGAATCGCAGTCGTCTTGCCCGCGCCGTTTGGTCCGAGCAGGACGGTCACCTCGCCAGCCGCAACCTTGATATCGAGCTCGTTGAGCGCCACAACCTTCCCGAAGGAGCGTGTGACGTTATCGATATCGACGATCAGTTCATTCGACACCGTCACCCATCGGCAGCGAGCGGTAGGAAGTCAAGTACCCGGCGGGACCTATCGATGCGGGCCGGCTAGTACCCGAGGCGTTCGAGGAGGCTGACCTCGGTCTGCCAGTTCTTCGCTACCTTCACCTGTAAGTCGAGGTACGTGCCTTCGCGCAGCTGTTGCCGGGCGCCGATTCCGACCTTTTTGATGACCGAGCCCTTCTTGCCGATCACGATCCCCTTCTGCGAATCCCGTTCGACGAGAATCTCGCAGCGGACGTGTGGCCACTCCATCTCGGTCACCCGCGTCGCAATCGAATGCGGCACCTCATCTCGGAGGACCAACAACAACTGTTCACGCACCAGTTCGGCAACCCAGAATGCGTCAGCGGCATCGCTGACCATATCTTCGGGGTAGTAGGGCGGGCCAGGAGGCATCTTCGAGGCGAGGTGAGCAACGAGTTCCTCGACCCCCTCGCCGGTCACCGCCGACACCGGAAAGTACGACTCGAGGTCGAAACTCGATGCCGTACCGAGCTGGCCGAGAATCTGTTCGGGGTTCGCCTTATCGGTTTTGTTCACGACGAGGATGGCATCACTCGGGCAGCGGTCGATCACCCATTTATCGCCGGGCCCGATCGGCATTGTGGCATCGACGAGCACACACACGGCGTCGACGTCGCCAATCGTAGACTGCGCTGACTCGTTCAAACGTTTCCCGAGTGGCCCACGCGGCTTATGAATTCCCGGTGTGTCCATAAAGACCAACTGCAGATCCTTGCGATGCAGCACACCGCGCACCTGGCTGCGGGTGGTCTGGGGCTTGTCGGAAACGATCGAGACCTTCTCACCGAGAATCTTGTTGAGCAGCGTCGACTTGCCCACGTTTGGGCGGCCGACGAGGGTGACAAACCCCGACCGATAGACCGGCTCATCGCTGGCTCTTCCGCCGCTGCTGTCGGTACCGCTGTGTTCTTCTTCAGCGTTGGTCATGAGTGCTGCTCCGACTTTTCCGCCTCAGCGGTCTTGGCCCATTCGGTCTGCTTGACCGCGAGGATGTGAGTGATGCGGCGACCTTCAACAGCCTCCACGGTCAGTTGAAAGCCAGACGCCGTCGCCGAATCACCAACCGCAGGAACATGGCCGAGGTGGTCAAAGATGAGGCCGCCGACAGTATCCCACTCGTCATCGGGCAGTTCGGCGCCGACCAACTCGTTGAACTCATCGATCGTGACCCGCCCACGCACACGCCACTCACGAGCATTCAGTGACTTGACCAATGGCTCCTCGACCGCATCGAACTCGTCGACGATCTCGCCGATGAACTCTTCGATGAGGTCTTCCATCGTGACGATGCCCGCAGTGCTGCCGTACTCGTCGACCACAACGACGAGCGTGGTCGGCAAACCCTTGAGTTCGCGAAGCAATTCAGCGGCACGCTTCGTTTCGGGAACGAACATTGGTTTGCGAGTAGCGATAGAAACAAAGTGGCCGCCCCTGCCTCGTTGCACCCGGGCAAAGAGGTCCTTGATGTGCACCACGCCGGTGACATCGTCAAAGTCCTCCTCGTACACAGGCATCCGAGAATGCCCGCGCTCGACCATTTTTTCGATCGCCTCGTCGATGGTCGAGTTCGAAGACGTTGCCAGCACATCGGGCCGAGGCACCATGATCTCGCGCACCAAGGTGTCGCCGAATTCAAGGACCTCCTGAATGATGCGCCCTTCATCTTTCTCGAGCACCTGCTCGGCAACCGCAGCGTCGGTGATCGCAACGATCTCCTCTTCAGACGTGACTTCGGAGAGCGTGCCAGACGTGTTTCTCAAGATCCGAGCGCTCACCCCGCCCAAACCAGCGAGAATCCAGCGGATCGGCGCGATCGATAGCACGCTCCGACTGAACCGGGCCGCTTGCGGAGCAGCGCGGTCGATGTTTCGCTGCGCCCACGACTTTGGCACCGACTCGGTCACGATCAGCATGAACGCCAGCAAGACGCCAAGGGCGACAGGTATCCACGCCGAACCAAAACGACTCTGTACAAGGATTGCCACGATTGCACCGAGTGCGAGCTGACTGCCGAGCGACATTGCCAAGATCGGAGCGATCAGCCGACGGCGATCCGATAGTGCTTCGACCAGTTCTGCAGCTCCAGGCACATCGTCCTCTTCAAGCGCTTCAGCACGAGAGCGGCTGATTGCATTCAACGCACTTTCGGCGATGGCAAGCCCGATCAGGGCAAGCACGAGCAAGACGCCCACGACGATCGCCACGAGACTGTTCATCGATGCAGCCGCCATCGCTCTAGATGCCGCTGCTCGGCCGCTTTCATTTCGGCTTCTTCGGCCGGTTCTTGGTGATCCATGCCCAAGATGTGCAAGACACCGTGCACGACCATCAACGCCATCTCCTCATCGGGAGCTCCAGGCGCCTGGCGCGCAACGACCTCAGGACAAATTAAGACGTCGCCGAGCAACCGTGTCTGTCCTTCGAAGGCAAGGTCGGGCTCGTCATCGAGGGGAAAGGAGAGCACGTCTGTCGGCCCCTCTTTGCCCATGTGCTCGGCGTTGAGACCGGCCATCTCCTCCGCGTCGATGAACGTCAGATTGAGCTCACTGTCGCCATCGACACCCTCGGAAATGAGCACCTCACGAGCGAGCGCGCCCCATTGTTCGGTCGAGATCGAGCGCACCTTCTGCTCGTCGAGGCAAATTACGGCGGGCGCCGATGCGGTGTCGGCTGCGCTCACGACTTTTCTTCTTTTAGCTTGTTCATGCTGTCGCCCTCGGACTCATACGCGTCGACGATCGCTTGCACGATCGAATGACGAACAACATCTTTACTGCCGAGGCGAACAAAGGCGAGGCCATCGATATCGCCGAGAATCCGTTCAAGACCACCCAAACCAGTCCGGCCTCCCTGCACATCGACCTGGGAAATATCGCCGGTGACGACCGCACGTGAACCAAAGCCAATGCGCGTCAGGAACATCTTCATCTGCTCCGGCGTCGTATTTTGCGCCTCATCCAAGATGATGAACGCGTTGTTCAAGGTGCGGCCGCGCATGAATGCGAGTGGCGCAACCTCGACAGTCCCCTTCTCCATGAGCCGGGTGACGCCTTCGCTGTCGGTCATGTCGTAGAGGGCGTCGTAGAGCGGACGCAAGTACGGGTCGACCTTCTGCAACAGATCGCCGGGAAGGAACCCCAACCGCTCTCCCGCCTCGACAGCGGGACGGGTCAAGATGATGCGTTCGACTTGGCCAGCCTGAAGCGCCTGGAGCGCCATAGCGACTGCAAGCCAACTCTTGCCAGTACCTGCAGGTCCGATACCAAAGGTGATGACGTTGTTCGCAATCGCTTCGAGGTAGCGCTGCTGGCCTGCGGACTTGGGTCGAATCGTTCGCCCGCTCGCCGTCCGGAACACGTTGGAGTTAAAGACCTGGCTCGGCCGTTCATTCGACTCGACCAGATCGATCGTTCGAGTAACCAAACGAGAATCGAGGGCCTGGCCCGTCTCGAGCATGATGACCAGCTCTTCGACGACTTTGCCCGCTTCGGTAGCTCGCTCGCCATCGATGGAAACTTGGTTCCCTCGGACATGAAGTGAAGTTTTCGGGAAGCGGTCTTCGATCACTCGAAGGTACTCGTCGCGCTCGCCGAGAAGCCTGGTCATCAGGTGGTTTCCAGCGACATGGATAGTGACAGATTGGTCAGACAACAAATACTCGATTGCAAGGTGATCGGACACCGACCTCGACGAGGTCAATGCGGTTTCGTGGTCGAAATGCAGCACGTGCAGTTCAGTCTGTTAAGCGTACCAGTCCCAAGAATCGATGCTCGATAGCGCTACTACGCCAAGATTGATTCAAGCGGGACCAAAAGTTGTTGTAACTAGGGGCGTTTTGAACCGCATCGGACCAAGCGCCCTATAGACCCATAGGCCGCTACCTACGCGCCTAAGTGGACCGACCTATACCAACCAGACCGAACACCCACCACTCTCGATGACGTGACCCGACCGTCTCAATTCGATCAAAAGCTTCAGACGCTCGCCGATTCTGAGCGACGCCTAAACAGCGTCCAAGAACGGATCCAGCGCGGCGACCGTGCGGTCGTTGCCGGACTCAGCGGAGCGTTCCTCGGCACACTTCTCGAGCTCATCGAAACCGCCTCGCCATGCACCATATTGACCCGCACCGGTTCAGCAATCCGTGGCACGGTCACCACCGCAGGCACCGAGGCGGTACAAATTCGCACCGATAAGGCCGGCAGCGACGTACTCGTCCGTATCGCTGCAATCGAGGGAATTATCGAGCAAGGATCGAGCCACAACCGTGGCGTCTCGGAATTCTTCAACGGCCCGTCATTTGGCGAGCTAATCGAGTCGTTCTGCGAGACGAACGACCGAATCGCCGTCACCGTGTCGAGCGGCAACCACGTCATGGGTACGCCACAAGTCGTGGGCGAGGACCAGCTGGTCATCGAACTCGACGGACGCGGCGATGTCATGACCGTTCCCCTGCACGCAATCGACCAGGTGGTGCAATCACGATGATGGCGATTAACGCGATTACATCAGTCCCTGTGGACTGCGATATCACACCAGTCCCTGTGGACTGCGGGTCAGTCGGCGGACGCCTCGACGGACTCGGGATAGAGATGCTCGAGCTCGCCGGGCGAAATCTGGCTTTGCGCAACGAACGAATCGATCTCGCTTTGCTTCAGACGGATAACTCGACCGAATCGGTACGCGGGCAATTGGCCCTCGTCGATCAGTCGGTACAACGTCCGCGGCGTGAGCCCCAATGCCGAAGCGGCCTCTTTGGTGGACAACCAATCTCCGTCTGCAGAAGTCATGCCAGCAATAGTAACACCATTTCAGCGCCTTTAAGTCATTTTCAAAAACCCTCAGGAGGTCGGCGATGACCGACGTTCAACAGCCGGTACTCAAAGTCAAGAAGCGACTTCCAAGCGGGCGCGCCGTCCTTGGCGGCCTTTTGGTTTCACTCGCCATCGTTGCGGTGCTCGTCGCATCGCGCATCGGCGAAGACGCCACATTCCAAAGTGTGGTCATTGCCGAGCAAGACCTGACCCCCGGCACGGTCATCGAACCCCAACACATCTCGCAAGTCCGAATGCGCCTCGCAGAGGACGCAAACTTCGTCGTTAGCTCACCCGAATCGGTTATTGGCTCGGTCGTCCTTGGGCCGGTCGGAGAAGACGAATTCCTCCAAGTATCCAATATCGCGGCAGGCGGACCCGAAACCGTGCCCGCAGGACTCGCCGAAGTTTCGATCGAAATCGAACCGAGCCGAGCGCCAGCACGACTCGCCTCGGGCGAACTCGTCTCACTACTCGCAACCTTTGACGATGCCGAAGGATCACGCACCACGCTGATTGCCGACCGGGTCGTCGTGCTCTCCTACAGCAGCAACGACGGCGCCGACTTCAGCGGCGGCGACTCGGTTCTGCGTCTCGGGGTAGCCGATGGCGATGTTGCGAGCGCGATCATCACCGCCGCAATCACCGGCGATGTCTCGGTCCTCGGTGTCACCGGAGCGAACGAAGTCACCATCCCAGTGGAGACGCTCGGATGAAAGACCGGTTCGTCGTCCTCGGCGTCGCTCCCGTACGGCGGGAATGGTTTAGCCAAGTCAGCAGATGGGCAAACGAGGCTGCCCTCCCGATCGAATTCATCAAATGCATCTCGACGAGCGAGGTCATCTCCCGACTCGAGTCAGGCCGCCCCTTCTCTGCGGTGATCGTCGATGCATCAGCAAACGGAGTCGACCGAGACCTTCTCGATCTGGCGACGTCGGTCGGGTGCTCACCCATCATCATCGATCACGGTCTCGTCGATCGCGACTGGGCCGACCTCGGAGCAAAGGCTGTCCTTCCCGAAACATTTGACCGAGGCGACCTACTTCTCGCACTCGAAGATCATGCCAGTGCCATTGGCCGCGATGAGCAAGCTACATCCCAGCCCGCCGAAGCAGCCGCATCGTTCCAGAACCTAGGCAAGGTCATTACCGTCACCGGATCTGGTGGCGTTGGAACATCGACCGTTGCAATGGCTCTCGCCCAAGGTCTTGCGGGCAACGACTCGAGCCAACCCGTCGTCCTTGCCGATATGGCACTTCGGGCAAACCAGGCCATGTTGCACGACACCCGAGATGTCATACCCGGCTTGCTCGAGTTCGTGGAAAGCCACCGGCTTGGCGTCCCAAATGAAGCCGAGTCGATCCGTTCGGTCTTTACCTTCCCCGAACGTGGCTACGACCTGCTCCTCGGCCTCCGACACGAACGTGACTGGCTATCGGTCCCCGCACGAGCGCTTTCGGCGAGTTGGACGACCCTGATGGGTCGGTACCAAACAACCGTGTGCGACATCACCGGCGAGTTCGACGGAATGGAAGAGACTGGTTCAACCGACATCGAAGACCGAAACCGGCTCGCACGAATGGCGGCACGCCAAGGCGACCTCGTCCTCGTCGTTGGACACCCCGGCGCATGGGGATTACATCATCTGATCCGCACGATCCTCTCGCTCACCGAAATCGGTGTCGACGCGGCGAGAATCGTCCCGGTCATCAACCACGCGCCACGCAACCCGAGGGCAAAGGCGGAGATCACCGCAGCGATCACCGAACTGCTGAGCCAACGACTGTCCGCGTCGAACTCGACCAATCCCCCCACCTTCATCCCCTATCGCAAGTCACTCGACGCCAGCCTTGGAGCGGGCGAAGCGTTGCCAAGTGCGATCACTTCGCCGGTCTCCTCTGCGGTCAAGGTGTTCCTCGACCTCCAAGGTCCGACGGCACCTATCCGAACCCCCGACGACATTGCCGACCTCGGCGAACCCGTCGCAGTGACTCCGGGATCACTCGGGAACTGGAGCGAGATCGATGACTGATATTGCAGAGCGCCCATCGACCGATGTGTCGCCACTGATCGAGATCGAGCGGATGACCCTCGAGGTCGCGAACGACCGAAACATCTCACCAGACGAGGCACAAGGCCAGCAACAGCTACGCGATATCGCGAGCGATCTTGTCGAGCAGTGGAAGGCCGACTACCGACGCGGAATTCGCCACGTCGACCTCGCCGAGCCCGACCTGGTCATCGAGCGTTGCATCCGCAACCTCACCGGATACGGACCACTCGAATCGCTCCTCGACGACGACGACGTCTGGGAGATCATGCTGAATGCTCCCGATCAGATCTTCGTCAAGCGGCACCTCGGACCGAGCGGGTATCACAACGAATCGTTCCACGATGACGACCACGTGCTACGCACGATGACCCGGATCGTCGACCGGTCGAGTGGGGCCCACCGTGCGCTCGACCCAACCGCTGGACTCCAAGACGCGCAGCTCGACAACGGCGCCCGCCTCCACATTGTTCATGGCGACATCGCACGCGGCGGCCACATGATGGTCAACATTCGAAAGTTCACCGGCATGGCATTCCGGTCGCTGAACGAACTCATCTCATCGGAAACAATCACCGCAGACGCCGCCGCGCTCTTGCGGGCGTGCGTGCAGTCGAACCTTTCGATGATCTTCGCTGGCGTTCCAGGAGCGGGCAAGACCACGCTCCTTTCGTGTTGCGCCGCTGAACTCGATCCGACCCTTCGTGTCGTCATTGCCGAAGAGGTCTTCGAGGCCGACGTGCCGCTTCCCAACGTTGCGAGCATGCAGACACGAGGCGGCCGCCCCGATCGTCCCGGCATTGATCTTCGCAGCCTCGTCGGTGGCTTCCTCCGCATGGCGCCCGACGTCGCCATCGTCGGCGAGGTTCGCGACCGCGAAGCACTCCCACTCATGATGACGCTGTCGAGTGGCGTTACTGGTTTCACCACGATTCACGCCGGCTCGGCCCGTCAAGCCCTCACCCGACTTCGCTTCGTTTGCCAGCTGGCCGACACGTCGACCGATATCCCAATGCCCGCACTCAACGATTTGGTGAGCCAGGCGATCGATGTCGTCGTGCACACCGTCCGCACGCCCGAAGGGCCACGGGTCAACCAGATCGCCTTCGTCGAGGACCTGACGTCGTCAGCCGACGGCACCGCATTCACAATGACCGAAGTCTTCAAACGGAACCCACACACCGGCATGCTCGAATGGACCGGGCAATTGCCGGTTCGCGCTGCCGAAGAAATGGCAAACGTCGGCATCGATATTCGCGAGGTACTCCCTCGTTCGGTGAATGAGGCCGGAACATGATCGCGCTGCTCATCGCCTTCGCCGCTGCCTACGGCGTTCATCTCCTCTACACCTCGGTCGCGTTTGGTTGGAATGGCCCCCAACCCGGCCCAAAGACCGAGCGAAAACAGCGCGCACAAACCTCCGATGTCATCTCGGGCCTTGGCCTCGGCGACCTCAACCTCGGCGCGCTGCTAAGCGCCATGGCCGTCGTCGCTGTCCTCGGCTTTGCCATTGGCACGCTGCTGTTCGGCGGCGTCCTCCCTGGTCTACTCATCGGCGCCTTTGCCGCAGTGTCACCGGTCGGCGTTGCCCGCGTCCGCCACGAACGTCTCATCGAATCGGCGCACCACGCATGGCCGGGAATCATCGAGGAGATTCGACTACTGACCGGCACCCTCGGTCGTTCGATTCCACAGGCAACGTTCGAGGTTGGCCTCCGCACCCACGACGGACTCCGCCCCGCCTTTGAAGAAGCACATCGTGAGTGGCTGATCTCGACCGACTTCGCCCGTTCGCTCGATGTTTTGAAACAACACCTCGGCCACAACACCGCCGATGTCGTCGCAGAAACGCTACTCACCGCACATGAGCTGGGCGGCGGCGAGGTAGGCAACCGCTTAGGTGCCCTCGCAACCGATCGTATGACCGACCAACGCCACCGACGAGATGCCGCTGCCCGCCAGTCGGGCGTCCGCTTTGCTCGCTGGTTCACCCTCATCGTGCCCTTCGGCATGGCGTTGACCGGGCTCAGTATCGGAAATGGGCGAGACGCGTACGGCACGCCGACCGGCCAAGCACTGGTCGTCGTGGCGCTGATCCTCGTCCTTATCTTTTGGGTCTGGGCGGGCCGAATTATGAACCTTCCGAAGGAAGACCGGGTGTTCGCATGATTCGACTCATCGCCGCAGCATCGATCCTCTTCTTTATCGGAACGACGCTCATCTTGAGCGAGCTACGACCTTTCCGTCACCAAGCCCTCGCGACGCGGGTCTCGCCATACCTACCTGGTGGACGCCGAACATCGAATCGTGGGCTGCTCTCACTCGAGAGCTTTGGCCAGCTCCTCGCTCCCCTGTCTGAGCTGATCGGTGACTCGGCAGCGAAGATCTTCGGCGTCAGCGAAGAACTATCTCGCCGGCTACGACGAGTGCATTCAGAGCTGGACGAGACCCAGTTTCGTCTCCGCCAAATCGGTTGGGCAGCAGGATCGGCGGCGGTCATCGTGCTCTTCGGCCTCGTGCTATCGCTACCGATTGGACTCGTTGCACTGTTCACCTTGGTTGGGCCACTCCTCGCATTCCTCATCCTCGAACAGCAGCTCGCCAACGAATCTGAAGCGTGGAAAGCCCGCACCTTCCAAGAACTCCCCATCATCTCCGAACAGATCGCCATGCTTCTCGGCTCGGGGTATTCGCTCGGCGCTGCGCTGCAGCGGGTCAGCGAACGCGGTACGGGAGTTATCCCCCAAGACCTGCGGATCGTGATGTCTCGCGTGCGTCAGGGAACGAGCGAGCATGCCGCCCTCCAAGAGTGGGCCGATACCGCCGACCTCGAAGCAGTCTCGCGCCTCGTCGCAATTTTGGCCCTCAACAAAGAAGCCGGCGACCTCGGATCGATGGTCGCCGCCGAAGCTCGCAATGTCCGAACCGAATCACACCGTGAACTCCTCGAAGCGATCGAGAAGAAGAATCAGCAGGTGTGGATCCCCGTCACCCTCGCCGCACTCATACCGGGGGTCATCTTGATGATGATCCCCTTCATCAGTGCGCTTTCAGATTTCGGGTAGCAAGCGCTACTCGCCAACCACTCGCCGAAACGCGAAACAACACCACAAACGTGGAAGGAAGAAAATGATGAACACTTCAACCCCCAAAGACCTCGTTCTCTCGCTCAGTCACCAGGCCGCGATGACCGAGGCTGCGATTCGTCAGGGCATTCGAAGCCGCCTGGTCGATGATCGTGGCGAGGGCGTTATCTCGATGGCGATCGCCATCTTGGTCATCGCTGCACTCGGTGCGGCGATGTACGTCGTCTTTGAAAACGTTGGCGAAGCAGCCGGTGACAAGGCTGAAGATTCGATCAACAACATTGGCAGCTAACCGAGGCGACGCCGAACGCGGGTCGGGCATCTTCTCTATGGCGATGGGACTGCTGTTCTTCTTTGGCTTCCTCGTCTTTTCGGTCAACATCATGCACAACCTCTACGCCACCTCGGTCATCTCGAGCTTGGCGCTCGACGCTGCTCATGATGTCGCTGAACGAAACGGGATATCCCCTGCCGAAGCCGAAGCCGAGTTTCGATCGATCGTTGGGCCGGACGTGAAGTTCTCGATCGTTGAACAGGCGAACAGCGTCATCGTCGATGTCGAGTGGGAAACGCGGGCGCTCCTGCCCCAGTTCAGCGACGGACGCGCTTTCGGCGTACTGGACCGCACCTTCGAAGTGCGCGTCGAGGACCAACAGCCATGATGTGGGCCACTGTGAAATCAGCGCTTCGCGATCGCCGCAACGACGATCGCGGCTTTGTAGCGGGCGCCGAAATGCTCATCTTTGGCGTCTTTGCCTTCGTCATGGGCTCGCTGCTCATCGTCAACGTCTGGAACGTCATCGATTCGTCGCTCGCGGTGTCCGCAGCTGCTCGTGAAGGTGTTCGAACCTTTCAAGAGTCCAATCCGAACGATGCATGGTCAGATTCCCAAGCACGGATGGCTGAAGTGATGTCCGATTACGGACGCAGCGACCGGTACCGAGCGCCATCGCTACCCTCGGGTGGCAGCTACGAACGGTGCGCGGTGATTTCGGTGACGGCGAGCTATGACGTTGCGCTCGTCCGTCTTCCACTCTTTGGCCAGTTCGGAACGATGACCGAAGTATCGTCGACCCACAGCGGCCGCATCGATGCATATCGCAGCGGCGACTTTGGTGGCGGTTGCCCATGACTTTGATTCGGGGCAAACACGAGTGGCGCGAGCGTGGAAGCACCTTGCTGCTCGCCCCGATTGCCCTGCTCATCGTGATGATGCTGGGCGCAGTAACGCTCGAGGTCGGAGCCATGCACCTTCGCCAACGACAACTGCATGACTTAGCAACGACGATCGCAAACGACGCCGCCACCGTTGGCTTCGACGTCGACGAATTTCGAACGAGCGGAACGATCACTATCGATGGTGGCGCGGCACAAAGCGTTATTGGCCCAAGTATTGCGATCTCGCAAATTCCCGAAGCCCGCCCGGCGGGCTTCGCCGTCACGTCCGGGGCTGAGCCCCTCGTCGAAGTCAACCTCTCACTTACTCACGAATTTGTCCTCGGACAGCTCATCTGGGGTGCATCCACCGAACTCACCGCGAATGGAGAAGCGGCACTCGTGCCATCAGCACCATGACCTCATCATCGACTTCCTCACCAGCATCCACATCGTCGATCGACCTCACGCAACGCCGGTCTCGGACGCTCAAGATTCTTGTTGCCCTGATCGCACTCATCGCAGTGCTTCACTACTCCGCACGCTTTGGGCTTGGC
Source organism: uncultured Acidimicrobiales bacterium (assembly GCA_938040365.1). GTDB lineage: Bacteria > Actinomycetota > Acidimicrobiia > Acidimicrobiales > SHLQ01 > SHLQ01. The sequence continues at coordinate 17,870 of CALHXU010000048.1, forward strand.
GGACCTGATCTCGCAACGAACGACGGCCTAAGCGACTGGCTTTCAGACCCGGTCAATGTCGTTGCAACCTTTGCACGATGGGTTGCGCTCGTCCTGTCGTACTATCTCGCCGTCGTGGTCGCGGCGTTTGGCTTCCTCGGCGCGAACTGGGACGCTGACACGCTGTCTCGGTTCGGCCCTAGGTCTGTCGTTGGTCTGGTCGGTCTTCTGCTCGGCGTGTCTGCTGTGGCCGTCCCGGTAGCCACCCGATATGTGGCGGCATCGCCGGCACCGCCGGCACCGCTCGTTCTCCTCAAGACCGAAACGCTTACCCTCACCGAGGTCGATACAGCTGAAACACCCGCACCTCCATCGAATGCGCAAACCCTGAGCGTTCAAGAGAACGAAACCGAAAACAACACGAGCTCCGAGCCATTCTGGCTGGTGACGAATGGCGAATCCTTCTGGTCGATCGCAACCGAGCACCTGAGTGACGAACTCGCCCGGACCGATCTCACCGAACAACAGATCGCTGAGTACTGGAGGATCTTGATCGAAGCAAATGAGGACCGTCTTGTCGACCCTCACAACGCCGATCTCATCCTCCCTGGCCAAGAGCTCTTCCTTCCCAAGGTCCCAACCTTCGATTTCTGATGAGCCGCCCTTAGCTCGCTGCTCCCCGATCGCTCGGTAGCGTCTCTTCAATGACGCTTTTCATCTCAGACATCGATGGAACCTTGCTCAACTCCGAGCGAGTCATTTCATTGGGCACCGAAGCGACCTTGCGGCGGGCAATTGCCAAGAAACATACAGTCGTATTGTGTTCGAGTCGGCCACCCGCCTCGATGCGAGCCCTCGAGGCGACATATGGGGGCAAAGACGTACCGCTCATTGCCTACAACGGCGGATACGTCGTCAACGCAGTCGGTTCGGTCGTGCTCGACATTGCAGTCGACGCAGAAGTTGCGATGGAGATCTACGACGCCTGCACCCAGGTCGACCTTCACGCCAGCTTCTACTCGGGCGAGGACTGGTTCGTATGGTCCGAGGATCGATGGTCGCAGCGCGAGGCCGAGAATACCGGTGTCGCCTACAACACCGAACGAGCACACGAGTACGCGACCTCGGGGCGACTCGCCGAAGCACCTCCGCACAAGATCATGTGCATGGGAGATACCGACAAGATCGACACCATCGAAGCGTTGCTCGAACATGACGAAAGCACCGTGTCGTACCGCTCCAAGGACACGTACCTCGAAATTGCGAACGCACAGAGTTCGAAGGGAGCTGCAATCGAGATGGTCGCCAACGAGTTAGGTGTCCCACTCGATGACATCCACTTCTTCGGCGACAACTACAACGACCTCTCGGCGTTCGCGGTCGCTGGCACATCCATCGCTGTGGCAAACGCCAAACCAGAAGTGCTCGACGCCGCCGACGTGATCACTGCTCGCCACCACGACGACGGCGTCGCCAGATACATCGATGCGCTCCTCGAAAAGTAACCTCTCGCGATGCGCATCATTTCCCTGCTTCCTTCAGCGACCGAGATACTGTTCGAACTCGGCCTCGGCGACCACGTCGTCGGCGTGACGTTCGAGTGCGACTTTCCGCCTGAGGCAAAGTCGAAGCGGATCGTGTCGACGTCGGCGCTTCCCGAGAACCTCACGCCCGGCGAGATCGATGCGATCGTAAAGGAGCGAATGGCGGCGGGCGAAGACCTCTACCGGCTGGATCGTGGCGCCTTTGCTGACCTCGACCCCGACATCGTGATCACCCAAGACCTCTGCGCCGTGTGCGCAGTAGACGTGAGCAAGGTCGATGACGCGCTCGAGTTCCTCGCCTGCAGCGCAGACGTCATCACCCTCGATCCAATGTCGCTCGACGAGGTCATTGACTCGATTCGGACCGTTGCGGCCAAGACGAACACCGAAGACCTTGCCCAGTCGATAATCGGATCGCTTCGACAACGCCTTGCCGACGTCTTCAACTCGGTGAGCTCTGCTGAAGCACCGTCGGTGCTGGTGCTTGAATGGACCGATCCGGCTTTCACCGCAGGGCATTGGGTCCCTGACCTCGTCGAGGCGGCGGGCGGAAGTTCGCTGTTGGGCAAGCCCGGAGAAAACTCGGTCGGCGTCAGCTGGGAGGAAATTTCTACGTGCGCGGCCGATGTCGTCATCGTGTCGCCCTGTGGGTTCCGCCTTGACGGCGCAAGCGAACTTGGCGAGGCCGTGCTCGCTCAGGACGTGTTGCCACCAAACGCGGACGTTTGGGCGGTCGACGCAGACGCGTTCATGGTTCGCCCCGGCCCGCGCGTCGTCGAAGGGGTAGAAGTACTCTCGACGATCTTGCATCCAGAGCGACGCGGACCCGTCGATCCGGCAAAGGCGCGCAAGCTTCGCTAGCGCGCAATCGAGCGATCGCGCTTAGAAACTCCGGGCTTTCGTAGTCGCTATTGGACGACCTGAGGGACGAAGGTGAGACCGAGCGCATCGATGCGAGGCGCCGCACCTTCGATTCCGGTTCCGAGGATCGCAGCGAGTGCTTGCAAGTCGTCGCGCCGGATCGTGAGGACACGTCCGTTGAAGTCTTGGCGTTGCACCTGAATCATCGTGAGGTAGCGGGAAAGCATGTCAGCCTCAGGTCCGGACAGCTTTTCAAGCTTGGTGAGGTCGATCGTGATCGACCCACCTCGAGCCCGGGTTGGGCGGTCGCGCAGGTCGATCGCGTCGTCGACTTCGACACCGAAGTCAGGAGCACCCTCGATTGGGAGCAATTGATCGACCGGGACGTTGTAGAACATGGCGAGCTTACGAAGCCGAGGAACACTGATTGCTCGCTCGCCTCGTTCGTATGCCCCAAGAACCGACGCTTTGAACTCTTGGCTCGAGTTCGCTTCGACCTCTTGGAGCGACAGTCGCTTTTGACGACGAATTGCGCGCAAGCGCTCGCCTACGCTTTTGCTGTACTCGTCCGAGTTGTTTTCGTTGTCTGACATTTTCCTTAGCCCTTCACGATCGCACTCTGGCGCCTTTAAACCGCGCACAGTGACGATGGTGGACTCACCCTAGACAGAATCTTCGCGCATGGTCCAAACGAAGCGCGAGTATTTCTTCATATTGCCTTACTTCAGTTCAAGTTGTTGCTTCGTGCGCTAAAGATTTTTGCGCGTGAGGAGGACGCCAGCGGCCACCGCAGCCGTCTCGGCGCGGAGCACGGTTTCGCCAAGTGTGACCGTCCTCATCGCCACACTGACCTCGTTTGGACTCCAGCCACCCTCGGGCCCAATCGCAATCGAGAAGTGCTGTTGACCTACCGGGTCGCCACCGAAGTGAGCGATCGCGACTTCGGGTCGGGACAGCCAATCGGTCGATGGAACGATGCCGTCGAGGTTCGGCAAACGGACGCGATGACTCTGCATCGCGGCCTCGACGACGATGCGCTCCCAACGCTGCATCGCCTTTTCGACCTTGTCGCCATCCCAACGAACGATCGTCCGTTCACTCGTGAGCGCCACGATGTTCGAGACCCCGAGTTCGGTCAGCTTCTGAATCACCCATTCGGGTTTTGACTGCTTGGTGAGCGAGAACGCGACGGTCGTTGCTCGCTCGGGCTCAGGAACGATGAAGATCTCGCTCGTCGCAGCGAGCACGCCCGTCGACGCAAATTCGGCGTGGCACCAACGACCTTCCCCGTCGCTGACGGTGAGTGGATCGCCGTCGCGCATCCGCAGAGACTTTGCGAGGTGGGAGAGATCACCATCGACGACCTGGAGGTGCTCGAGCGACTCAACAAAGACATGCGGCCCGGGCGAGCCGGCGGGAAGGCCGCTCACTTGAACGCGGACTTCACCTTGCTAAAGAAGCCATCGTCGGGGTCGGCGACCGATTCTTTACGGAGCTCGGCGAACTGGCGAAGCAAGTCGACTTCCTCATCGCTGAGGTCATTTGGTGTCGCGACGATCAGATTGACGACCAGGTCGCCCCGGCCTCGACCATTGACATGGGGAACACCCTTTGCCCGTAGTCGAAACTTCTTTCCGCTCTGGGTTCCGGCCGGAACCAGAAGGGTTTCAGGTTCTTCGAGCGTCGGAATCTCGAGCTCGGCTCCGAGGGCCGCTTGCGCGAACCCGATCGGCTTGTCGAAGATGAGGTCGTTTCCTTCGCGGGTGAATAGTTCGTGCTCGTTAACCGAGATATGGACGTAGAGATCGCCCTGTCTTCCGCCGCGGGGCCCAACCGCACCACGGCCGGTCAAGCGAAGGGTCGAACCCGAATCGACGCCCGACGGCACATCGACGGTGTAGGTCACTTCCTCGATTTGGCGGCCTTCGCCGCGGCAGGTGGTGCACGCTTGGTCGATGGTTTCGCCGCGACCGTGGCACGTTGGGCACTGTGCTGCGGTGACCATCTGGCCGAGGATGGATTGACGAACGCGTTGGACCTGCCCACTTCCGCCACACTCGGTGCAGCGCGTCGTGCCAGTTCCAGGTTCGGCGCCGGTCGAGTTGCACGGGTCGCACACGACTGCGGTCTTTACCGACACCATCTTCTCGCCGCCGAACACCGCTTCGGAGAGGTCGAGTTCGAGCACGGTCTCGAGGTCTTCGCCGGGTGGCGGTCCACTCGGGCCTCGACTCTGGCCGCCTCCAAATGGGCTGCCACCGGCACCGAAGAAGGTTTCGAAGATATCGCCGAGGTTTGCGCCAAATGGTCCGGCACCGCCAGCTCCGGGGCCGCCTTGGCCACCGAGGCCATCGTCGCCGAATCGGTCATAGCGCGTTCGTCGCTCAGGGTCTCCGAGCACCTCATAGGCGTTCGCTACCTCTTTGAACTTGGCCTCGGCTTCGGCATCATCTGGATTTTGATCCGGGTGATACTGCCTGGCCATCGAACGGTAGGCCTTTTTGATCTCGGCTTCAGTCGCCTGTTTCGAAACGCCAAGAACGCTGTAGTGATCTGCCATTTCAGCCTTCGCTTAACCGCTTGCCAAGCGACTTTGATACGACCGCGACTGCGGCCATGGCGTGGGGATAGTTCATGCGGGTCGGACCCAAGAGACCGATCGTGCCGGTTTGGTTGTTCTCTGCACTGTACGGCGCAACCACGAGAGAGCAGTCTGCGAGTGGGTCGACTCCGGTCTCTTCACCAATTGCGACCGACATTCCGCGTTCAACAACATCGCGAAGCAAACTCACGACGACCAACTGTGTTTCGAGAATCGACAGAACTTCGCTGATGGTTTCGGTCGCGCCGAGGGTCGGAACGCTTGAACGGCCGCCGACGAACACGTCCCCGGCTGTTTCTTGAGTGGTAAGTACTGCACGAGCCGATTCAACCAAACGATCCGCGAGCGCATTCCCGCTCGGCTGAGGCGTTGCCTCTTTGCCGATGCAACGACCGACCATCGCTGCGCTCAGGTGACCGTTTGCTACAGCGAGGGCCACTTCGTCTGCTTCCTCGATCGATTCGATCGTGCACTTTTCGACCGTTCCGTCGGAAAGCACGAGGACCGCAAGCACGAGGGTCGGCGCAAGCTGCACCAACTGCACGCTTTTCACGGTCGCTTGATCACGGTCAGGGGCCACCACAACCGACGTTACGCCGGTCATTTCCGACAGCAGCTTTGAGGTGCGTCGAAGCATCTCTTCGATCTCGACGTGGGCATGGTCAAAGAAATCGGCGACTCGTTGGCTCTCATTTCGTTCGAGATTCGGCGCGTCGATACTGTCGACGAACGCTCGGTAGGCCTTATCGGTCGGCACCCGCCCGGCGCTCGTATGGGGTTGGGTGAGATAACCCTGCTGGTCGAGCAGCGATAACTCGTTGCGGATTGTCGCAGACGAGACCTCAAGATCAGCCACCGCGCTGACCGCCGTCGACCCGACGGGTTCGGCGGTCTCGATGTATGTCTCTACGACGGCACGCAATATGGCCATCTTTCGGTCATCCAACATCGCCTCTCAGGATACTTGCCACAGCCAATACCCGGTTGCACCCGGCACGTATCGATCAACGCTTGGAAAAGCGGGGCAGTTGCACACCCTCGCCAATGTTGAAGGGCTACGCCGGCAGTAGGCGTTTCCAGAACACGACCTTGTGATCGCCCGGACCGTAGAAGTCGCGAATACGAGCTTCTTCGTCGTAGCCGAGACCGCCATAGAAGTTGCGGGCGCCGATGTACTGATTAGTCGATGAGGTCTCGACGATCAGCGTCTGCACCAGGTTGGGTCCGCTCGATCGCAATTCCTCTTCGACATAGCTCATCAGTGTTTCACCGATTCCGGATCGCTGGTGCTGCGGGTCAACCGCAATGAAGTACAAGTTCCACATGCGATCGGCGAACGGCTCGGGAGCAAAGTTTGCGGCGGCAATCACCTCACCTACCTCGCCGGACCGACCCGCTCGGTCCGCACCAGCTTCGACGACGACCCACTCGTGATCGGGAAGCTCGCCGTTCTGCGAACCAGCGAACATCTCGTCGAGGAAGTCGACTTCCTCGACCGTAAACATTTCGGCCGAAACGGCTATCGCCTTGATTCGATCGAGGTCGGCCGCAACTGCGGGCCGAACGTTAGTCATCGAGTTTCAGTGCCGAGACGAAGGCTTCTTGTGGAATGTCTACCGAACCGATCGACTTCATCCGCTTCTTGCCCTCTTTCTGCTTCTTCAGCAGCTTGTTCTTACGGGTGATGTCACCGCCGTAGAGCTTCGCGGTCACATCCTTGCGGTAGGCCTTCACCGTCTGGCGGGCGATAAAGCGCCCACCGATCGCTGCCTGAATCGGCACATCGAACTGCTGGCGAGGAATGAGCTCTTTGAGCTTCTCGGTCATCTTCTTGCCGTACTCATAGCTGCGTTCATCGTGGACGATCGCCGAGAAGGCATCGACCGGATCACCCGAGAGCAAGATGTCGACCTTGACGAGCTTCGAGCGTTCCAAGCCATCGGGCTCGTAATCGAGCGACGCATAACCCTGGGAGCGACTCTTCATCTGATCGAAGAAATCCATAACCACTTCGGCGAGCGGTATGCGATACGAAAGCTCGACCCGCTCGGGCGAGAGGTACTCGATCTTCTTCATCTCGCCGCGGCGACTCTGGCAGAGATCCATCATGGCGCCGGTGTAGTCGGTTGGCGTCACGACGCTGACCTTGAGCATCGGTTCTTCGATGAACTCGATCTCGGCACCGTCGGGAAGTTCCGACGGATTGTCGATCATCACCTCTTCCCCGTTGGACTTGTGCACGTTGTATTTAACCGACGGCGCAGTCGAGATGAGGCTCAGGCCGAACTCGCGCTCGAGCCGTTCGCGCACGATCTCCATGTGCAACAGGCCCAGGAATCCGCAGCGGAACCCAAAGCCGAGCGCCCCAGAAGTTTCGGGCTCGAACGTATAGGAAGAGTCGTTGAGGCGAAGCTTCTCCAAGGCGTCTCGAAGCGCCGGATATTCGTCGCCATCGATCGGGTACAGCCCACTAAAGACCATGGGCAACGGTTCGTGGTATCCCTCGAGCGGCTTATCGGCCGGGTTCCGGGCCGTCGTGACCGTCTCTCCCGAACGGGCTTCACCAACATCTTTGATACCTGCGATGAGGTAACCCACCTCGCCTGCGCCAAGTTCTTTGACCGGTTCATTGTCGGGCGACCGAACACCGATCTCTTCGATGTCGTGGGTGCCGTTCGCGTGCATGAACAGCGCCTTGCTACGGGAACGGATCGTTCCATCGACGACCCGAATCGACGAAACGACGCCGCGGTATGGATCGAAGTGGCTATCGAAGATCAGTGCCTTTGGGTCGCCAGTTGGATTACCCGACGGCGCTGGCGTTCGATCGACGACCGCGTCGAGCAATTCTTCGACACCCTCGCCGGTCTTTGCGCTAATGCGCAGAACATCTTCGGCCGGAATGCCGAGCACGTTCTCGATTTCTTCGGCGTACTTATCGGGCTCGGCTGCGGGCAGGTCGATCTTGTTGAGCGCAGCAACGATCTCGAGGTCGTTCTCGAGCGCGAGGTAGCAGTTGGCGAGCGTCTGGGCTTCGATTCCCTGCGCCGCGTCGACCACGAGGATCACGCCCTCGCACGCCGCGAGCGACCGGGACACCTCATAGCCAAAGTCGACGTGGCCGGGCGTGTCGATCAGGTTGATGACGTGGTCTTTCCAGCCGAGTCGAACCGACTGCAACTTGATGGTGATACCGCGCTCTCGCTCAAGATCCATCGAATCGAGGTACTGCGCCTTCATGTCTCGCTTCTCGACCGCACCGGTCAATTCGAGCATGCGGTCAGCGAGTGTCGACTTGCCGTGATCGATGTGGGCAATGATCGAAGTGTTGCGAATGAGCGACTGATCCATAACTTCCTAAAGGCTATGTCGACTTGCTGAAGCTTCCGCAGTTCCGAGTGTCGAGAAAGTCACGTAAGCGCTAGGCTTGTGCGCTGGCCCGAAGGACGGGTCGTACGCTCACCCGAACCGCGGGTAGCGAAGAAGAGGTCGAAGACGCAATGGCAAACATCAAGAGCCAAATCAAGCGCAACCGTCAGACGGAAAAGCGCAACGCACGCAACCGCCAGATCCGTGCAGAACTCCGCACCCGGACCCGCTCGGTTCTCGAAGCGGCCGAAGCAAAAGACGACGATGTCGACGAGAAGCTTCGCCTTGCGATCAAGCGGATCGACAAGGCAGTAAGCAAGGGCACCATGCACAAGAACACCGCTGCCCGCACCAAGAGCCGCCTTACCACTCAGGTTCGCAACCTCCAGAACGCCTAGCTCAGCTAGACGCTACTTCTGATCCCCCTTGGGGGATATCGCTCGAACGGCGCCCATACGGGCGCCTTTCGTCGTTTTGTGCGGCAGTGCACTCGTCGGCGATCCGGTCACTCGTCGACGACGATCAGCGAGGCGTGGGTGTGCACGTGTCCAATCTGGTGTCCCCAGAATCCGCGGGGAGCGTCGAACCGATCGATGAGAAACTCGAGTTGCGCGTCGTAGGTTCGCCTCAGTGCAATTGCATGTTCGACCGCTTCATCAAAGTCGAGCATCGGAAACCCATGTGCGTCCAAGGCCTCGTAGACCTCATGAAGTTGCGCACCATCGCCGCTTGCGTACGTCTCGTCGAGCCTCGCCCGGTACTCGCTGAGGTCGACCCCTTCGGTGAGGTGATGCAGCAACTTCACGCCACGGCGCAGTGCCCAATACGCCGACCTTCCCTGTCCGCCTTCGGTTAACTCGACATGGAGCGCCGCGTCGGTGACGACGCCGAGCGCGGTGATCCAGTTCTGCCCCTGGTGCTGGCTGCGGAACAGCGCCAACATCGGAAACGTTATGTGGGTCTCAAGTACGTGGGCAATCCACGCCTCCCACTCCGAGAAGAACGCATCGAGTTGGCGAGGGTCGCCGTCGGGCGACCGCGACAGCACGAGATTGGTGGGCGTGAGTCGGCCTTCGCTTCCATCGTCGAGCGTCAGCAACTTCTGCTCGCGCTCGCTGTAGGCCGAGTACAGGGCGGGCAGGTAACCAATGACCAAGGCAATCGTGAGCACACCGGAGAACGCCTCGATGAGCGAACCAAACCTCGGAATTTGTTCGGCGGGCACAACCTCGCCGAAACCGACCGTGAAATAGACGACACCTGAGAAATAGATCGCGTCGAGGAGTGACTCGACCCCGTCTATTCCGCCGATTCCCCACCAGATCAGACCGAAGCCAAGGATCTGTTGCAGCACCCACGTGACCAGTAGCGCTAGCACCGATATCGGAGCGAACAAGCCGAGGAATTGTTCACGGCGATTCGCATCTGAAATGCGGCCACCGAAAACTGATACGACGGTCCATGAATTTCGATAGAGGATTCGTGTGAGCCAGAAGCGTCCCCTCGACGTCCGGGTGGTGACGAGGGTGTTGATGAGGTCAGCGAGCACCGAGAGGACGAGGATGATCCCGACGACTACGGCAATGACGGTCATCGCAGGTTTGCCAGTCGTGCGACCAATACTTCCATCACGAGTTCAGGGGGCCACCCAATTTCTCCTCGCAACGCCCGGTCGGCGTCGGCCAGCAAGGTCATTGCGTTTCTGATGCCGTCTGAGCCCAGCCGCTTCGACTGGGTGAGTGCCTTCTTCGCAGGAAACGTCGAGCCCTTCATTCCAAGAAGTTGTGCCGCCTGTTTCTCACCGCTGACCGGAGCTCCGTCGAGGTGCAGTATCCGCAGGTAGTGCGTTTGCAGGCTCGCCATGACCTGGAGCGGGTGTCGGCCTCCCGTGCCGATCATTCGGGCCAACTTGTCGAGCGCGACATCGATCTTGCCCGAGTCGATTGCGTCGGTTAGTTCCCACGGTGGGACACCACCGGTCTCGCCCAAGAACGGCTCGACGTCGTCCTCGCTGATCGTTGCACTTGGGCCGTACACCGCTTCGAGCGTCGCGAGCAGATTGACGACCCTTGAGCGTTCGTCGCCAAGATGTTGGGTAATTCGTTGTGCTGCACGACGGTCGAGCGTGATCGGTGCTGACTTGAGTTGCCTTTCGAGCCACGCATCGGCGCTCTTCCCCGAGCCTGTCCCGGTGTCGATAATCTCGGCTCCGGCCGCTGCGAGCGATTCGGTCAACGACTTTGGGGCGCCCGTGAGTTTCTGCTGGGCGGGCGAGACGCCCTTTTCCCACACCAAGACCAGATCGGTGCTCGGGAGCGGCGACTCGAGATAATTGACGAGGGCTTCGACATCGGCCGCTTTGGTAAAGCGTCCCATATGTCGACCCACGACGACTCGGCGTTCGGTGAGAAACGGCGGGGTCTGGGCCGAGTCGACAAGCCGTCGAATCGCGAACGAGTCGTCTTCCAAGCGGTATTGGTTCTCGGTTAGTTCCTCGACCATCAGGGAAGCATCCCCACTACCGACGAGCGCATCGACCTTTTCTTTGACCGCCGCGGCGAGCAATACCTCGTCGTTGCCTTTGAGCAGCACGATGGTCATTAGCTCACGACCTCGCCGAGTTCGCCATCGACAATGCCCGTGTGAATCGCCTGATACATGGCAAACACGCGAGTGACCGCCACGACGTAGTGGGTTTCGAAGGCCCGCACCCCGTGCCGTACGAGCACACTCGACAGCGCAATGATGTGGTCGGCAACCTCGTCTGGCGAGGCTTCGGCAACGCACGCTGGGTCGAGGACGACGATGAGGTTCCCAGGGTTGGTGGAGCGTGTGACCGCATCGAGCAGCTCGTTAGCCGATAGCGCTTCAACTCGTTGGGCTTGCCGATCGACCGGCTGGTTCGCGTAGGTAACCGTCACAGCCTCATCGGTTCGCTCGTGCCTCCGCATTGGGGGCACACTACCGGACCGCTGCGACATCGGGTAGCTGAGGAGACCCGCCGCCAGCTCGCTCGGTAATGCTCACAACGTGGGTGGACGGGTCGTGTTCGATCGCCAACGATCCAACGCTGCCCGATAACGAATTGCGCGCCATAGCACCAGCGACCTGATGACCCTCAGGCGCCCAAACTTCGAGAATCTCGAAACGGGTCCGAAGTGAATGGATCACGACCCCCATCTGCCGGGAACCGCTCGTGCTGATGACGAGATCGATCCGGCCGAGGTTCGCCGCCCGGATCTCCTCGAGCGCGTCCCCGACCGAAACACCGCTGCGAAGAATCACAACATCGGTCCCATGAGACGAACGAGCGACAGAGATGCCATTTCCCAATTCGTGTACGCCAGGTGGAAGCGGTCGCGAGATCGCAATGGCCGTGCCGAGCGCAATGATGATGAGGCCGCCTCCAACACGACCGAGAACCGGGCGCGAGGTTCGCCTGGCGAGGGCGAACGCGACGAGGCCGCCACATAGCGCAGCGAGGTGCCAGAACGAAAAGAAACCAACGCTCATCGCTGCTGACCGCTCGGCCACGAACACGATCCACCGAATCAGAAGGAGCGTCGGCACGTGCACCACTTCTGCGACAGGTTCCGGTACCAGCCCGGCTATCGGGCCGGCGACCAAACCCCACATCATCACCGCTGCCGCGGCCGGGCCAGCGAGAAGGTTTGCCGGTAGCGCAACCGGACTCAACCGACCAAAGGTCGAGAGCAGTAGCGGGGCGACAAAGAGCTGCGCGCCGAGTGTGGCGGCTGCTGGCTTTGCGAACACCTCAGGGCCGGGAAGTAGCTCAGCGAGGCGTGGCGCCAGAACGATCATGCCAACGGTCGCAAAGACCGATAGCTGGAACGCGAGCGACCATGCGAGCAGCGGGTCATAAACCAGCAAACCGCCGACGGCGGGCAGGAGCACGACGCCGGCACTCGATTCGCGCCCCACCGCGTGCGCAATGAGTGCACACCCAGCCATCACCAACGCCCGACTCACCGACGCTTCGAACCGCGTCAACACACCAAAGCCCAACAGCACCATCACCGTGATGAGCACCCGTACCGCAACGTTCGGTATTCGTCCGAGTGCAGGAGCCGCGAGCAACAAAACGAAGGCGACGTTCTGCCCCGACACGGCGAGCAAGTGACCAAGTCCAGCCGCACGAAAGTTGTCGGCATCGATCGGGTCCTGGCCACGGTCGTCACCAAAGACGAGGCCTCGAAAGAGCGCCTGATCAGAAAGGTCGAGCGATCGTGCGCCGTCTGCATACAGCGTGCGAAGGCCATTGGCGGCTCCGGTGACACCACCGGCGCTCGACAGCACAGCAGCATTTGTCACGCTTACGCTGCCGACGATCCGACGGGAAATCGCCCAGGGTGTCTCCGGTGCAGAGCCGCGAAGCGTTCCTGAAAGAAGGACGGTGTCACCAACCGCCGCGTCACCAAACTCTGGACCGGCACTAACCCGTACGTTGAGAAACACGCGGTCGACGCCGAGTTTGCCTTGCGCCGTCCAGCCGCCATCGGCAGGTCGAGGATCGCTCACCAACACAATCGCCGCGTCGCTGAGCGGGCCCGATGCCGCAGCGTCGAGCGATTCGACCACGTGACCAGCACGAGTGCCCATTAGCACGAGTACGGCAATGGCAACTCCTTTTGGGGATACGCGAATCAGCCCGGCCGCCAGCATCGCAACGCCGAGCCACCACGGCGCGCCATGAAACACCCGCGTCGCAAAAAAGAGCGCCGCCAGGCCAGCGACGATCTCGAGGTCTCTCCGATTCCGCCGAACAACATCTGCGTCGCCGCCTCGGCCAGCTTGGGCAACTCGGTTCCTCGTGTCTGCGACGAGGTCAGACCCGGACATAGTCTCGGAGCGACTCGAGTGTCGCTGGCCCGATGCCCGGAACTGCGACCAACGCATCGACGGTGCCGAAGGGTCCGAACTCTTCTCGGTGTGAAATAATCGCCGCCGCCGTTGCGGGCCCGATGCCGGGGAGCTGCTCGAACGCGGTCGAGTCCGCCCCATTCAGATCGATGGGTTCCCCGGTTTGTGCCACACCACCCGGGGTGCCGACATCGACCACCGGCGAATCGGCCTGCACCAACGCCGGAACGTCTTTATCCAGATAGGGAACATAGACCCGCTGTCCATCGAGAATGGGTGCAGCCAGATTGATCCGGTCGAGATCGGCGAGCGTGGTCACTCCCCCAGCCGCCCGAACCGCATCGTCGATTCTCCAGGTGCCATCGCCAACGACGAGGCCTGGCTCGAGCACCGCACCGGCAATGTGCACGACGACCGTCTCGGGAACCACCTCGACGGCCGGTTGTGTTTCTACAGCGGCCACCGACTCTGACCTCGATGTTGATGTCGGCCCAGGTGCACCACCGGTATCACTTGCCGATGGAGTTGATTCGTTCTCGCCTGCTGCTTCCGATGCAAACGGAATGCTGGCCTCAACCGGTGGCGAGGATTCCATAAACAGTCGCCAGCCCACACCCACAGCGAGCAGCAGAACGAGCACCGCGACCCCGACCCGCTGGGCGGCAGAACCAACGAAACCAAAGTCGACCGACGAGATGCGTTCTTTGAGCACCGCCGACCGCGGCCGAAGGTCGGTTGCGCGAAGCGCAGTGAGTGGATCCGGAGCACCATCGTGCATGCCAGACATCGCAGATTCCTCGAATGGTTAGAGAAGTCAACGGGGAAGCGCCTTCGA
>CALHXU010000049.1 GCA_938040365.1 uncultured Acidimicrobiales bacterium
ACCCACCAGAGAGGTGAGCAGAAACGGGTTCGTTTGTAAGGACAGCTGGAACGCCGCTTTCGCAGTTCCTGAGGACGAGCTATCGATCCACCCACCGACGCAAAGCACCGGCAACCAAAACAGTAGCGATCGACTGTGACAGCGAGCTGGGCCGATCGTTCGTTGGCCGGTGATGATCGCGGTGGTGCTCGTCGTAGTGGGTATTCGCGGCAGCGAGTGGTTCGAGGGAAAGCCGCCGAGAACTCTGTCACTAGCCGGCAGGTGGTTGGAGGATTCCGGACCAGGTTCGCTTCGATCGAGTTCTTGCGAAGGCACCGATTGTTGCGACTCCCATCAGGATCGTCACGAAAATCGGAACCGGGCTAAAGCAGGCATCCACCGAACATATGCCATACAAAAGGAGTGCGAAGCTGCCGAGAACGGACCAGGAGACTAGAGACATAATCAACGCTGGAATTTGGCCTCTTACCCCGGTCAGGATGACCAGAAACGACACGAACCATAAGACTGTGAAGACAGCGAAGGTCTCCGAGAAAAAGTAGTCGATCGTGTCGACGCCGGTGTGCATGACTGTAGTTTCGGGACAAAGGCCGCTCGGCGTCGTAGTTCCTTGCCCCCAATTTTGGTTGGGGACGCCCTCTAAACGCCGAAACCTTCGAGATACAGAGGCAAACGAACGGCCGCGAACACCGGCTGGGTTCAGTGCTCCATTCCGGCGCGCCATTGGTGGTACGCCGCCCAGACGATCATCATTGGTGGCACGACCACGATCGAGGCGATCAACGCGTAGAGGATCGTGATGCCGGTGACGATGCCAAACTGTTGAAACGGAAGCTGCGGGCTGAGTAGCAACACGGCAAACGCCAGCGCTGTGGTGAGCGCAGACCCAATGAGCGCGGAGCCCGTTGTCGACAGCGTTGTCGTCGTTGCGTCAATGACCGATTTGCCGTGCTCGAGCTCTTCGGTGAAGCGATGAATGATGTGGATGGTGTAATCGACGCCAATGCCGATCGACAGTGCGGTGATGAGCGCCGTAACCACGTTGTACGGAATACCGAGAATCGTCATCGTGCCGAGCACCCAGAGCAGAACGACCAAGATGGGCGACACCGCAATGAAGCCAAGCATCGGCTTGAACTCGGTGACCCAGAAGAAGATCATCAGCACGATGAGTGCAGCTAACAGCGTGATCGCGATCGAGGTGGTTTGACCGTCGGTTATCGCGCCCGAGATCTCAACTGCGGTGATGTCTCCCGATGTGGCGGTGATCTGGTCACGGTCGCCGAACCATAGACCTTCGAGGTCTTCGACCATTTGCAGGGTGACGTCTTGATCGCCGGTGAAGGCGTTGAACTGCACGAGGGTGAGGTCACCACCGTCGGGGTTGTTCACCGCGACCTGGGCAAACCCAACAGGGTCGATCTCTTCGAGGCGATCGAGCAAAGCCTGAACGCCTACAGGATCGACGGTGAGGCCCTGATCGACTCCCTGTGCCAACTGTGCGAGTTCGGGATCGAAGTTGTCGCCCGGCTCACCGCTGTCGTTGAACCAATCAGAGAACAGCGTGCCAAGCGACAGCGTGATATCTCCCGCAGCACCGGTTGGGCGCGAGAGTTCGTCGCCAAAGGACTCGCTCAGCGTGAGGAGGTTGCGCAGGGTGCGATCGTCGGTGAGTTCGGCCTCGATGAGCGTGGTTGTCACGATCGTCTCGCCGCCAAGCGCCTCGTTGATGGCTTCGATGTCCTCAATCGATTGGCTGCCCGATGGCAGGAAGTCATTCGAGTTGAACTCGGTACTGATCTGGGTAGCCGCAGCCCCCAACCCGATCGAGATAATTCCTGCGACCGCAAGCACGACCATCGGCTTCGCCGCGACCAACCGGCCAATGCCTTCAACGAACGTGCCTGCGCCGGGGATTGCGTCGGCCATCTGCTTCGCTTCGGCGAGTTTGCCTGCGGCCTCGCGGCGCCGATCGAAGAGTGACCGTGCAGCTGGGATCAGGATCAGCATCGTGAACAAACCAAAGAACACGCCAAAGGCAGCGACAACGCCGAAGTCGCCGTTCGCTGGAATCGACGAGGTCAGGTTTGTCAGGAAACTGATGATCGTCGTGCCCGCAGCCAGGCCCAGCGGCAGGACCACGCCCTGAAGCGCCCCACGAGTTGCCTCGGCGACGTTCAGCCCGTCGCCGCGGAGCTCGCGATATTTGGCCACGGTTTGGATCGAATAGTCGACGACAAGGCCGACCATCATGATCGGCACCATCGAGGTGAGCGAGTTGGGCGGGCCGACCAGGCCAATGCCGTCGGGTCCGGCCAGCCCTTCAAATCCAATGGTGCCGACAATCGTGATTGCGAGCCCAGCCAGCGATAGTGCAACGTCCGAACCACTACGAAAGAAGAGAAACAGCAAAACAGCGATGACGGCCAGGGCGCCCATCATCAGGGTTCCCATCGACGGCGAAGCCTCGGTCGTATCCAAGCTTCTGGTAGCGCTCGACAAGCTGCGAACAGCGAGCGGGCCATCGACCGTTTCGACAGCGTCGGCGACGAGCAGTTCGAGATCTGCGGTTGCGTCGACATCACCGAGCGAGCGAAGTCTGATCGACGAGATGACGAGCGGCTCGCCGTCGGCCTCTCCGCTCAGGTTTCCGATCACGGCTGCGATCTGTGGTTCGGCCGCAAGCGCGTCTATCTGCTGCTGGGGCACTCCGCTCAAGTCGGGCACGCCGAGTACCTGCTTGAAGACGGCGGCTAACGACACCACGGGATTCGTGAGCGCCAATCGTTCCTGCACGCCAGGTTCGGCAACCGCCGCAGCGATGACGCTATCGATCTGGCTGAGTCCTTCAGGAGTAAGGAAGTCACCGCGATGAAGGATGGTGATAGCGCTCAGACCGGCAGTGTCGGGAAACGACTCCGACAATGTGTCCGACGCTTCACCAACTTCGCTACCGGCAGGCAAGAAGACGTCGTTGCCCGCGAGGGGTTGGCGGAGGCTCATGCCGGCCGCGAGCGCTGCAGTCACGAGGCCGAGAAGGGCGAGCGCCAGCACCGGCCTTTTTGTGACGGCACCAGCGATCGCCCCGAACAACTTTTGCATCTGACTGCCACCTCCTGACGCCACCGCTTGGCCACGCGCGTCCTACTTGCTGTGCAACCTAAACAGCGAGGCTCAAACGAAGCTGAACGAAAGCTGGGAGGAGTCTGGGAACGCTACGCGCGAGGGAGTAGCACCACGTCGAGCGAGAAGAATCAGCTGTCGCGGCAGGTTCGGTCGCTGCCGTCAAACGCACTCACGGCTTCTTCGCATTGCCAAGT
>CALHXU010000050.1 GCA_938040365.1 uncultured Acidimicrobiales bacterium
CTTTTGCTTGGGGCTTGATCTCTTGGGCGACGAACACGCCTCGAACGGGAGCGAGCCGAGGATCTTGATTCAGAAACTCGAGGTATCGGCTGAGCTGTTCGACGCCGTCGATTTCGCCCCGACGCTTCACTTCGATTGCGACGACGCCATCATCCTCATCGCGGCACAACAAGTCGACCGGGCCGATGCTCGTCGGGTACTCGCGCCGCACCAGCTTGTATCCGTCGGCAATCGCGGTTGGATCGTTCGCGAGCAGTTCCTGAATGTGGGCTTCAACACCGTCTTTGATGAGGCCCGGATCGACGCCGAACTCCCAGCTCGAATCGCTCAGGATCTCGTGGATCGTGATGATGAGCGTTTCGCCCTTTGGGCTTACAACCCGCCACTCGGCGCCGTCTTCGATGAGCCGGTTTGGGGCATTCATCCAGTTGAGGGGCTTATAGGCACCTCCGTCGGCGTGGATGGCGACGCACCCATCGGCTTTCACCATGATCAGCCGAAGAGCTTCCGGTAAATGGGCGGTCAGACGTCCGTCGTAATCGACGGTGCAACGAGCTACAACGAGGCGCACCTCAGAGAGATTAGGGCACGTTTCCACCGCAACCTAAGCGGCCGTGTCGGGAGCACTCCCGTTTGCGCCAACGGGTTACTGTTCGGTTGTGCTCAGCAGCTGACAAAGCTGGCTCGTTGCTTCGTCGGCGGGAAACCAGCTCTCGATCTGCAATCCTTCAACGGCGAGGTTCTGCGGCGCTTGAAAGACGGTAACCGTTGTAATGAAGCGGGCTTCGATCTCGTCTTTGCGGAGGTGTACGACCAAGGCGGGTTGGGCTGGAGAGGACAGGTCGACCGTGCGCCACTTCGGGTCGACCGTTGGCATCGCAGTCAGTTCGTCGAGGAGCTTCTGCAGGTCGGCGTCGTTCGGGGAGGCGAGGACCTCGCGTTGGATTCGCCACAACAACTCCCGGCCAACCTCGTCGAAGTTCACGATGAACTCGTGCGCTCCGTCGGCATCGAACGTGAGACGAGCAAGGTTCGGTCGAGCCTCTCGTTCTTCGCCCACTAAGAAGTCGAGCAACACGTCGCCGGCGTCGTTGGTGTCGATGATGTTGTAGAGCTGGTCGACGACGACGAGCGGGTACGGCTCGTGATGGGCCTTCATCAGTTCAAGGGCGTTGCGGACTGAAGTCGCCAGATCGTCCTCGCCATCGTCGTACACGGCCTCGTGTCCCGCCGCGAGCAACATCTCGTCGATGTGGCGAAGCGGCACACCGAGTGTGCTGCCCAAGGTGATCACCATCTCGGGACTCGGTAGCGATCTTCCGGTCTCGAGGAAGCTGATGTGGCGGGCCGACACGTCGGCCGCGATTCCGAGGTCGAACTGGCTCAGTCCACGGGAATGGCGCCAGTGTTTGAGCAGCGCGGAGAATAGGCCGGCTCGTCGATCGGTCATGAGCTCACCCTACGGCTGGTGCGGTTATCGCTGCACTTACCTGAGCTGTTCGTTGCGCTATTCGAGCATCTCCAAGACGATGCAGGTATGAACCAACTCACCGCATTCGATGCAGCCGAGCTCTTTCGAGCTGAACCTCTCGACTATGTCTCCGTCTCGACCGGGGACGTGGCCTACCGCCGTGTCGGCACCGGCCCCGATGTCTTATTTGTCCACGGCTGGCCGGTATCAGGAGCGACGTTCCGCACTCTGCTCCCGCACCTCGTCGACCAGGTGACGTGTCACGTCATCGACCTTCCCGGAACAGGTTCGAGCCGTTTCCGCCCGGACGCGAGCTTTTCGATCGGCTCACACATCGAAGCGGTCCGGGCGGTAGTCGACCAGCAGGACCTCGATGATGTGGCGGTCGTTGGTCATGACAGCGGTGGGCTCATTGCCCGCCATGCGATGGCCGGCGATGGTCGTCTTCGTGCGATGGGGCTTATCGATACCGAACAACCCCAAGGCCTGAGCTGGCGGTTCAAATCGTTTCTGTACGGCTCGAAATTGCCAGCTTTCGGTGCGGTGTTTGGGCGCCTTGCAGGGTCGCCCACTCTGCGGAGAAACGGCCTCGCCTTCGGCAAGGTGTTCCATGACCGTGATCTGCTCGACGGTGAGTTCGACGAGTTCTTTCTCCAGGTGTTGGCGAACGACGATCGAATACTGGCGGCAGCGACCACGATGATCCGATCCTTCGACACCGACTACGTCGACCAACTCGAAGCCCTTCACCACCAGATCGACATCCCGACCGTTCTGATATGGGGTGAGCACGACGCGTTCTTCCCACGCCATTGGGCTGAGGAGATGGTCGAGCAATTCGAGGACGCCCGCCTCGAGGTGATCGAGGCCGCCGGGCTGTTCTCTCACGAAGAGCGCCCCGAAGCTGTCGCCGAAGCACTCCTGACCGTTCTTCTTTAAGCGAAAAATCTGGCACTTCCTTTCTGTGCTGTGAGGTTCGCCGTGCACGCCGACGTATTCGCGACTACGTTCGCACTCGGATCTGCGAAGTGCGCAGCATCTGGGGGAAGTTACATACACGGGGGAAGCAAATGAGCACGGACAGCTATGACTTTGTCGTTGTAGGCGCCGGATCAGCGGGGGCGGTGGTGGCAGCGCGGTTGTCCGAAGACCCAAATGTCACGGTCTGTTTGCTCGAGGCGGGCGGTGCGCCGCCGCCGGCCGAAGCCATGCCAGCAGCTGTCGCAACCCTCCAGAACGATCCTGAGACCGATTGGATGTTCGAAGGCCACCCGGGCGGTGTCGGCAAAGGGATTGTGGGCGGATCGATGATGGTTCCGCGTGGCAAGATGCTCGGCGGGTCGTCGGGCATCAACTACATGGCATACGTACGTGGACACCCCGGAGACTTCAACTCGTGGGCCGATCGCGGGGGAGAAGGTTGGGCCTATGACAGCGTGCTCGAATACTTCAAGAAGTCCGAAGGGCTCTCGCCGAGCGGCGACATCGTCATCGACGGCGACGCACACTCGACCGAAGGCCCGTTAGGAGTATCGGTTCGTGGGCCGGTGCTGAGCAGCGCCCAGCAGTTCGTTGCCGCAGCGAACGCCGCAGGGATTCCGCAGGGCGACTACAACGGCCGCGACCGGGGAGGACCCGAGGGCGTTGCCTCGCTATTCCAAACAACGACGAAGCGAGGAATGCGCTCGTCGACCTATCACGCCTTCCTCGAACCCTGTGCTGAACGAGACAACCTCACGATCATTCCCAACGCTATGGCCCAGCGCCTCACGTTTGAAGGCGAGGGCGACTCACTTCGAGTCACTGGTCTCGAATACCTCAACTCGGAAGGCGATCCGCGTACGCTCTCAGTCAACCACGAAGTCATCGTGAGCGCAGGTGCTGTTGGGTCTCCGCAACTGCTCATGGTTTCGGGCATTGGCGACTCGGTCGAACTCGCTGCGGTGGGTGTCGAAACCGTCCACGATCTGCCGGCCGTCGGAAAGCACCTAAAGGACCACCTACACGCTGGTCTGCACTACGAGGCTGAAGGGGTCGGTGAACCAATGGCGACCGTCGCTGTCGGGCTTGGCCCGGACGCATTGCGCGCCCCCGCAGGCCCATTGCCAGCCGACCCAGCCGATGATGCGAACCTCCCGCCCGAGCTCGCTGGACTAAAGGCCGAAGCCGAACGTCAGCTCACCGAGTGGGCAACGACGGGCAACGGCATTCCGTCATCCTCGCTCTACGACGCGGTGGCATTCCTCTCGAGTGGGCTTGGCGATGACCACACCCACGACATCCAGGTTGGATTCCTCGCGTGTGCCTACACCCCCGATATGTGGAAGGGCATCTTCCGCTACGACGACAACTACTTCTCGAACCCCGAGCAGCAGCTCGATCCGAGCAAGGGTGGGGTAGTGCTCCTCGCCAACCCCGTGCAACCGCACTCCGAGGGAAGTATCACGCTCGCTAGCGCCGATCCGAACGACAAGCCGATCATCGACTTCAATTACTTCGCTGATCCCCACGACGTGGACGTCATGGTCGCTGCGATGCGCAAAGTCATCGAGATCGCCGACGCGTGGCCCGGTGACGGGCTCGGCGCGCTGAACATCCCGCCGTTACTCGC
>CALHXU010000051.1 GCA_938040365.1 uncultured Acidimicrobiales bacterium
GGTGAGTCTGTCCCCAGTGGAGTCATAACCGATTTAATGAGCCGTCCGCAGTCTCGCCGTCTACACGGCTTGTACTTAGACATGCATGGCTTAATCTTTGAGACAAGCATATGATTACTGGCAGGATCAACCAGATAGAGCTCGGTCGACGCGTACGTCGCCGGCGTCGGGCGCGAAGGGTAGCCGACCCCTCGCGCCCTCTAGCGTCCGTCGCCCCGACGGACGCGGCAATCTAGGTTTATTCGGTCTCGAGGCTCGCCGCGCGCCGCCGCCTCGCGAGCGTACGAAGCACACGTCCGCGTCAGACGCGTCCGCGCTCCGTCTCTCCTCGCGAAGCCGCGCGCGACTTTCGCGTCTTACGACCGCCCGGCGCGTAAGACGCGCGCGACGACTGTCGGCGCTCGCCGCCTCTAGCGACGAGGCCTCCGCGTCGCGACGCGTCTCGCCGTTCGTGAAAACGGCTCGGCGTGTCGCGCGACGATCGTCGTCGATGGTACCCGGCCGCGCGCCTCGATCGCCGGGTTCGACTCGATCGTCGCTAATGTTCACCACCTTTCGCGCAATCACCTCAACGCCGAGCGAGCGACTCTCGAAAGAGAGGACGCCCCTCGCGACTCGTCAGTCGTACCGCTCGAGCGACGGTCTCGACTGTCCCGACCCTTCGCTCGCCTCGCGAGCACTCGCGGACGGCTTCGGCGCGCGGCGCACTAGGTGCTACTCCGACGCGTCGAGCGGCCAGTCGCTAGTCAGCCAAGGAAATGTCCGAGGAGAACTCGGACGGCGGGGGGCGCTCCCTTATCGCTCGAGTTCCGGAGGGTGGTACCCACTCGCGTACTCTCGTACGCACCCTCGGAAATGGAATCGAACGACCCGCGAAGGCGGGAGCGCGCGGGTACTAGTAGTACGCGGTAGCTCGCCTCCTGAGAAGACCGACAAGACGAGCAGCCTTCGGCTAGCCGAGCGAGACGGCCTCTATATAGATAGAGATATCGCAAGCCAAGCGGCAGACATCCTCGGCACGACCACTCTTCGCGACACCATCGACGCTTCCCTCCGCGAAATCGTAAACGCAAAGCACCGCCTCGAACTCGTTGCCTTGCTGAGTGATCCAAATCGATTCGACCTCGACGCAGCCGAAGATGCCTGGGGCGGGGACGCCTGAAGTGGCCCGCGCCGCCTACCTGGCCGACACCAGCGCCTTCACTCGGCTCAACAAACCCCACGTCGCCGCCGCAATCGGCCCCTTGATCGCCGAAGGCAAGATCGCGCTATGCGCCCCAGTCGCATTCGAACTGGGCTTCAGCGCTCGTAACGGCACCGATCACGACGCCATCATGAGCCGAATCAACGCTTTCGAGACCGCACCCACGACCGAAGGCGATCACCAACGAGCCCTCCAAGTGCAACGACTCCTCGCCCGCCAAGGTCACCACAGAGCCCTCTCGCTCGTCGACGCGCTCGTGGCCGCGATAGCGGAGACCCGCAACCTCACCGTCCTGCACTACGACGCGGACTTCGAACTCGTCTCCAACCTCACCCACCAGCCAAACCAATGGGTCGTGGCACCAGGTACCGCAGACTGAACGTCGCTCATTCACGAACCCAGGGCGAGGATCGAGACGTTGTCATCCATGGACACCCATCGGCATGTGACACCGTTCCCAGGAGCACAACTGGCGTTGCCGGCAGCGTCGGCAACTGCACGGGGTCTCGTTCGAGCTTCACGAGCGACCCGGTAGCTCGGCCCCAGCGCCTCGCGTTGTTGAAGTCACGACACCGAGTCGAGCTGTCGTTGGCCATTCGTCGGTGTTCCCGGTTTACCGGCGGGTCACAACCTCGACGGCGGTCTCTGGGTTCGGGTTGTTGGTCGGGTCATACACCGTGTCCTGACGTGCCTTGATCATGGTGGGCTCGACGTCAGGTGGGACACACACCACCAGGTAGTTGTCGCCGTCTCCGAGATCGTCGAAGCCCAGGAGCGGTTGCGATCCGCCGTCGATGTCGATCAGGCTGAGGCGCGCGAGTTCGGCTGCGCCAGGGTCGGCCCCTCTCGGCCCGGTCACGCCGCCCTCCCACGTCATCTGGATCTCGTGGCTCGAGCCGAGCGAGGCACACTGTGCACCCGCCGGGTCAAGGCGAGCCAAGACCAATCTCGGTCCGGTTTCGAACGTGTTGACGGTGTCGGTCGCGATGCCGGTGAGGACGGTGCCGTCGATCGCCAGCAGTTCACCGACCACCGCGACTTCGGCCGGGAGATCGTCACTGCTTCCCAGCGGGCCCGTGAGGAGTACCGTTTGCAGCTCGTCGTCGTCGGTTGCCGGTTCCAGCGTTGCGCACGTCGGGTTCATGGCGGCGCCTCCGACGGTCGTCACGACGAAGTCGCTGGGTTCGAGCGTGGCTCCATCCACACGATGGGACAGCACAACCGGCATTCCTTCGTCGAGTGGCTGTTGCTCGCAGCCCGAGACGCCGCCGAGCAGCGCGGCGCCAATCGCGGGGGCATCCAAGACCCCCAGGTAGGCCGTGAGGATCGCAGGAGCAGTTTGTGTGGTCGGTGCCTCTGTTGTGGCTGCCTCGGTCGAGGGGCTGGGGGCTGGCTCGGACTCGTCGCTGGCGCATGCAGCGAGGCACAGCGTCAGTGTGGTGAGCAGCACCAGCCATCGAGTGCGGTTCGGCAGGGCCGTTGCGGGCGGATGGGGGCGGTTGCTGTTGAGTGTCTTCATGGTCTTCGCTCCAATCTGCACAACCATTCTTGCATTCCTCTCTGATCAACTGACGATGTCGCGGTTTCTGAAAGCAAAGAGCGAGATGCAGGCTGCGAGCGCTCCGTAGAGGAGGGTGAGGCTGAGCGCTGACGACCACGACAGGTCATTGGTCCCGCCAGCTGCGAGTGCACTCAACGTTCCGCCCGGCATGAGGTGGGTGATGTCGGGAGCGGTGATCCCAATAAGGTTTTCCACCACGAGCAGCCAGCCGATCCCCACACCGATTGCGGTGCCAGAGCTACGGGTGAGCACCGCGATCATCAAGCCGATCAATCCCCAGACCAGCACCGGAACCAGGAAGTTGAAGAACCCCGATGCCATCTCCACTGCCGCGTCGATCCTCCATTGCTCCGTGTCGACCTCGTAGGCACGAGCGAGCGGCCGGGCAATCGCCGACGTGACGAACACTGTCGCAGCGGACAACAACACCGTGAAGAAACTCAGCGCGATGATCTTGCCACCCAAGAGTGTGAGCCTCGACGGCTGAGCCTGGACGAGGACTCGTATCAGACCACTGTCGTAGTCGCTGGCCGTCGCGATCGCCCACAGCGACAACACGACGATGCCAGCGAGCGTGCTGATCGAACCAAGTGCGTGGATCATGCCTCCCGCCTGCTCGAGGTCAGCTGCCGTCGTGCGCCCGGGAGGGCCGGCAGCCGCGGTGGGGTCTGCGAGCGACGAGTAGATGAAGTACGAGATAAGCACCGAGAAGAACGAGAGGACGCCAAAGCCGCCATAGCGCAACGACGAGTGCCAGATCCTGATCCACTCCGAGCGGAAGGTATTGACCAGACCAGGCGTGCTGGCGATCGGGTTGGTTGTCTTTGTGGTGAGAGTGGTGGTCATGGCGTCGCTCCGGGTGATCGTTGTTGGCCTCGGCTCGCGGCGAGTTCAGCGTCGGTGCCGCCAGTGAGCCGCAGAAACACGTCTTCGAGGTTGTCTTGCCGGGGGGTGAGTTGGCCAAGGGTGACCCCGGCCTCATGTGCGGCACGGCCAACGTCGGCAGAGCTCGCCGCGGGTACCTCAATGTGGAGGAAGTCCCCATGCGCCGTGTACGTCCAGTTTCGGGACTCGATCGAGGCGATCAGCTGTGGGAGGTCTGCGCTGAACTCCGGGGCCGCGATGACGTGCTCGACCGCGTCTTCCATGAGACCACTGAGCGAGCCCGAGTAGAGCAGCTTGCCGAATCGGATGACCACGAGATCATCGGCCATCGCTTGGATCTCGCTCATCAGGTGAGACGACACGACCACGGTGCGACGGCCGTCGGCCAACGACTTCAGTAGTGTTCGAATCTCGACGATGCCTGCCGGGTCGAGGCCGTTCGTCGGCTCATCGAGAACAAGCAGCTCCGGATCGGGCAGCAACGCGGCTGCGATGCCAAGGCGTTGCTTCATTCCCAGGGAGAAGGTTGATGCCTTGTCTTTCTCTCGCCCCGCAAGTCCGACAATGTCGAGTACCTCGTGGATTCGTTGCTCGGGCAGTCCGCGGAGCGCCGCCATGCTCCGCAGGTTGTCCCAAGCCGACAACGAACCGATGAAGGTCGGTGCTTCGATGAGCGCACCGACTCGATGGGCGAACCGCTCGGGATGGGTGATCGGCTCGCCAAGTACGGTTGCGACACCGTCGCTCGCCTCGATGAGACCCAGCAACACACGGATCGTGGTGGATTTACCTGACCCATTGGGGCCGACAAATCCCACGACTCCCCCACTCGGCACCTCGAACGTGAGGTTGTCTACTGCGGTGAGCTCGCCGAACCTGCGGGTCAGGCCCTGCGCAGTGATCGCACTCATGATGTTTCCTGTTTCATCGGTCGCTTCTTCCTCTGTCTGTTGGGAACGACCTGACAGTAGGAAGTCAATCTGAGGGCGATATCAGCTTTTCCTGCGGAGTTCCTGAAGATTGCGCGCTACTGCTCGACGGGGAGCGAGATGGTGATCGTCGTGCCCTCCCCAAGAGCGGAAATCGCGTCTATTTGACCTCGGTGGGCGGTGACGATGCCCTGTGCGATTGCCAGGCCGAGGCCTGATCCTCCAGCGGAACGTTCCCTGCCGACGTCGGCTCGGTAGAAACGTTCGAAGAGGTGACCAAGGTGCTCGGGTTCGAT
>CALHXU010000052.1 GCA_938040365.1 uncultured Acidimicrobiales bacterium
CCTGCCTATGCGTTGGTCATGTTGATGACCTCACGAATCCGCCGGCAAGTACTCACTGCGAAAAGCCTGACGTTAAATGCCAGTACCGAAGCTCGATTGTTTCCCGACTGGATGAAACAGATCAGTTTGGTCGAAGCACGAGGTCAATGCGAAACCGCAGGCTGCGATGCACTGTTCGAATGGTTACGTGCCGATCACCACAAACCATTTAGCAAGACCCAACTGACTCGGTTGGAAGACCTACGCGCCATCTGCAACCCCGACAACCAAACCAAAGGCGCCGGACCACCCCTCGCCGAACGCAAACCACCCACGCCCCAACACAAACCCGTGCGAGAAGAGCAATAGGCAACGGCCAAGCGAGCTCACAAAGAGAGTGGACAACAAAGCAGCGTCGAAGACATATGCTCGTCGAATGCGTTGGTCCAACCTATTTACGCCCACACTCCGAGATGCCCCTGGCGATGCCGAATCTGCAAGCCACAAACTGCTGGTTCGTGGCGGGTTTATGCGCCAGCTGCATGCCGGGCACTATTCGATGCTGCCACTCGGGTGGAAGGTCCACGAGAAGGTGGCGCAAATCGTCCGTGAAGAGATGAACGCCATTGGCGGCCAAGAGTTTCTCTTGCCCGCAATGCACCCGAAATCGCTGTGGGAAGCATCGGGCCGCTGGGAGCTCATGGGCGACGAGATGTTCCGCTTCGAGGATCGTTCCGGCGCCGAGGTAGGGCTCGGCATGACCCACGAAGAAGTGTTCGCCTCGATCGCAACCGAAATCAACAGCTACAAAACACTCCCCCAGATCTGGTACCAGCTGCAGTGGAAGTTCCGAGACGAGCCACGGCCAAAGGCCGGGTTGTTGCGAGTGCGCGAGTTCGTCATGAAGGACAGCTACAGCCTCGACATCGACCAGGCCGGGCTCGACGCGAACTTCGACAAGCACCACGAGGCGTACCTCAAGATCTTTGACCGGCTCGACCTTGAGGCCATGCCGGTCGAAGCGTCGTCGGGCGCAATGGGTGGTGCGGGTTCGATCGAGTTCATGGTGCCCTCGCCAAGTGGTGAGGACGATGTCGTTACGTGTCCGAACTGTGACTATCAGGCCAACGTCGAGCGAGCGACGTCGAAGGTCGATGCGATCAGCGACGACGCTCCGCCGGCTGAACCGGAGAAGTTCGCAACGCCGGGCATTCGCACGATCAAGGCGCTCGAAGACGCAGGCGCGCCCGCAACGAGTCAGATGAAGTCGATGATCATGGTCCTGGACGGGAACATCACCATTGCAGTCGTTCGCGGTGACCAGCAGTTGAACATGCAAAAACTCCAAGACTCGACCGGTGCCGCAGAGCTTCGGCCAGCAACACCAGATGAAACGGTCGAGCACCTCGGCGCCGCACCCGGGTCGCTCGGCGCGGTTGGCGTTCGCGACGACATTGCGATCTACGTCGATGAATCGCTGCAGGGTCGCACCAACCTCACGACCGGAGCCAACGAGGACGACTTCCACTACCGCGGCGTCGACATCGAACGAGACGTCAATGTCATGAAGTACGTCGACCTTCGCGAGGTTCGAGCGGGCGAGTCATGCGCGAACTGCGGCACAACCCTCGAGATCGTTCGCTGCATCGAAGCGGGCCACATCTTCAAACTCGGCACGAAGTACGCCGAGGCAATGGGCGCCAAGGTCCTTGATGCCGACGGCGAGATGCAGACGATCGTCATGGGTAGCTATGGCATTGGAATTGGCCGCAACATGGCGACGATCGCCGAAACCCACTTCGACGACAAGGGCCTGATCTGGCCGGTATCGGTCGCTCCGTTCGATGTCGTCATCACGGTGATGAACATGAAAGATGAGGCGACAGTCAACGCAGCCAACGCGCTCTACGACGAACTACTCGCCGCTCGAATCGACGTGCTGATCGATGACCGCGACGCCCGAGCGGGGGTCAAGTTCGCAGACAGCGAGCTCATTGGCATTCCGTACCGGGTGACGATGGGCCCCCGAGGCATCGCAGATGGCCTTGTCGAATTCACCGAACGGTCGACTATGGAGACCGAAGAGATCGGTCTCGCCGACATTGCTGACAAGGTCAAAGCCACCCTGCTGTCTTAAGGCACTGCTGTCGCAAGGCACCTGTTCCACAATGTGGTTAGCGCTGTTCCACATTGTGGCACAGCTGCGGTCACCGCGTTAGAATCAGACCTATGGCAGGTGTGCAATCGATTGAGCGGGCATTCACGATTTTGCGAGCGCTGTCGCTCGGTGCGTCGGGAGTAACCGACATCAGCGAACGAACCGGACTTCCAAAGAGCACCGTCTCGCGCCTGATCTCGAGCCTCGAGTTCGAACGCGCCGTCGTGCAACTCGCCGACGGCACCTACGGACTTGGGCGGGGCATCGGCGAGCTCGCCACCAGCCTGCGTCCGGGCCAAGACGCATTGGAACTCGCACGCCCCCACATGCTCGAACTCATGGAACTGACCGGCGAAGCGGTCGGCATTAACCAATTCGACGGGCAGGTCATTCGCACGCTCCTCCAAGTCGACGACCCAGCCAGCTCGGTCGTCGTCCGAGACTGGACCGACGAACCAACGCCGGCACATGCCGTTCCCGCCGGGCTCGCAATCTTGGCCCACTCGAGTCGAGCGACCCAAGCAGCGTTCCTCGAACAAGAATTTGTTGCGCACACGAACAACACCATGACCAACCCAGAGCAACTCCGAGAACGGTTCCGCACCATTCGCGAAGACGGCTACGCATGGGTGTTTCAAGAGTTCACCGAAGACATCAACTCGGTCGCAGCGCCGATAGTCGGAGCCAACGGGCGCACCACCATGGCGCTGCACATCCATGGTCCATCGTTTCGTTTCCCCGGAAACATCGACAAAGACGAACTCGGCACTCGCGTCGCAGCCACAGCGCAGAGAATCGAAAGTCAGCTCCTCGCGGCATAGCGCGTCGACCTCCACTCAACCGCTATCAGCAGTCCAGAACGGCTAGCGTAGAGGAGACATGGACGCACGAATTTTCGTCGAACCCCAACAGGGCACGACATATGCCGATCTACTCGCCTATGCCCAGCGTGCCGAAGCGCTTGGGTTCGGCGGATTCTTCACCTCTGACCACTACCAGAAGATGGGCGACCACGTCAGCGGCCTACCCGGCCCCCTCGATGCGTGGATTACCCTGGCCGGTCTCGCACGCGATACCGAGACGATCCGGATTGGCACGCTCGTCTCGCCCATTACGTTCCGCAACCCCGGCCAGCTCGCAATCCAGGTCGCCCAGGTCGACCACATGAGCGGCGGGAGAGTCGAGTTGGGTATTGGTGCAGGTTGGTCCGAGGTCGAGCACGCCTCGTACGGCATACCGTTCCCATCGACCCCCGAACGTTTCGATCACCTCACCGAGGGCATCGAGGTCATCAAAGGCATCTGGACCACACCAGAAGGCGAGACCTTCAGCTACGACGGCGAGTGCTACACGCTCATCGATTGCCCCGCACTCCCAAAGCCGTGGCAGCGGCCGACTCCGCCGATCATCATCGGCGGTACCGGACGACGACGAACACCGAAGCTGGCGAGCCAGCACGCCTCAGAGTTCAACGTTGCATTCCACTCCCCCGAAGAATGGGCAGAGGCATGCAAGCCAACGGTCGAAGCATGCGAGGCTCGCGAACGTGACCCCGAGACCCTCGTGTGGTCTGGCGTTCAGGTCGCAGCAGTCGGCGCGAACGAAGCCGAATTCGCCCGCCGGGCAGCGGCGATTGGCAGGGAGACCAGCGAGCTCCGCCAAAACGGAGTTGCCGGCACCATCGACGAAGCCCGAGAGCGCCTCGCCGAGTTCGAAGCGCTTGGCTGCACCCGAATGTACTTTCAATGCCTCGACCTCAAAGATCTCGAGCACCTCTCCGACCTCGCGCAGGTACTCGAAACATGAGCCTGACCGGCGGGGCCGACGAGCAACGGGCACCGAACGCACTCGCCGCGCTCGGGCGCAATGTCGGAACGAGCGTGATCCTCGTGGTGGCGCTGCTCGCGGTCATGTGGGTTATCGAGGCGGTCGACACCGCAATCCTGAGCGACCGGCTGCAGGGCAACGGCATTCTGCCACGGTCGACCGACGGCCTCGACGGCATCCTGTGGTCACCGTTTCTGCACAGTGGCTTCCCACACCTCATCTCGAACTCGATTCCCTTTGCCATGCTGAGCCTGCTCATCTTGGCGGGTGGGCGACCGCGCTACTTGAAAGCGAGCGCGATCATCATCGCCATCGGCGGCCTGCTCGTTTGGGCCTTTGCGATCGGCAGCAACGAAAACCACATCGGTGCGAGCGGCTGGGTGTTTGGGATGGTCGGTTTCCTCATTGCGGCGGCGCTGCTCGAAAAGCGTGCGACCAGCATCATCACCGGCTTGATTGCGCTCGTGTTCTACGGCGGAACGATCCTGTCGGGCATCACCCCGACCGACGGAATCTCGTGGGAGGGCCACCTCTTCGGTTTCGTTGCAGGCCTCATCGCCGCCAAGCTCACCGTGCCAAAGCAGTCACTTCCATCGTTCGATCCGCCCGACGCTGGCTAACGTGTTGCGGTGAGCCTTCACGAAACAATCCTCGTTCGAATCAGCGGCCCCGACCAGACCGGCATCACAACCGCAGCGATGGGCATCCTCGCATCGGCAGACGCCGTGGTGCATGACGTCGAACAGATCGTTGTTCGAGGCAAGATCACCCTCGAGATCGCCGTCGACGTGCCCGCAGGGAAGAACGTCTTGGCCGACATGCTGCTTTTGGGCTGGGAACGAAACCTCGATGTCGACTTCGATGTCGTCGACCAAACACCGGCCGTCTCGCTCCCCTCGCTCGTCGTGTCGGTCATCGGCCCAGACCTCGGCCCGAATGACCTGCAGTCAGTCACCGCTGCGATTTCGAAGGCGGAAGGCAACATCGAGCGAATCCGGCGCCTCGCAAAGACGCCGGTGTGGTGTTACGAGTTTGAGGTGCACGGCGGCAACCTCGAGGAGATGCGGGGCCTGCTCATGGATACCGCCACCGACAACCCTCGATTCGATGTTGCGGTGCAGCGGACGGGCCTTCGACGCCGGGCGCAACGACTCGTCGTCCTCGACGTCGACTCCACCTTGATCCAAAACGAGATGATCGACCTGCTGGCCGATCAAGCCGGTGTGGGCGAGGAGTGTGCCGCAATTACCGCAGAGGCAATGGCGGGAAAGCTCGACTTCGAACAATCGCTTCGCCAACGGGTGAACCTGCTCGCCGGACAGCCGGTCGACATCATCGATCGCGCCTTCGAGCAGCTCGTCTTCACCGAAGGCGCCGAGACATTCATCAAGACCCTCAAACACCTCGGGTACAAAGTGGCGATCGTGAGCGGTGGTTTTGTCTCCTTCACGGACCGGCTCGCTGAAATGCTCGATCTCGACCACGCTTTTGCGAACGAGCTCGAAGTCCGACGCGGCGTCCTCACCGGTGAGCTCACCGGCCGGATCATCGATCGAGAAGCGAAGGCCGATCTGCTCGCTACCCTCGCCGAAACCGAAGGGATCGACCCAGCCCAGGTCGTCGCTGTCGGCGATGGCGCAAACGACCTCGACATGCTCGCCGCCGCCGGCCTCGGCGTTGCATTCTGCGCGAAACAGGTCGTACGTGAAGCTGCCGACGCCTCGCTCAGCTCGCCCCACCTCGACGCAATTCTGTTCCTCCTTGGCGTTCGCCGGGAGGAAGTTGTCGCCGATTCCCTCGTCGTCTCAGAGAGCGCAATCCTCGACACCACCCTCTAGCCGCCGAGATATATCAAACATGTGACCACTGCGTCGTCGATCAAGTTTCAGCTCGTGCGGGTCGGTCGCTATTGTCCTCTGATGGCACGAGTATTGATCACCGAAAAGCTCGCCGAGCGGGGCCTCGAACTACTGCGTAAGGCAGGACATGAAGTCGACGTCCAACTCGACCTGTCCCCCGAACAGCTAAAGGATGCAATCAAGGGCGCTCACGGCGTCATCATCCGCTCGGCAACCCAAATCACCGATGAAATCCTCGCAGCGGCAGACGAGCTGATGATCGTTGGCCGCGCTGGCGTTGGGCTCGACAACGTCGATACCGAGGCCGCGACACGAGGCGGCGTCATGGTCGCCAACGCGCCGACCTCAAATGCCGTATCGGCGGCCGAACACACGATGGCGATGCTGCTCGCCACGGCGCGCAATGTTCCACAAGCCCACTCGGCGCTCGTCGATGGCCGCTGGGAGCGATCACAGTGGGGCGGCGTCGAACTGCTCGATAAGACGCTCGGCATCGTCGGGCTTGGCAACATCGGCGGCCTGGTCGCCCAGCGCGCCAAGGCATTTGGCATGCGCCTCATTGGACACGACCCGTTCGTGTCCCCCGAACGGGCGACCGAACTCGGCGTCGAACTCGTCCCCCTCGACGAGCTGATCGCCGAGAGCGACTTCCTCACGCTCCACATTGCGCGAACCCCAGAGACGATGAACCTCATCAACGCCGCTGCACTCAAAGACGCAAAGCCGAACCTTCGGGTAGTCAATGTGGCCCGCGGCGGCATCGTAAACGAGGCCGATCTCGCCGAGGCGATTACGAACGGCACGATCGCCGGCGCCGCAATCGACGTCTTCGACGTCGAACCTAAGACCGACTCTCCTCTCTTTGGCGTTCCCGGCGTAGTGGTCACACCACACCTCGGAGCGAGCACGTCAGAGGCCCAGGACCGAGCTGGCGAAGTCACCGCTGAACAGGTTCGGCTTGCCCTCGAAGGCGAGTTTGTGCCCTTCGCTGTCAACGTCGCCGCCGCTGCGCTCAAAGACGAAGCGCAACCGTTCTTGCCCCTCGCCGAGCAGCTCGGAAGCCAGTTCGCTCGCCTCGCCGACCGAGACGTGAGCAACGTCGAGATCGTCTTCGCAGGCGAGATCGGTGGCCTCGATTGCGAGATGCTCAAGCTCGCAGCGGTGAAGGGACTTGTAGCAGAACAGACCGACGCCCCCGTCAGTTTTGTGAACGCAGACGCGGTCGCCGCAGAACACGGGATCGAAGTAACGGCGCGCCGCTCGACCAAGACACCATCGAACCTCATAAATGGCATCAAGATAAGCAACGACGAGCACTCGATCGCCGGCACGGTCAACCTCCCCACCGGCGAGCCGCGAATCGTGGCGATCGATGGGATCAGTATCGATCTGCCGGCGTCGGACAACCTGCTCATCGTCGTCAATGACGACACGCCTGGAATGATCGGCCAGGTGGGCACAATCTTTGGCGAGGCCGGCATCAACATCGACGACATGCATCTCGGAAAGGCGACGGTCGATGGTGGCGTCACCCAGGGGATGGCCCTCCTCGTGATCTCCACCGCGGTCGAGATCCCACCGGTCGTCATTGCAAAGATTGACGAGCTTCCTTCGATTCAGTCGGTGAAGGCCATCGGCTCGCCAATGCGTTCCAGCTAGCTGTTAGGCCAGTTCTCGCTGGCTGTTAGGCCAGTTCAGCTGTGTGGGGGCTCATTACGACGATGGGCACCGAAATGTCCAGCTCTTTGGTTCGCATCGTTGCGATCTTCCGGCCGGGCTGGACCGCGTCTTTCGGCTCGGACAGGTGGGCGTCGAGTACGTGGCTCGTCGTCTGCAGGTTGCTGCTGACGAGGGCGAGGCCCCAGATCGATGCCTCGCCATCGAGATCTGCGTGCTCGGGCTGCAGTGGTCCGATGACTTCGATGATCACCCGACCCGCCCATAAGAAGCTTTGTCGGCGCTCCCCCATGGGCGTCATCATCGTTGCCGAACGACGCTCGACCATGCCAACTTCGGCGAACGCCGCCACCGTGCGGTCGACGTTCTTGCTTTCGACGACCACGTGATCGATCGCAAAGATCTTGTTTATGTTCGATGGACGCGCTTTCACCTCTGTCGGCAACGAATTCTCGCCCGTGATCGTGGGTATCGACTCGACCGTCGCTTCCACCCCAGCGAGCTTCCATCCCAACACGCCGCGCTGGCCTTTACTCCCAGCGAACTCGACGACGACTTTGCCCAGCGTCAGGTGGTTGCCGTCAACGCTGAATCCAGCCGCTCGCCATGAGTCGGCATCATCGCCAATAACCAACTGTTGCAATGCGTGAGCCACTGCCAGATTCTAGGTACGCGCTCTACCGAAGTGGGGACCTGCACTTGAAGAGTGCAGCGACACACTGCGAAGCAGCGCAACACTGCCTATTTGAATTGGAGCACTCCATCGTCGATCGATGAGTACAACAGGCTCTTCTGATCGGCGAGGAAGCTCTGGTGGTTGCGCCACGGCTCAGATGGCAGCTGTTTTGGCAACGTGGGCAACATGCGGGTCAGGTAGCCCGCGCTGAAGTCATCGATCCACGCTGAGCGTTCCGCCGTGATGTCTTCGGGCCGAAGTTCGGGGGTGCACACCTTGGCGCCGACCTTCGACATTTCGTTCAGCACCCGACACACATACCGGCTCACCATGTCGGCCCGAAGCGTCCACGATGCGTTGACATAGCCAAACGTCGAAAAGAGGTTTGGCACCCCGCTGTACCCAATACCCCGATAGGTCACCGTCTCACCAAAGTCGACCCGTTCGCCGTCGACCACAACGTCGATCTGGCCGACCATCGTGAGGCTGAGGCCCGTCGCGGTCACGATGACATCGGCGTCGAGGTGTTCGCCGTTCGTAAGCGCAATTCCCGAGTCGGTAAAGCGGTCGATCTCGGCGGTCACCACCGACGCCGTTCGGTCATTTATCGCGTTGAAGTAGTCGCCGTTGGGGATCAGGCAAAGGCGCTGATCCCACGGCTCATAGGTTGGAGTGAAGTGCTCCTCGGTGAGTTCGCTGCCTATTGCTTTGCGGACCCGACGGAGCAGTTCATTGCGCAGCACCGACGGCCAAATCCTGCTCACCTTGTAGACCAGTTGGTCTCGGGCAATGTTGCGCGCACGGATCATGCCATAGGCGAACCGGATCGGCAGTCGCTGCTGCACTTGTCGAGCAAAAGGATCGGTGTCGGGAGCGCTCACGACAAAGGTGGCCGACCGCTGCAGCATCGTTACGTGCTTGGCGCGCTCAGCAAGCGCTGGTACGAGCGTCACCGCGGTCGCACCCGACCCAATGACCACGACGTTCTGCCCGGAATGGTCGAAGTCGCTCGGCCACTTCTGTGGGTGGATCACCCGGCCAGCAAAGTCATCACGACCGGCGAATTCGGGCGTGTGGCCCTCGCTGTAGCTGTAGTAGCCAGCACACGCGAACAAGACGTTGCACCGAAGTTCGATCGCTCCCGCTGGAGTCACCGCGGTGACCGTCCACTGGCGCTCTTCACTCGACCAAACTGCGGTGGTGATCTGATGGTCAAAGCGGATCTTTCGTCGAATATCGAATTTGTCGACCGTCTCGTGGAGGTACTCGAGGATCGAGCCTCCATCTGCGATTGCTCGTTCGTGCACCCAAGGGGCAAACCGAAACCCGAGGGTGTGCATGTCGCTATCGCTTCGTACGCCCGGATATCGAAAGAGATCCCACGTACCGCCGAGGTTCGAGCGTTGTTCAACGATCGCAAACGTTCGGTCTGGACAGTTCGTCGACAGATAGTAGGCCGCGCTGATCCCCGAGATCCCAGCGCCGATCACTAAGACATCGACGTACGCACTGACCGGAGAAGTCACACCTCGAAGCCTATGGGTGTTGGTCAATCGTTGGCGATGTCGTGCGGCAACGAGCCCCTGGCTGCTCGCAAGTAGGCAAAGGGCGTTTCATGACCGAAGTTCGAAACCCTCGACGTGTACACGTCCGCGTAGCGTTCGACCTGTCGAGCAAAGAGGCTCTTATCGTTTCCCGCCCGCATCAGCGGACCCCAGATTGGATTGCCGAGCTCTGCTGCTGCTTTGGCGAGTGGAGCAATCTGTTCGTCGAGGCGAGTGGCCTGAGCCGTCACCTTGCCGTACTCGGCGTGGACCTCGCGTCCACCCGCGCCGCTGGCTCGGCGAAGACGGAGGTGGGCTTGGGTGCGGTCGACGTCGATCTTCTCGGCCATCAATGACTCCAGCCGCCGCTGATCGTCAGCGAACTCGAGCGCATCGGAAATTTCGGGTTCGAGCGGTCGGGCTATCAGTGCGGTTCGCCACCGCAGTACGTCCTTTGACACATGCACGTCGCCAAAGAGGTGGTCGCCGACATAGAGCGCCTCACCACCGTCGAGTTCGAACCATTCCTCGACGAGGCGAGCATTGCCACCGAAATACACGCTTCCTGGCTCGAGCGGACCCTCGTGGGGTGAAAGCAGCGAGCGTTTCTCGTCGACCACACGGTAGATCGGGTTCGAATGGCTGAAGAACCCCGGCTTGTTCGCCGAGACGATGACGAGATCGAACAGGCTCCGCCACGTATCGTCGCCGTCGATGAACCGGTCGAAACAGTAGGGCATCATCTCAGAGGTATAGGCCCAGTCTGAGTTCGTGATGAGCACGAGCTTCTTGCCTGCCGTTCGCTGGTCTTTTAGCGTCGACACAACCTCGGGGTCGAGGTCGACGAAACGTTCCTTGTCGGCCACGATCTCGGCCTTCAGTGCACCTTCGTTATGGGCGAGGGCCAGCGCATCGTCGACCGCATCATAGAGATCGCCATAGTTGTTGACCCCTGCGAGCGAGGTCGTGTCGTGGAGCGCCACGAGTTGGGTGAACAGACTTGCTCGACTCAGTTCGAACAACGTATTCATGAACCGAAACCGCGGCGACGAAAGTTCGACGATCGTGGTGCCATAAATCGTTCGTTGCTGGTCGAAACTCAACAGGTCGTTCCCGTGCTGTGCGAGAACTACACGACCAAAGCGCGTTGCCTTCAACACATTTCCAAGTTCGAGATCAAAGGCGAGACCGACGGTGAATTTCTCTGGTTCAAAGGCGAAGCCTTCGACGAGAAACCCTCGATCTAAAAGCGCATCGCGTGCGTAGGAAAACGCCGCTGCCTCCCACTCAGACGAGTGGTAGTGGATGAGGGTGTAATCCATGTCGTAGCCAATGACGGGCACGCTACGAAGATTCAGCGTTCGGTTCGCAAAGACGCCGCGCTCGTGGCCCGGGCTCGGATCGGTCGACGCCAACATTTGTTTGAGCCTATTTGCTGGAGCTTGTTTGTCGGAGCTTATTTGTTTGAGTATGAGATTTCGGTGTTCTCAA
This sequence comes from uncultured Acidimicrobiales bacterium, assembly GCA_938040365.1. GTDB lineage: Bacteria > Actinomycetota > Acidimicrobiia > Acidimicrobiales > SHLQ01 > SHLQ01. The sequence goes on from CALHXU010000052.1 coordinate 11,212, forward strand.
GTTTGAGGCCAATGGCACGGATCTCTTTGTCGATCGCTGGAAAATCGAAGTCCGAACTGCCGATGTACCGCTTGTCGAGTTCGAAGCGGAATCGATTTCCTGGCGAGCTGCGCTTCACTTCTCGGAAGTCGCCACTCGGTTCGCCAAAGCTATATTTCTGCGCCCAAGCTACACCATCGATCATGGTGGCGAGGCTCGACGTCGACGAGATCGCTGCTACTTCAGCAATGCTGATGGAACATAGCAGTTCGGCGTATTGGGGGTGCGGTTTGTGCTCGCCACAGGCACCAATGAGCGACATGATCTCCTCGGCGGGAGGTCGACGGCCAGGAAGTGCGGTGAGTGAGAGACCCGGGCCGTTGTCGGTCACGATGAACTCGTTCCCATCGGCCTCGACGTTGATCTCGGTTACCTTCCCCTCGTGTGCCGCGGTGAGCGAAACGCACAGAACAGCGCGCAAGCACTGATTTGGGATGTTGCCCTTTTTGTCAAAGTGCACTCCGACTCGGGAGCGTACTGATTGGAGGTCCTTTGCCGTAGCCATTACCAGCGCCTCTGTTCCGTTCTTTGTTTCTTTACGAGGACAACTTTCGTCCTCGTAACCATTCGACCGCGACGGTGGTCGAGTTAAGCGTTTCAGCAAAATGTCATCACAGCGTTTATCGCTGCGTGGCACAGCGTTGGGCGCTGCGTGGCACAGCGTTGGGCGCTGCGTGGCACAGCGTTCATCGCTGCGTCGGGCTCGATTCGAAGGCACGAAACATGGTGCCTGCCACTCTTGGTGTCTTTTTGCCCACCAATAGTTGTTAAGAACTTTCTAGTCCAAGTGGACTAGGGCGTTTCGTAACCTTACTGTCATCTTTGCCATGACTACGCCACGCTCAGCAGTTTCACGACCACTTCAGGCGAGATGGATGTCGCGTTTTGCGAAAGTCTCACCAGGTATTCGACAGACGCCCCTAATGGCCACCTCAGTGATCCTCGTGCTCGCCGCCATCTTGGGTACCGCTGCGCTACTCACCAGCCCCCTCCCCGCTGCGGCCGCGCAAGCAAGCCAGATCATCGTCCGAGCCCACGGCACTTCAGGCCAGGAACAGATGCTCCTCACGGTCAACGGACAACAAGTGCAACGGTGGACCGTCAGCACTCGAGCAGCCGACTATGTCTATAGCGCAGGAGAAGTGATCGAGGTCGAAACGGTCGAGGTGTCGTTCGTGAACGACCTCGGGATCGTTCGTGACCTCATTGTCGACTACGTCGACGTCGGCGGCACCATCCTGCAATCCGAATCGCCCGCAACCGAATCCACCGGCACCTTCGTTCGAGGGACGGGCTGCGTTGCACGCGGCTCGGTGTCTGAGGTTCTGCACTGCAGGGGCAGTTTTCGCTACGACGTGCCTTCGAGCACGACGGTCCAGCAAACCACCGTCGCCGAATCGTCGAACCTGACCGTTCGAGCAGAGGCCCGAATCGGCGGTGAACAGATCAGGGTGATCGTCAATGGCGAAACTCTCATCGATGAAACCTTGCCTGCTGGAAACCACGCACTCTCCGCTGCGCTCCCAGCAAACACCGTAATCAGCGACGCTGAAGTCCACTTCGTTAACGATGACGGGCCCCGTGATCTTCGCGTGGACCATCTCGAGATCGACGGAGTGCGGTATGAATCCGAGTCGCCAAACACGCGAGCTGTCGGCACGTGGGTTTCGGGCAGCTGCTATTCGGGTGCGTCGTCTTCTGAATGGTTGCGCTGCAACGGCTCCTTCCGATATGACGTCAACGAAACCGCCGCCGTCACCCAACCCGAAGAGATCGCAGAAGCAGAAGCAGACACCCCTGCACGTGAGGTCGCCGAGTCGAGCGAAACGACCGAACAAGAACCGAGCGAAACACCATCAGCGACTGTGCCATCAGCGACTGCGCCATCGACCACTGTGCCATCAACGACTGCGCCCTCGACCACTGTGCCATCAACGACTGTGCCATCAACGACTGCGCCCTCGACCACCTCGACATCAACCTCGACCACGACCACGACCACATCGACAACAACCTCGACAACATCGACCACGGTTCCGCCAGAGCCCGAGCCGCCGGCGCGCAACGCCGTTCCGTCTCTGGGTACTGGCCGATACACCATCGCACAAGTCATCGATGGAAC
>CALHXU010000053.1 GCA_938040365.1 uncultured Acidimicrobiales bacterium
GTTGTGCGGCCGATATGAGGGAATTGATCAACGGGTGCTCGACACCTTCGTCGACGAAGAAGTGTCTATTGGCGACTACGTACTCGCCGGGGGAGAAGTTGCCGCTGCGGTCATCGTCGAAGCAGTTGGGCGGCTCGTTCCCGGCGTGCTCGGAAACGCCGACTCGATCGAGGACGAATCGTTCGCTACGGGCCTACTCGAGTACCCGCACTATACCCGCCCCGCCGAGTTCGAGGGAACTGCGGTGCCACCGGTGCTCCTTTCTGGAAACCACGGTGCAGTCGATCGCTGGCGCCATGCAATGTCGCTGCGCCGCACCATCGAGCGACGCCCCGACCTCATCGAAGCTCGTGGCGGACTCACTGCAGAGGATGAAGAACTCCTCGCGTGGCTCGACGAGAACCACACGCCTTGAGGCCTCGTCTGTTTCGCGTATAGGCCAAAAGACTCAGTAGTTACCTCCTCCTGCCGATTGGAGGCCATGACTACCGAGCTACTCCTCGCAACCGGAACCCAATCTTGGGACGAAGTAAAGACGTCGATCAGTGAAAGCATTGGCGACCTCGTCGACGGCAACAACGAGAGCGTGCAGATCTCGGTTCCCCAATTGGGCAAGAGGATCGACGCAGCCGTCACCGATACAGGAGAGCTTCGCCTGATCGCCGCAGGAAACGACAGCCTCGACGGCGAGAGCCGCTTGACGGTGCGCGATGAACGTGCGGTGATCGCCGTTGGCTTCTCGGTCGCATCGGAGAACTGGGGTACGTTCCAATGGGACTGGTCGACACCGGTGAACCCAGACGATGTTTCGTCGGGGATTGTGCGCACCATGCGCGATATTTACAAGACCGCTCCTGAGGAGATCGAAGTCAGCGCTTCGATCTAGGCCGATCGTCGCCGCCTCTTATGGCTCAACCGAGTGGTGCAGCGGGGTGATAGAACTCGAATACCGAACCATCGATGGTGATCGTTGGGCCCGAGTTCCGTGTGGCACCTGCGGGGAACCACTGGACGCCGAATCCGTAGCCGAAGCAGTCGGCGACTCGCACTCGGTACTCGCCGTTGTCGGCAATCCCCACTCCGTTCCCGACGCTGCGACGAACGAGATCGCCATTAGCCGCATATGCCTCGACACACTTTGGGGTGTTGCGATCATCGCTGGATGCGAACTGGATGATTTGGGGGGCGCCCGTCGACTCGTTCCAGCGGTCGGACATATCGAAGTTGATACCCGTCTTCATCTCGCCGTTGGACACCGAGATGCGTGTGCCGTCGGCAATCGTGGCTTTGTTTGGCCACACTTCAAAGGCCGACCGGGCAAAACACGATGTTTCGACGGTGTAGTCTCCGGCCGGCACCCACCGCGCCCACGAACCATCAGCTTCGATAGGCGCAGTCTCGGCGACGAGATCACCTGAGATTGAGCTGTTTCCAATGATCGAGACTCGACAGGATGAGGGCGCAGCAGGGGCTGGGACTGAAACGGTTCCGGAAAGTTGACCCGCACCGACGGTGATCGTGACCGGTGTTGGTCCATCGCCAACGGTGATCGGCTCTACCGGGGCAGGTGCAGACAGCGGTTGCCCGGTGTGCCAGCTGGAGGTCTGTAGCGTGTTTGTTCCATCCGAGATGTTCAGGCACCCTCCTCCAGCGGTAACAAAGTACTGTCGGCCACTCTCGGCAGGGTAGGTGACGTTCGGTCCAACTTCTCCGCCGATGATTCCGTTCGGTGCAAAGATCGGGCCGATGTAGAGCGAGGTGCACACCTCACGGTCGGTGACGAGGCTGCCATCGGGGTAGCGAACCTCGACGAGGATGCTCGGATCGCCGGTGAGGATTGTGGTGGTCGTTGGGGCCGCCGTGGTGGTTGTGGTCGACGTTGTGGTGGTCGTGGACGTTGTCGTAGGTGCTTGTGTGGTCGTTGTAGGTGCCTGAGTTGTTGTTGTGCTTGTAGTCGAGGTCGAGGTCGATGTTGAGGATGAAGTTGTCGCTGGCGCATCCGTAGTCGTCGACGTGCTGGTTGTTGATGCAGTCGTTGTTGATGCAGTCGTTGTCGATGTGGAGGCTTCTGACGTGCTCGTTGTTGGTGCACCTGTCGTTGAGGTCGATGTTGTTGCTGGCGCGCTGGTTGAGGTTGAGGTCGTAGGCGTCGACGTTGTCGTAGCCGATGGCTCTTCGTTCTGAGCCAGTCCGGCGTCATCGAGAAGCTGTTCGACTTCGACATTGGTCGTCGAGTCTGAAGCGACCGTGGTGTCGGTGCTTCCACAGCTTGCGAGTAGCACCGCCCCGAACAGAGTCGAAGTTATCAATGGCAAATGCTTTGGCACGAGGGTCCCGCCTTCTTGTAGTCCTCCACGTAATCGGTTGATCGTTGGGGTCTCTTGAACCTTTCTTACTCGGCGCCCCAAGCGCTATTGGAGAGGGTGAACAAGTTGGAGAGCCTGCCGTTGCCGTCTAGGATTGACCGCTGGCCCGTCGGCCATTCAACGCAGGAGCAACGCTGATGAACATTCTCGATCACGTCGACAAGAAAAGCCTCCGGGACGATATCCCCGAGTTCCAAGCTGGAGACACCGTCAAGGTGCACGTGCGCGTCGTTGAGGGCAACAAAGAACGTGTTCAGGTATTCGAAGGCGTCGTCATTGCTCGCCGCGGCGCTGGAATCAACGAGTCGTTCACCGTGCGCAAGCTCAGCTTTGGTGTGGGTGTAGAGCGAACCTTCCCGCTGCACTCGCCAATCATGTCCAAGGTCGAGTTTGTTACCCAGGGCGATGTACGCCGTGCAAAGCTTTACTACCTCCGCGATCGCGTCGGTAAGGCCGCCAAGGTCAAAGAGAAGCGCAACTTCTAAGGCACTTAATCGACGGGCCGCTCGGTACGCCGGGCGGTCTTTGTCGTTTTCAGCGAGCCGCATCACAACGATTGGTAGCTCCTCGTTAAGCACCACGCGACGTTGTTTCCGGTGCCGCGAAAGAGATGTAAATAACCTGTGAACTCCCTCAATGGATCCCCGTTATAGGTCGAAAGACCCTTAGTTGGCCATCGCGCCCAACAAGTGCGCGCAGAGCGCCAAATGAAGGGATACCTACAAGATGCATCTGTCGAAGAAGCAAAGTTCACGAACCAAGATGGCAGCATTGCTGCTATCGACCGGCTTGGTAGCTGCAGCGTGCGGCACCGCAAGCCCGGCCTCGAACTCAGCACCAGCTGAACCATCGAGTGCCGAAACCGGAGCAGCCGTTGAAACCCAAGCGGCTCCCGCAGCTGTCGAGCCGACCGATGCAGTCGCACTCGCGTTCCAGGCCGACGATCCAGTTGCAGGGTTCCCAATCGATCTCGCATTCTCTGGACTCGAACCACTCGGCCCTGACTTTGTTTACGAAGGGTGGGTCGTAGTAGACGGAACACCTGTCAGCACCGGCCGCTTCACCATCTCGGAGAACGATGGAGCTCGCACCTACGTTGGCGACAACCTCGCAACCCAAGCCGACCTCGATTCGGCAAGTGATTTCGTGCTCACCATCGAACCAGCGGTTGGCGACGATCCCGCACCGGCTGCTGCGAAGCCACTCGGTGGAGCAATCACCGACTGTGTTGCAGAGCTCACCCATGCGCACCCAGCAGCCCTTGGAAATGACTTCTCAACCGCCGCTGGCCAGTTCATCATCGCAACCCCAACCACGGCGGCTGATACCACCGACGATTACTCCGGTGTTTGGTTCATCGAAGTCACCTCCGCTGGTCCAGTCGCAGGTCTTGACCTGCCAACCCTTCCAGCAGGATGGGTGTATGAAGGTTGGGCAGTCATCGATGGCACGCCAGTGAGCACCGGTCGTTTCACCGACGCCACCATGCCAGATGATTTCGGAGGCTTCTCCGGACCTGACGCGAACCCTCCATTCCCTGGCGAAGACTTCATCGTCAACGCTCCTGCCGGACTCACGTTCCCAACCAACCTCACCGATGGTGGAACTATCGTTCTGTCGATCGAGCCTGAAGATGATGACAGCCCAGCTCCGTTTGCGTTCAAGCCTTTGGCCGCAAGCGTTGATGGCGCTGAGGTTGAGACCGCAATTCAACTGGGCGCAGGTCCAGGCTTCCCATCGGGAACCGCGACCGTCTGCACCGTTGAAGCGGCAGCTCCGGCTCCAGCCCCCGCTGCAGAGCCTGCTGCAGCTCCGGCTACGGCAGCACCTGAACTCTCGATCACCGGCTAACACCTAGCTAGCTGACATGAGAACGAACAGCCCGGAGCTTCGGCCCCGGGCTGTTTGGGTTTTGCTTCGGTTGCAACTACTTACAACGCGCTTGAGGTGAACTTTTGGAAATCAAAGGAACCCGGTCATCGGGGAATTGTTCGGCATGCGCTAGACAATAAATACGACCTGCGTTTTGCAGATTATGAAGCCGTCCGAACCCCTCCTCGGACGGCTTCTCTCGTTTTGCATTTCTAGGTAGATATCCGACTGTTGCGCATGCTCCGCCAGGAGCGAGGAACGACGGTGTCAGACCCACTCCGTAGTGTCTTGACCATGACGAATGCACGGAAAGAACTTGGGCGGCAGGGCGAAGAGTTAGCAGCGCGTTGGTACGAGCGGCGCGGGTGGATCGTGCTCGATCGCAATTGGCGTAGCGGGCGTGGTGAACTCGACCTCGTCGTTGCTCGTCGTGGCACGGTGGCGTTCGTCGAGGTGAAGACACGCTCGTCTCGTCGTTGGGGAAGCCCAGCGGAGGCGGTCAACGCCGACAAGCAAGCCCGCGTTCGGCGGTTGGCGTTGGCGTGGTTGAGCGAACATCGCCGTCGACGGGACGAACTTCGCTTCGACGTGGTTGCCGTGACCGGAACGTCGGTCGAGGTGCTCGAAGGTGCCTTCTAGGAGCCCGCCCTAGGTAGTTGCGCTAACCCAGCAGCGCCCAGGCAACGAGCGCGATTCCGGCGAGGATCGCGCCGATAACAAACACGTAGTCAAAGGGCGACTTCTTGTGCTGTCGCGTCGGGTCCATTCCCATAGGGTTCAGTATGCTCTAGAGGTGGCTCGACGCACACTCTCGACTTTGCTCGTTGCGGCTTTCATTGCAGTGGGGTGTGGAGGCAATGGAATCGTCCTGCCCGACAATGCTGACCAGGAACTCTTCGCTGGCCTTGCCGTGTACCAACAGCGTTGCGCGCAGTGCCACGGCCAGACCGGTGGTGGTGGCATCGGTGCGAACATCCAAGATGTAGAAAGTCGCCTTACCGACGAAGAGCAGCGAGAGGTCGTCGTGAACGGTCGTCGGGGTCCTACCGGGCAGATGCCAGCGTTCGGGGCCACCCTTAGCGGCTCTGACATCGACGCGGTCGTACGTTTCACTCGAGACATTCTCGAGCCCCCGAGCTAGAGCCGGCTCGTCGAAGGCGTTGGTATTGGCTGTCACACCGCTTGGGTAAGTTGAAGTCACGGCTCGAGCTGGCTGCCTGAAAGTCGCTCCGAAGATGTTCTGCTTTGGAGTTTTGTCATGCTCGCAATCGTCCGTTCGGCCACCGTAAACGGTGTCCGTGGCCATCCTGTCGACGTTGAAGTCCACGTGGGGAGTGGTCTCCCGGGGTTCACCATCGTTGGTCTGCCCGATGCTTCATGTCGAGAAGCGCGAGATCGAGTTCGCGCAGCGCTCATGTCGAGCGGCCACGACTGGCCGCAACGAAGAATTACCGTCAATCTGGCGCCGAGTGACCTGAAGAAGACCGGACCGAGCCTCGACCTCGCGATTGCGGTTGGCATCCTTGGGGCGATCGACACGATCGATCGATCGCTACTCGACGAATTTGGTTTCTTGGGCGAGCTCGGTCTCGACGGCACCGTCCGCCCGATCCGTGGTGCTCTCCCAATGGGTGATGCGATCAAGACCCCAAGTGTCGTTGCGCCCCACGACAACGGCTTGGAGATGACCTTGCTCGACCGGTCGGTCTTTCCCGTGACGACACTGGCCGAAGTCATCGACTGTCTTTCGGGCAAACAAGCTTGGCCGGACCCACCTGAGGTCATGCCCTCGACGGTTCGGCGTATCCGCCCGGAGCTGCAAGACATCCGCGGACAGAAACTCGCAAAGCTTGCGCTGGCGATCAGCGCTGCAGGTGGTCATCACCTGCTCATGGTGGGGCCACCGGGTGCTGGGAAGACGATGCTCGCCCGCCGTTTGCCGGCGCTGCTTCCGGACTTGACCGAATCCGAAGCGCTCGAAGTAACTCGCATTCACTCGGCTGCGGGCGAGTTGACCGCAGCGAAGGTGCCGCTCATCGACCCGCCATTTCGGGCACCCCATCACAGCGCCTCTGCTGTGTCGCTTATCGGTGGCGGTGCAGCGTCGATGCGGCCAGGCGAGATCTCGCTGGCACATCGCGGCGTGCTCTTCCTCGACGAGTTGGGCGAGTTCACACCATCTGCGCTCGACGGCCTACGCCAACCGCTCGAAGAGCGCGTTGTACGGGTCACGAGAGCACACAGCACAGCGAAGTATCCAGCGAGCGTGCAGCTCGTTGCGTCGATGAACCCATGTCCGTGCGGCGAATCGGGTGCTCCAGGAGCGTGCCGGTGTAGTGATGCGGCACGGGCCCGCTATCACCGGCGGGTTTCGGGGCCACTGCTCGATCGGTTCGATCTTCGAATTGGGGTGCAACGCCCGATCGCATCGGAGCTGTTTGCCGAACCGTTCGGCGAGACGAGCGCCGAGGTCGCCGAACGCGTTGCCGAGGCCCGCAGCCGAGCGATCGCTCGCAGCGGCCACATCAACGCCATGATCAAGCCTCTCGATCTCGATTCGATCGTTCCGCTCACCGACAGCGCACGGTCCATTCTCGAGACCGCGTTGAGTCAAGGCCGCTTGTCGGCCCGCGGCGTTGGTCGAGTGCGCTGCGTGTCGCGCACCATCGCCGACCTCGAAGGCGGCGGAGACGAAGTCACGGTCGAGCAACTCTGTCTCGCCATGTCATTGCGCGTCGACCCGTTTGGTTTCGGACAATGAACGCGGCCGAATTGAACAGTGGGGAAGTCCCCGACGAAGCATTCCTGTTGGCGCTGCTCACGCTTCCGGGGATGGGACCAAAGAGGCTGGCGGCGCTCTGCGAAGAAGGAACACCCAGATCAGCGTGGACGGCGCTGCTGGGCTCAGGCGCGGTTCCAGAGGTTGGTGTCTCTTCTGATCAGGTCACGAAGTGGCGAGCCGCTGCGAGAGCGTTGTCGGTCGAAGACGAGTGGAAGCGGGCACAAGGACTGGGGATATGGGTCTCTACCTCAGGTGACTCGAAGTTCCCGAAACGGCTACGCGCCGACATCGAACCGCCGAGCATGCTCTTTGGTCTGGGCATCGAGGCGGGCGACCAACCAACGGTTGGCATAGTTGGCACGCGCAACTGCACCTCCTATGGAAAGCGATGTGCATTCGAGTTCGGTGCTGCTCTCGCCGAGGCCGGGGTCTCGGTGGTGTCGGGCCTCGCGCTCGGCATCGACGCTGCCGCCCATCAAGGCGCGCTCAGCGTCGGATTGAAATCGTCGGCGCCGCCAATCGGGGTTGTCGGAAGCGGACTCGACGTCATCTACCCACGGCGAAACACCAAGCTTTGGGCTGATGTGGCCGAACGGGGCACGCTCCTTAGCGAGACCGCTCCTGGAATCGGCCCGCAGAAGTGGCGCTTTCCCGCGCGCAATCGGATCATCGCGGGGCTTTCCGATGCGGTCATCGTCATCGAGTCTCACGGCGCTGGAGGCTCGCTTTCCACCGTCGACGAAGCCCAAGCACGCGACATTCCGGTCGGCGCTGTTCCCGGCGCGATCACCTCGAATGCATCTGTTGGCACCAACCAGCTCATCGCTGACGGCGCCGTGCCGGTTCTTTCGGTTGAAGACATCTTCGAAATGATCCATCACCATCGACCGAAACAACTGGACCAAACCGCTACGCCCGAAGACTTGGCGTCTGTCGTGCTTGACGCGCTCGGTTGGAACCCGCAGCTGTTCGACGAGCTATGTACGAGGGTCTCGCTCAGTCCAAGCCAAGTCGCCATGGAGGTCGAGCGACTCGTCGGCGACGGGCTCGTCGGCCGAGCCGGACCATGGATCGAGCGCCTGCGATAGGTCTGCTTCGACGTTCCGCTCGTCAGCTGGTCCCGGCTACTACTCTGGGTGAGGTGCGACCGCTCGTTCTCAATTTTGCGAACTCCGTAACAGGGGTTCAGTCCTCGACACGAGCGGTGTACGAACGAGATTTGGTCGCGTTCTCCGAGTGGTCGGCAACGGTGGTTGGGAACGAGATCACGTCGATCGATCGACGAGTCGTGCGCCGCTACCTTGCGCACTTGAACACCTCGGGATATGCCCGTCGGACCATCGCACGAAAGATGAGCTCGCTGCGAAGATTTTTTGCGTGGGCCCGCCTCGAAGGACACATCGAGGACGACCCAACGGTAGGCATCTCGAGCCCTCCCGCAGCCTCGCGGCTACCGAACGTGCTTTCTGACAAGGACCTCGCCGAACTGCTCGGCGATGACCCAAGCCCGCGGGTCCAAAAGGACGATGATTCGCCGCGGCGAATCCAAGATGATTGTGTGCTCGAACTGCTTTACGGGTCGGGCCTGCGGGTAAGCGAGGTTTGTGACCTCCACACCGAGAGTGCAGACCTCTCGCTCGGTGTGATTCGGGTGTGGGGAAAGGGTGAAAAGGAACGGATCGTTCCGTTGAGCGAACCCGCAAAGGACGCACTCAACGCGCATTTGAAACAAATTTCTTTGACAGAGAGTGATGAATTGCTCGATGTGGGAACCGGGAAGGGCAAGCCCCGCCCACTGTTCAAAAATCAACGAGGTAATCGCCTGGGCCCACGCGACGTGCGGCGAATGATCGACCGCAGGGCATCGAAACCGACCTACCCACATGCCCTAAGACATACGTTTGCGACTCATCTTTTGGACGGCGGTGCCGATCTACGAACCGTGCAGGAGTTATTGGGCCACTCAGATCTCTCGACCACTCAGATTTACACGCACGTGAGCAAAGAACGCTTGCAGCGGGTACATCGGTCGAGTCATCCGCGGGCATAGTACGTAGGGCCTTGAGGTAACAAACGTGGATGAACAAGAAAAGGCACGAGCCGACTCGCTTTGGGCTCGTTACACCAAGCAGCCGACCCGAGAGGTACGCGATCAACTGATCGTGCATTACTCGCCGCTCGTCAAGTACGTCGGAAGTCGCGTCGCTGCTGGTCTGCCCCAAAACGTTGAGCAAGCGGACCTCGTGAGCTACGGGATTTTCGGCCTCATCGATGCGATCGACAAGTTCGATCCGAGCCGTGGGTACAAGTTCGAAACGTATGCCATTTCGCGAATCAAGGGCGCGATGCTCGATGAGCTCCGTTCGATGGACTGGGTTCCTCGTTCGGTCCGAACAAAGGCAAAGCGCATCGAGCAAGCGAACACGAAACTCGAAGCGAAGCTTGGCCGGGCGCCAACCGATGAAGAGCTGGCAAGCGCACTCGACATCAGCACCCAAGAGCTCGACGGCATGCTTGCAAAGATCTCGTTCGTCGGCGTTGTGGCGCTCGACGAAATGCTCTCGGGCGGTGAACGAGGCGACTCGATGACTCTCGGCGACACGATCCCGGATGCGTCCAACGGTCCCGTCGGCTCGTTTGAAGTTGAGGAGATGCGACAGCTCTTGGCCGAGTCGATCAATAACATGACCGAACGCGAAAAGATCGTCCTGACGCTCTACTACTACGAGGGTCTCACCCTCGCCGATATTGGCAACGTCCTCGGCGTAACCGAGAGCCGCGTATGTCAGATCCACACCAAGTCGGTACTCCGTCTTCGCTCTCGCCTCGCCGCAAGCGAATACAGCCCCGCATAGGGAGTCCTCACCGGCTTTTTGCCGTGCCTTGGGGTCTGATCTACCTACGAATTAGGTCTCACGGTCGACTTCTTTTGTGCCGAAGACTACGAGTAACTGAAGGTGGGGCGCTGCCGCTAGTCGGCGCGGCGATGGGCAGGTCAGTCGTAGACACAGGGGTGAATTACGATCGTGAGACTTTCGGGAGGTTCGATACGGCGACGTCTGCTCTTCGTGGCGCTCGTGCCTGTCATTGCGGTCTTGCCCCTCGCAGTGCTCGGAGCGGTTGAGGATGCCAACACGCTGCTTCAGGCTCGCCGTTCTGCGAATACCGCAGAGAACTTCGTCGAAGGGGCAGAGATCACCAACGCCCTTCGAGTTGAGTGGTTAACTGCGATTGACTTAACCGCAATAACCTCGAACGATTTCGACACCGCGTCGTCCCAAGCGTTCGAAGAGTTTGCAAACTCTGTTCTCGTCGATACCGAGCAACGACTCGACGCTGCGATCGGCAACACCGGCGAACTTATCGAAAACACCTCGCTGAGCATGGCTCCCTTCGAAGGCCGAAAACAGGCGCTCGCCCGAGTCGAAGAGAGCAGAATCTTCCCCGCCGAACTCGACCTCTTCTATGAGACCGCAATTCGCGAGTGGGAACTCAGCTTTGGCTTCGATCGCCTCCAGAGTTCAGGGTCGCTCAATGCAGACGTTCTCAGAGCTGAAGACGTACGTCGTTCGGTCGTCACCCTCGATGCCGACATTGCCCGGCTTCGTCGTGAATTGACACTTGCCGCCGAGCGTCTCTTCGTATCTCAGCGGCCCATTTCGTGGGATGTTCTCGGCGAAGCCAACGAATCGGTGCTTCGATCACTCGCCCTCGCTGAAGACTCTCGATCAACCGAGTCGGAGGCGTGGACCGAAATGTATGCCACTGTCGTGGCTGCAACAGAGCAGATCGATCAGCTCGTCGAAGCGGCCCCAACACCGGCTGACGCAGACGTTGCTGACGCGGACTCGGTCCTCGGCGTGCGGCAAGAACTTGCACTGAGTTCAGATCTACTCATCTCGGTTACCGAGGAAGCTATCGACGACGTGATCGCGGGCACAGCGCAGGTTGAACGGGCTGCGACGCAATCGCTTCTATGGACCATCATTCTCTTTGGGTTCGGGATGAGCATCGCCGTCTTTGTCATGGCGAAGGCAACGAAGTGGATCGCCGAACCACTTGACGATGCGGCCGAACGCGCCCGGAGAATTTCGAATGGCGACCTCGCAGTGAAATCGTCGCTGACCGGATCGGCACCGTTGGAAGTTCAAGCGCTCGTCGACGCATTCGATGGTGTGGCCGACACCGTCCAAGCAATCGAGTCCCAGGCAAGCGCTATCACCCGCGGCGACATGGACGATCCGGCGCTCGATCGCCGCCTTCCCGGGAACCTCGGACGGAACCTTGAAGGCACCGTAGGGCGATGGCGAGAAACCACGATGCGGCTCGAACACGAGCTCTCGCACGACCCCGTGACCGAGCTTGCCTCGCTCCGACACTTTGTGCGCCGAGCCGAAGAAATGCAACAAGTGGAGCCAATCGCTGTTGCGGTCGTTGCCTTCGACCACTTTAAGGGAGTCAACGATACGGCAGGCCGGAGCACCGGAGATGAAGTCCTCAAGGTTCTCGGCCAACGGATCGATTCGGCAACGCCCGAAGATGGATTGGCCGCCCGACTTTGGAGTGACGAGTTTGCGGTCCTTGTTCCGTCACACGCCTTTGAAAAACTCGAGGCTGCGGTGGACACGATCATCGAGGCGGTTCGCGAACCGGTTGTTGTCGGGGGTAGTCCGTGGCGAGTGAGCGCCACGGTCGGCATTGCTGAAGGCAACGAAATCGACGGTGTCCTCAACGATGCTTCGCTCGCTGCTCGCCACGGGAAAGGTCGTGGTGGCGATCAGGTAGTGCATCACGACGGCGAGTTCGTTGACCTGCTCGACCGAAGGGCAAAGATCGAGGCCGAACTGCTCTCCGCCATTTCAGCCGACGAGCTCGAGACGTGGTTTCAACCCGTCTTTGACCTTAGGACCCGAGCCATGGTTGGGCTCGAAGCGTTGAATCGATGGCCCCAACCCAACGGGGAAATGCGTTCACCCGGTGAGTTCATACCAATCGCCGAAGAGTCTGATCTCATCATTGAGCTCGATCGTTGGGTCATTCGCCAGGTCTGTCGCCAGCTTCACGAATGGAAGAACACACCACTCGCAGGCATCCACGTTGCGGTCAACATCAGTGCTCGACACGCGAGCCGGCCCGAACTCGTCTCGTCGATACGCGGGGCGTGTGTCGAATTCGACGTCGATCCATCGCTGTTGGCCGTTGAGATTACCGAGACCTCTGTTGTGGAGGACGCTGAGATCGTCCACGCAAACCTCACGGCGCTTCGCGATCTTGGCGTTTATATCTTTCTCGATGACTTCGGCACGGGCTACTCCTCGCTGTCGTATATCAAGGACTTGCCGCTCGATGTTCTCAAGGTCGATCGTTCGTTTATTTCAGGACTCGATGATGACGATGGGCAATCATCGCGTTTGATCGGAGCGATCGTGATGCTCGCTCGCGGACTCGGAATGACGACCGTGGCCGAGGGCGCCGAAACCGAGGCTCAAATCGAAGCGCTCGAGGGTCTTGGCTGCGACTTTGTTCAAGGCTTCGGTCTCGCTCGCCCGACGCGAACGACCGAACAACTACTCAAGATCCTTGCCGAATCGTCGAAAGTACAGGACGAAGCGGGGGAAGCTCAGGCAGCGTAGTAAGGGCGTGTGGTGAATCGATCCAACAGTTGGGTAGTAACCATGTTGCTCGGAGTCTTCGCGGTCATTGCGGCAAGTTGTTCCCAATCCAACATCCCGTCTGCAGTCGCCTTCTCTGACGAGCCGATCGTTCTTTCGGTCTGGGCCTGGGACGGCGTTATTGCAGAGTCGCTCATCGACGAGTTCGAGGCGACGCATCCTGGAATTCGCATCGAAGTTGCCAACAGTAGCTTCGACCAGCATCACAACGGCCTACTGAATGCGCTCATCGACGATGGAACCTTGCCTGACGTCGCAGCGATCGAACGAACCTATTTGCCCGACTTTCTCGCGCACTCCGGACAGTTTGTGGATCTCGCCGGCTTCGGCGCACTCGATCTTGAGAGCTCGTATTTGCAGTGGCGTTGGGACGAAGGGGTCGACGCCGAGGGCCGAGTGATTGGGTTGCCTACCGATACTGGTGGCCTTGCACTTGCGTACCGTACCGACCTCTTCGAAGCGGCTGGACTGCCCTTTGACCGAGAGACGGTCGCTGAACGGGTGAGTACGTGGGACGGATTTCTTGAACTCGGAACCGAGTACGTGGCCGCCAATACCGGCACGAGTTTCGTCGATGGCGTAGACACGTTGTATCGCGCGCACCTCGGACAAAAGGCGAACGCCTATGTTGATGGCGAGGGCCAGGTCGTTATCGATACATCGGTCGCTGAGACGTGGGACTTTGTCATTGAGGCGGTCGAACGCGACTTCAGTGCCGGACTCCCGCAATTCTCTGCTGAGTGGAACGACGGATTCGCAAACAGCTCGTTTGCAACGATCGCGGCGCCATCGTGGATGCGAGGAGTTATCGAGGCGAACGCGCCTGGCTCGGAAAATCTGTGGTCGCTCGTTCCAGTTCCAGGAGTCGGCGGAAACTGGGGCGGTTCACAGCTGACCGCTCCCGCCGGTGACAACGAAGGGGAAGCTGCGCAATTCATCACGTTCATGACCAGTGTCGATACGCAACGAAAGCTGTTCATCGAGAACTCGAACTTCCCCTCCACTCCCGAGCTCTACGAGACCGATGAAATCACCGGTTGGGTCGACGACTTCTTCGGAGGACAACGCGTTGGCGAGATCTATTCCGAATCGGTTGAGGCGCTTCAGTCCCAACCAACGGTGCCGGGCCAGCGAGAAATCGACCTGATCTTCGCCTCAGGCTTGTCACAATTCGACCTACTTGGCGACGAAACCTCCGAAGAAATCTGGCAGGACGCTCGACTCGCTGCGCTCGACATCATCGAGAACGGCCCTCCCACGTCGGCCGAGTAGTCACGAACGAAACGTCGTGCGACCCTGTGGTTTGGCACCGGTGACATAAGGCTGGGATCGTAGAGATACGCGAGCGCCAGCTGCACGAGACCACTTCCCCCAATCATCTGATGTGATGGGTTACTGGTTGTGCAATCTTTGGTGGTCAGGACTGTTGGAGTTCTCTGCGCGGCGACGCTGAGTTTGGCTGGGTCAGAGGGTACGAGTCCCGCTGTTGAGGTTCGCAGTGTCGCTCGACAGATGGCGAGTGCCGAACTTCAGGTAGTTGATGAGACGGCAAACGTCGTGCATCGTCGACCGGTAGATGCGTTGGTCGTCGACCCGTTTCGTGAACCCGAGCACGCCTTTGGGCCAGGCAACCGCGGCATCGAATATGGCACCAATGTTGGCCAGCCGGTCGTCGCGTCATCGCATGGAACGGTGGCCTTTGCGGGCAGCGTTGCCGGGAACTTGTTCGTGACGATCGATCACGGGGGCGGCCTGGTCACCACCGTTGGATTCCTCTCCGAGATACGGGTCGGTCGGGGAGAGACGGTCGAGCAAGGCCAACGGCTTGGCGATTCTGGGACAACGCTGCACTTCAGCGCCCGTCAAGATGGCGACTACTTCGATCCCGAGCTGCTCTTCGCTGAGTTTGCCGTCGTTGTTCGCCTCGTCCCGGCGCCGAAATGAGTGAGAAGAAACCGAGTTTTCATGTGTTCACCACCCGGATCTGGCGCTAGCGTTGTTACGGGCAAAGTCTGCCCACCGGCTACAGCCTCGTAGTCGCCGAGAGAATTCAATGCTCCCATCTGCGGTCGCTTCGGCGTCAGGGCGCATTCCATCGAAACCGCAGGGAAGGAATCACCATGGCAGTGATCACCATGAAGCAGTTGCTCGACGCTGGCGTCCACTTCGGACACCAGACCCGCCGTTGGAACCCAAAGATGAAGCGGTTCATCCACGGCGAGCGCAATGGCATCTACATCATCGACCTCAACCAGACGTTGAGCCGGATCGAAGATGCCTACACCTACGTGCGCGACCTCACGGCGAACGGCGGAACGATCCTCTTTGTCGGGACGAAGCGCCAGGCCCAAGATTCGATTCAGGAGTACGCCGACAAGTGCGGCATGCCCTATGTGAATCAGCGTTGGCTCGGCGGCATGCTCACCAACTTCCAGACGATTCAAAAGCGCGTCGACAAGATGAAGGAATACGAGCGCATGCGCGAGTCGGGCGAGTTCGATGCCATGCCAAAGAAGGAAGCGCTGATGATCCAGCGTGAACTCACCAAGCTCGAGCGAAACCTCGGCGGTATTCGCGGCCTCACCAAGGCACCAAACGCCGTGTTCGTTTTGGACACCAAGCTCGAGAACACCGCGGTGACCGAAGCGAACAAGCTTGGCCTTCCACTCGTTGCGGTCGTCGACACCAACTGTGACCCCGACCTTGTCGACTACGTCATTCCTGGCAACGACGATGCAATTCGGAGCGGCGATCTGATGTGCCGTGTGATCTCCGATGCTGTCCTCGAAGGTCATTTCATCCGTTCGAAGAAGGCCGAGATGGCAGGTGTTCCTCAAGAGGTTGAGGCAAAGCCAGCCGAGCGGTCCGCCGAAGAGCAGGCTGCACACGATCAAGCACAAGCCGAGGCACGCGCCGCTGCGACTGCGGCTGCAGCCGAGCGCGAAGCGCGAATTGCGGCTGAGAAGGACGCGGCCGACATCGCCGCTGCTGAGAAGGCCGCTGCTCCTGCTGAGGAAGCTGCTGCTCCTGCTGAGGAAGCTGCTGCTCCTGCTGAGGAAGCTGCTGCTCCTGCTGAGGAAGCTGCTGCTCCTGCCGGAGATCTTCCCGATGGCGCACACGCTCCAATCGATGGCGACGCTATGCCAGAGGGCTTTCCGATCAAAGGCAATGCTGACTCGATGAAGTTCCATCAGCCAGATGGCCGTTGGTATGAGCAGACCGTCGCCGAGATTTGGTTCAGCACACCCGAGGCTGCAACCGCAGCTGGTTATACCGAGGCTGGCAAGTAAACGAGCTGCCAGCGAGCAGTTTCGTCGATAACCCGAATACATCATGGCCACCGGCCCGGCGAGTCCGAGCGGTGTGGTGTGAACTACCCGAATACATCATGGCCACCGGCCCGGCGAGTCCGAGCGGTGTGGTGTGAATAACCCGAATACATCATGGCCACCGGCCCGGCGAGTCCGAGCGGTGTGGTAAGCACAGGAGAATCATGGCTGATTTCACAGTCCAAGACATCAAGGCCCTTCGCGACGCAACCGGCGCTGGGATGATGGATGCAAAGAAGGCGTTGACCGAAGCGAATGGCGATGCCGAAGAGGCACGGAAGGTCCTTCGCGAGAAGGGTCTTGCGAAGGCTGCAACGCGTACCGATCGTGACAACGCCGATGGCGGTGTTGCGCTTGCGACGAGTGATGGCGCTGCAGCGCTCGTGCATCTGAAGAGCGAGACAGACTTCGCAGCGAAGTCTGAAGAGTTCATCGCAGTGCTCGATGCTATTGCTGTTGATGTTCTTGCAAATGGTGCGGACGCAGTTTCCAACCATCAAGCCGCAATCGAAGAGTTGCAGATCACGAAGAAGGAAAACATCGAACTCGGCACCGTTGCTCGGGTTGAAGCCGGCGAGGGAAATCTCCTCGACACGTACTTGCATAAGCAGGACGGTCGGGGCGTGAACGGCGTGATCGTCGAAGGTTCGGGTGTCGATGCAGGAAAGCTGCACGAGGTTGCACTCCACATTGCCTTTGCGAAGCCGCTCGGACTGTCGCGAGACGAGATCGACCCCGCAGTGGCCGAAAAAGAACGCGAGACGCTCGCCGAATTGACTCGCGCCGAGGGTAAGCCCGAGGAAATGATCGACAAGATTGTTACCGGCAAGATGGGCGCGTGGTTCAGTGAGCAGGTACTCCTAGAGCAGGGTCTGAACGGTGATAAGACATCGGTCAAAGATTCGCTTGACGGAGGCACGATTGCCTCGTTCACTCAGGCTTTCATCGGCGGATAACAGCGATCTAGGAGCACCACATGTCGAATACGCCCGAATCATCCAAGGAAAAGCCCCGTTGGGAGAGGATCCTGCTGAAGGTCTCGGGCGAAGCGTTCGCGGGTTCTGATTCTCAAGGCATCGACGGCGACACGGTGCAGTCAATCGCCGACAATATCGTTGCGGTCAGAGAGACCTTCGATGTGAGCGTCGGGATCGTTGTCGGCGCTGGAAACATCTGGCGCGGCCAGGCTGGCGCGGGTGCTGGGATGGATCGTTCGCAGGCCGACTACATGGGGATGCTCGCTACGGTGATCAATGCGCTTGCACTCCAGGACCGCCTTGAGCGGCGTGGTCAGACGACGCGGGTGATGAGCGCTATCCACATGAGCCAGGTTGCCGAGCCTTACATTCGTCGCCGCGCGATCCGCCACCTCGAGAAGGATCGCATGGTCGTCTTTGCCGGTGGAACCGGCAATCCGTTCTTTACCACCGATACGACCGCTGCGCTTCGGGCCGTCGAGATCGAGGCGGGCGTAGTACTGAAGGGGACGCACTCTGGCACGGGCGGGATTTACACCGCCGACCCAAAGCTCGATCCAACCGCGACCAAGCTCGATGAGGTCACCCACATCGATGTGTTGCAGAAGGGTCTCAAGGCAATGGATTCCACTGCGATTACGTTGTGCATGGACAACGATTTGCCAATCGTGATGTTCGATCTGATGGGTGAGGACAATGTGCAGAAGATCCTCCGCGGCGAGTCGGTCGGCACAATCGTTCAGTCGTGAGCGGGCTCCGACTTGCGTTCGCCACGCAACGCTGCAAAGGTCAGCGAAATAACGCACTCCGTGGGCGAGTATGCGCTCGGAGCGTAGGTAGGCAAGAATTGCTGCGAAGCGATTTGGGAGCATGACATGAGCGAGATGATCGAGATGGTGATCGAGGACGCGTCGTCGAAGATGGACGGCGCGGTTTCCCATGCCCGCAAAGAGATGGCGACCATCCGGACTGGTCGTGCGAGCTCATCATTTGTCGAGAAGCTCCAAGTCGAGGCATACGGTGTGCCAATGACGCTCCAAGAGCTGGCCACCTTTGCGGTGCCCGAGGCCCGCCAACTCATCATTACGCCCCATGACGCGGCGAACACCGAAGCGATCGACCGGGCGATCCGAAATTCAGACCTCGGACTTTCGCCAGCGAGCGATGGCCGCCAGCTTCGGCTTTCGTTTCCGCCGCTTACCGAAGAACGCCGCAAGGATCTCGTCAAAGTGGTGAATTCCATGGCCGAGGACGGCAAGGGCAAGATCCGGGGCTTCCGTCGATCTTCGCGCAAAGATCTCGAAGACATCGATGGTGTTGGAGAAGACGAAATCAAGGGTGCTGAGAAAGCTCTCGACGACCTAACCAGGGCCCACGAGGTCGCTATTGACGAGGCACGTGATGCCAAGGAAAAGGAGTTGCTCGAGGTCTAACGCCGACTTCGGTCGGTCGTTTGCTTCGAAGCATGGAGGAATCTGGCGTGGAAAATGACAACGCAAATAACGACGAACTTCCCACAGGCGCATCGGTCTTTGGCGATGGCGAGCTTCCCACAGGCGCATCGGTATTTGGCGACGCCGCCGAGCCTGGTTCCGCCTCGGTCTTTGCCGACATCGAACACGCGGCGGTAGATGTTGTTCCGGCCGAAGCGATCGACACCCCAGCCGCGAGCGTGTTTGGGGATGTGCCGGCGTCGGGTGTTGATGAGTCCCCTGTGGTTGGCGAATGGTCACCGAACGGCGATCTCGACCTGACCGATGGCAGCGCTGATATTTCGATGGGCGAGCCTGAGCCGCTAAGTGTCCCCGAACCGTTGGCCGCTCCTGAACCGCTCAGCGTTCCCGAACCACTCAGCACGCCTGCCCACGCCGCTGAGCCCGACACCACCGAGGTATTGGCTATGGATGAAGGCGACGTTCCGTTAGTCGATGATGGTGCAGATGATCCGGTCGCACTTCCCGACAAGGTGATTAGCGACAGCGACATCGATCGCGTCGTGATCGACGATGAGTTCTCGACAGGCGAGCCAATCGCGCTCGACGTCGAGCCATCAGACGCCGAGGACATTGGACCGTGGTCCGATCTTGGGGGATCTGACCAAGGAGGGTCCGAGGCGAGCGGGTCCGAACTCGCCGCTGCAGCCCCTGCGTGGGGCGAAGCAGAAGAACGCCTCGACGATGAGGCAGAGTCTTGGGACCCCGGACCTGTCGAGAACGACGAACCCGCGGTCGTTACCATCGGCGGCGACCAAAGCGAACGCTTCTTTGAATACGACGGTCAGCCCGGCGAAGGGTCAGTTCAGGCACCGGTCGATGTCGCTGCTGGCGGCTCGGAACTGCAAATGCGAATCCTCACCGGCCTTGGCCTGTTGGCAGTTGCGATCATTGCGATCTTCCTCGGACCAATCGCTGCGCTCGTTCTTATCGTCTTGGTCGTCGCGCTGTCGGCGGGCGAATTTTACAACGCACTTCGCGTTGGCGGTTACCAGCCAGCGACGCTGCTTGGCCTTGCTGCATCGGTTGCGATGCCACTCGCCGTGTATTTCCGTGGAACCCAGGCCGTTGCGTTAGTGATGGCGCTCGCTGTCATATTCGGCCTGATCTGGTACGTCGCAGGAGTTGGCGGTGAGCTCGCGGTCATGAACCTTGGCGTCACCTTGCTCGGTGTTGTCTACATCGGCGTGCTCGGCAGCTTTGGCGCTGCGTTACTCGAAACCGCCGACCGGGTAGGGCTCAACTCTGCCGACGACGGCACAGGGTTACTGCTCGCAGCGGTCATTCTCACGATGGCCTACGACGTTGGTGCGTTCTTCTCTGGCCGAAGCATGGGCAAAACGAAGTTGACTTCGATCAGTCCAAACAAGACGGTCGAGGGCTTGTTCGGTGGTGCGGTAATGACCGTGATTGCCTCGGTTGTGTTCTTCGAGATCATCAAGTTCATCGAGCCGTTCCAGTCGTTTGGCTCGCTCACCGATGCGTTGGTTCTCGGTGTCGCCGCTGC
>CALHXU010000054.1 GCA_938040365.1 uncultured Acidimicrobiales bacterium
CCCCCTCCACCCACTCGGTGGCGACGACGACAACGGTTGAGATCCTGACTCGGTCACGATTGGCCCCACTCCCCGAACTCGACGACGTGTTCGCTCCACTCAGCGAACTCGACACGTTGCTCGCCGTTCCCATTCGCCTGCCGGCCGAACTCGAATTTGATCAGGGCGAGCTCGTTGCGGATGGCGTAATCGACGTTCGTGGCTACACGATCCATGTCGACCATGTCGGGCAATGCAACGCCGGCCAAGATCAAGATGACAGCAACACCAACGACAGTGCCAACGACGAGAGCTCACTCACTACAAGGTGCCGGATCGCAACCTTCACGGCACGACAAAGTTCGTTGAGCAGCCCAACGCTTGGCAACCGCGGAACAGCGGTCCCGCTCCCGAATGGACTCACTGGTCGCTTCTCTGACGGAACGTGTGGACAGGGCTGCAACAACGCCTTTATCACCTGGATCGAAGACGGCGTTCGCTATTCGGTCGGGAGCAAAGAGATCTCGGGAAGTGATGTGCTCGACCTCGCGTGGCGATCCATCGACCGTTCACTTCCGTCGCCGACCGGGCCCGAAGTCTGCGGGCCCGGAAACCCGAAACACGCTGGTCAGGTCACCAACGTGCTCAGCACTGAAGTCGCAACGGGCGAGGTCATCTATTGGGTGGCGGTATGTAGCGGGCTGGGCATCGATGTCGAGATCATGTCCGAGCCAGGCGTCATGGCATGGTCAGACGTCGACCGAAACGGTGTGCATGATGTCGTTGTCACCCACGCAAATGGCACCAGTTCAGTGTTTGCCGTCGAGGAGAACCAACCCCGCGCAGTTGTCGATCTCGGCACATCGGAACGTCTCGCGGTCGGAATGCTCACGTGCATAAGCATCGACGGCCAAACCGTCGCAATCGATGCTGCCACGAACGAACGCTTGAACTTCATCAGCCCGCTCACCACATCGCGGCTACCCCTCACCCCAGACCAAGTGAACCTCCCCCACTTCACCTGCTAAAGAACAGCTAAGGGGAGCGCAGCTGCGCGGAGCGACCACGCCGGCTTCCGCGGATGTCGGGCGGAAGTCCCGACGTTATCGCTGTATTTCTCGTCGGTCGATCACGATTGGGCGGAGTGAGTTTGTCCGTATTCTGCCGATCGGCGCACGAGGGTGGGTAATCACGACCCGCTGCTCAACAGCGAAGCCTTCGAGGTCAACAAAGTCGAGCATTGCCTGAGAGCCTGCGGTCAACGCGTCCATGAGCACGTGAGTATCGACCTCGAGTCGATCGGGAAGGTCGGTTTCGGGGGCGGGAAGCACCGCCTCGATTCGTACGTCCTTTCCGTCCTCGAGAACAGCCGACGCTGAACCTTCGACGACACACCGCAGCGATTCGGTCGACTTCCAAAACAGCTCGGTCGAATTCTTGACGTGCTCAGCAACCACCTCACCGTGCACGCGTCGAACAAAGCGCTTCGCTGCTGCTCGTTCGAGAAGGGTATGCGGTTCGATCTTGTTGTCGATGTTGTAGCCACGACTCCGAATGACCAACACGTGGGTTGCACCTCTGCGCAACGCCGTCTCCCACGGAACTGCTTCGATCATTCCGCCGTCGACATAGGGCCTTCCGCCAACAAAGCGTGTGGCACCGGCCATGACGGGCAAGCACGAAGTTGCGGCGAGCACCTCGCGTGCATGCTCGGCAGATTCGCCCACCCGGTACGAGCGGGGTGAATCCGAGTCATCTGCCGGGGTCACCGTTGCCCACAACGGAATATCGCTGTCGATGAGGTCGTCCCACACGAACCCGTGCGCTGGGAAGGCCTCATCGAACAGATAGTCGAGGTCCATTACTGCGCCATCGGTCATCAACCTGCGGCGATTCACAAACCGTTCGCTGTTCAACACCGTGTAATAGAGAACCGACCCTGCCGTTCCCTTACCGGTTACAAAGAACGCACCCGCTAGCGCTCCGGCAGAAGTACCGACGACCTCATCGATGCTGTCTCTCAGGCCCAACTGTTCGAGTGCCAGCAACATGCCCGACGAGATCGCTCCTCGCATGCCGCCGCCTTCAACCGCAACTACGAGGTGATGATCGTCGGTTCGATTCCCGGGCCGTGAACCATTGACCAACCGCTCGAGCAATAGTTCACGGATGGATGGGCGAGAAGATGTTGAAGCGCTCACGATATGGGGTCCGATCGATCGGAAGCAGCACCGCGCACCCGGTCACGCACCCAACGGCCGACTTCAACAATGAACGTGATGCCAAGCGCAACACCAAATGCAAGCCAGATCGCGGTCGACTGATTTTCTACAGCGCCCGCAACAAAGAAACCGAGCAACCCGGCATAGCTCGCCCACAAGAACGATGCGAGGAGGTCCCACCGTGCGAACCACTCGACGAAGGGCTGGTTGGTTAGACCACAAGAGACCGTCATCGCGGTTCGACCACCGGGGATGAACCGCGCCGTCACCAACAAAAGGCCGCCGCGCTTACGTATCTGTTTGCTCGTCGCCTCGAGCCGCTCTGCACCCTTCTCGCCACGAAAGAGATACTTGGTCAGGCGCTCACCGGACCTATTGCCGATCAGGTAGCCGAGCGAGTCGCCGGTAAAGGCCCCACCTGCGCCGATGAGAATGACCAAGATGATCGAGAGTAATCGCTGATCGTCGATAAGCGTCCCGGCTCCAGAAGCCACGCCGCCTGCGATCACGCTGAACTCAGACGGCAGCACCGGAAAGACCGAATCGAAAAGCGCGACGAAGAAGAGCAACAGCAGAAACCACGGATCCTGCGACAGCTCGGTCAAGACCTCTTCGATTTGTTCGAAAACGCTCAGGAAGAAATCGATCACGCCATGACGCTACAAGAACTTCGCGGCTGCATCGGGCAACCCGTGTCAAGGGTCAAACGCCGTGGGACTTTCTGGCCATATTGCCCGTACAGCGCGGCGGGCTAACCACCGAAAATGGAGTGGTGGAAGACAGCACTCTCGCAACCGAGACTCTCGTTCCTGCGAACCGACTTGGTCAGCTGCTCGTCGAGGCACGACTTCGCGAAGGGACCGACCTTGAAGAGCTCGCGTCCAACAGCCCTTTCACCGTTGGAGAACTCGGTGATTTTGAGGCGGGTCATCGCGTTCTGACCGATGAGCTGATCCAACAGGTCACCGACCTGTACGCGCTCGATTGCGGCCAGATCGTTCCGCAGCGAGACGGCCTCGTGATCGACCTCGACGAGGGTCGACTCTCGGCTGCATATCACGCCTACCCACTCGAATCGACCGACCGAGACCACGTGTTGGAGCGCTACCTGTCGCTCGTTTACCTCCTTCGAGACAATCCACCGGGAAACAAGCTGGTCCTGCGCGATGAGGATCTCGACATTTTGGCCGCGTCGCTCGCGGAGCGACGCGAACTCATCGACGAGCAGCTCGATCGCGCCATGTCGCCGGCTAACCAGTCGCTGGTCGGCCTTGTTCAACGACTGAAGAAGCGCCTATGGGTACCTGCGGCCGGAGCACTGGTCGGCGCAACTTCGATCGGAGCGCTCGTCATTGTCACCAGCGCACCAACAGGTGAGATCGTTACCACCGAGGATTTGCTCAACGATCCGAGCATCGACCCGAACGTTAGGAACGATGTCGCACAGATAATCGCTGCGTCACAGGCACCCACTGCAACGCAGGATGACACTGCAACGCAGGATGCCACTGCAACGCAGGATGCCACTGCCAGCGAGGTGCCGAGCATCCCCGAAACGAGCACCGCCCCCGAACCCTCGCTTGCCACCAGCGCAAGCTCGACGGCCGAAGACACAGCGTCACCGGACCAAGACACAACACAATCAGACACGACACAATCACCCACCAACGAAACCTCCGGGCAGCTCGCGACAGCGAGTGGCATCGAGCGAGAAGCAAACCCGATCATCGTCCCCGAACCATTTGCCTCGTCAACCTCGACTTCGACGACGACGAGCACGACCTCGACAACAGCAGAACCAGCGACGACCCGACCAGCTTCGCAGGCCCGCTCGGCAAACGACCTTTCGGCACAAGCCGAAGCGCTGCTCCCCTTCAACTGGCAGCAGGTCATCCCGGGATGGCAGATCACCTATCGCGGCCACAACAACAGCTTCCGCGGGTTGACCTTTCCCCATGACCAAGCGATCGAAATCTTCATTCGCTCCGACGACACTCCGCAAAGCATCGCTGCGATTCTCGCTCACGAGATTGGCCATGCGATCGACGTGACCTACCTCGATAGCTCCGACCGCGATGAATGGCTTCGGGTTCGCGGCATCGAAGATGCCCCATGGTGGGCCGACGCGTACGCAAGCGACTTCCAGAGCGGCGCTGGCGACTTTGCCGAGGCGTTTGCTACCTGGTCGGTCGGCGATCCCAGCGCATCACAGATCGCCGGGCAACCCACGCGAGAACAACTCAACACAATGCGAAGCTTCCTGAACGACGTTCTCTAAGCCCGCGTTCTCTACGCCCACATTTTTGCGCACTCCCGAATTTCCAGCGCATCGTTCGTGAAGGGCGTCACAACCCAAAAAGAATTTGGGATTCTGCGCGACTTCCTGCAAATGAGCAGCGTCACAACAGTGTCCGACGTCGTATTGGTACCCGCCACCGATGCGGCGTCGGATTAAATCGCAGGCCCGTCCCCTCCTAGGGCCTCACCGCCTCCCGCAAGGGAGGCGGAAAATGTCAAGCCTGAGTCGTACACGTGCGGCTCAGGCTTTTGACTTTTTCGCACTGGTTAGACTCAAGACAGCGACAACCGATGCGGGTAAATCATTACCGCAACGTGTCGCTCGGTGAATTCTCTGGAAAGGGGTTGCTCGGTGAATCGAATGGCCATTGCTTTTGGCACCGTCGCCGGTGTCTTCTTACTCGCCTTGATCTTGGTGGTTTCGCTGGTCTCGGTTGGATGGCTCGACGTTTCATGGCCATGGGAGAACGTCGTCCAACAAGAGACCACCGTCGAAATCGACACCGAAGACGTCGGCCCTGCCCGAATTATCGAGATCACCCCGATTGCGCTCGACTGCCGCGCCCGGATCGAAGCTGAAGTGCCGGTCGTTGGAACACAACGAACCTCGGTCGCTGGAGCGACCGTGAGCACCGACACGATACGTATGCGGGCGATTGGCGATATCGACACCTGCGTTGGCGAAGGCGGCGTCGAAATCAACGAACGCACCGACGGCACGATCGGCGTCATCATCGACGCGGGGGCTATCGAGTTTGTTCGACCGCGAGTCGATGCGGTCCGCACGATGGATTCGGTAACGACCGACCGAGGCGTCATCAACCAACTCGTCGAGATCCTCCCCTACACCAATGAGGACGACGAACTCACCCCCGCAGCATTTGCCTTTGCTCAGACGGTTATCGGTGGGAGCGACTGCATGCGCGCTGCGTTCGACCAAACAACGACTGCCCTCGAAGCGGCCTACCGTCAGCAGATGGTCGATCAGGGGGCGAACCCCGATGACATCGACGTGATCGTCTCGGGCAGCCCCGACTTTGGACAAAACGATGACGCCGTCTCCGAACTGGGCGAGTTTGAGTTCATCGAGGACGCCGGAACGAGCTGTGTGGTGGCATCTCCCTAACGTTGATCAACGGCGGCGGATCTCATCATCAGGGCGTAGAATCCCCTCGTGCTGCAACTCTTCGATACGTCTCAGTCGATGGTCGTTCCATTCGATCCCGATCACCTCGTTCGCATCTATGTGTGCGGGATCACTCCCTATGACTCAACCCACCTCGGCCACGCGAACACCTACCTGACCTACGACCTGGTGATCCGCCGACTCGAAGATCTTGGTCATACGGTCGAAATGGTCCGCAACGTCACCGACGTAGACGACTCGATCCTTCCCAAGGCGCGCGAACTCGGGATCGACTTCCTTGAGCTCGCAGCGACCGAGATGAAACGCTTCCACGGAGATATGGATGCGCTCAATACCCGTCCGCCCGTTTCTGAACCCCGGGCGACCGAGTCCATTGCCGCGATTGTCGACTTGGTCGAACGGCTCGAACGCTCCGGCCACACCTACACCAAAGAGGGAACGACCTGGTTCGACGTCTCGACAGCACCCAAGTTCGGCCGGTTGTCAGGATATGCAGAAGACACGATGCTGGCGCTCGCCGCCGAACGCGGCGGAACCCCAGCTGACCTCCGGCAAAAGAACCCGCTCGACTTCATCTTGTGGCAGCCGTCGGCCGACGACGAACCGAGTTGGGATTCTCCGTTTGGCCCAGGACGCCCGGGCTGGCACATCGAGTGCAGCGCAATGGCATGGAGTCATTTTGGCGAGACGCTCGACCTGCACGGCGGCGGTAGCGACCTGATCTTCCCCCATCACGAGTGCGAACTCGCACAGTCCGAACACGGCTATGAAGAAACGTTTGTCCGTCACTGGATGCACACCGGAATGGTTGGCTACCAAGGCACCAAGATGTCGAAGTCGCTCGGGAACCTCGTCTTCGTAAGCGAACTCGTGAAGACCAACGCTCCTCAAGCCATTCGGCTCGCCCTCATGGGACACCACTACCGAGACGATTGGGAATGGCTCGACGGCGATATCGATGACGGCCAAGAACGCTTCGAACGAATCGAGGCGGCGATCGCTGCGGGAACCGGACCAGACCCTGAAGCGACGCTCGAAGACGTTCGAGCAGCCCTCGACGACGACCTCGATGCCCCGCGAGCGCGCGACGCAATCGATCGACTCGCACGCGCGATTCTCGCCGGCGACGGCACAAACCCCGGCGCAGGGCAAGGTTTGCGGACCGCAGCCGAACTTATTGGCCTCACGGTGGGAAGGAACGACGGGTCGTGAAGTTGTTCGACACCCTCGCCGGTGAGATCGTCGATTTCGTCCCGAGGAAGGCTGGCGAGGTGTCGCTCTATGCGTGTGGCCCCACCGTCTACAGCCACCCTCACCTCGGCCACGCCCGCCAATCGATCACCTACGACGTCATTCGTCGATACCTCGAGTGGTCTGGTATTCGTGTCCATCACGTAGCGAACATCACCGACATCGACGACAACATCATCAATCGTGCAAAGGACGAGGACAGCACCGAACCCGAGGTTGCGAAGTACTGGACCGAGGTCTACGACGAGGTCATGGCCGACCTCGGCGTCTTGTCCCCCCACGACCGCCCGCACGCAACCGAGTACGTCGAAGAGATGGTCGAGCTGATTTCGGTACTGGTCGAGAACGGGTCGGCTTATGCCAATGACTCGGGCGTCTACCTTCGGGTTCGTTCGGTTCCCGATTATGGCGCGCTCGTCCATCGAACTCCCGATGAACTTGCCGAAGGCGCAGGTGCGCGTATCGAGGTCGACGACAACAAAGAGGATCCGCTCGACTTTGCGCTGTGGAAGGCAGCCAAACCCGGAGAGCCCACCTGGGAATCACCGTGGGGAGCTGGACGACCCGGCTGGCACATCGAATGCGCGGCGATGAGCCTCGGCATCCTCGGCGACGGCTTCGATCTTCACGGCGGCGGCAACGACCTCGTGTTTCCTCATCACACCAATGAGCGAGCCGAGGCAATCGCTGCGGGCCGCGAGTTCGCGAAATATTGGGTGCACAACGCCATGGTCAACATCGGCGGCGAGAAGATGTCGAAGTCGCTCAACAACTTCACGACGGTCCGGGAGCTACTCGACGAAGACCCGCTGAATGCCCGAGCGCTTCGCATTGTCTTGTTGCAAACGCACTACCGAAAGAACCTCGAAGTCAACACCAAAGTGATGGCCGTCGCGCGTGAAACCCTCAAGGGCATCGATGCCATGGTTCGGCGCGCCGACAACGCAGGACTCGATCGCACATCGACCGCACGCGATGCCGACGCAATCACTAAGTTTCGAGCCGCAATGGACCACGACTTCGGCACCCCCGAAGCAATGGCGACGGTCTTTGACCTGGTGCGCAGGGCGAACATTGCGATCGATTCGAACGCCGCCGATGCAACGCCGCTCGCACTCACCGCAATGGAACTAGCAAACGCGCTCGGACTCGCCGTTGGACAAGCCGCCGAGGCAGGCGACGATGACGTCGACATCGAAGCCCTCGTCGCTGACCGGGCCGCAGCAAAGGCAGCGCGCGATTTCGAAACCGCCGATCAGATTCGCGCCGACCTACAAGCCAGGGGAATCACCGTCGAAGATACCGCCGACGGGTCAATCTGGTACCGGGCCTGAAGCGACCGAGACCAGGCCCGCAAACCAACCAGTCCGTGCAGCGGCGGGCTAAGAAACTGCGATCGAGCGCGGCTTGCCGGCCGGGCTGTGGGGCGGAAATGGAAGCTCGAAGGTTTCGAAGAGTTCCGTAGCTTCCTCCTCTGCGTCGTCAGATGACGAGCGCAGGCGGCGGCGCGGGCTGAGTTCATCTACTGGCGCCCGGTCACGCCCATCAACACGGTCGCCCTCGTCGGCGCCCGTTGAGTTCGCGTCGTCGCTTTGAGGACCATGGAACGCACGGTGGAGCAACGATCCCTCCCGCGGTGCTGTGGGCGTTTCTGGACGCTCTCCCAAAACCGCTTCGCTGGCACCGTCACGGCTGGCCCCGTCATTGCTGGCACCGTCGATAACGGCCGAAGAAGGCACAAACCACGGATTGTTTCGATCGTGCACTCGGTTCGACGACGAGTCGGCGTTCTCGGGCTTCGCATCATCATCGCGCGAGCCAGATTCTTCACTATCCACACGGGCCAGGCCGACTGCGTTTGCATCACTCGCGGCGGCGACCGGCGCCGCCTCTGGCTGGGTTGTCACAGCCTCTGGCTGGGTTGTCACAGCCTCTGGCTGGGTTGTCACAGCCTCCGGCTGGGGACCCGGCGCGAATGTCCAGCCATCGGGAACGCTAAACCTGTCCGAATGGCTGGCACACAACGCAATCCCATGATCGGTCGCAACCGAGGATCGAATAACTTCTTGGCTTGCCCGACGAAGATCGAACCAGCTCACCGCTGGACCCGAACAAGTTGGTTTCGCACACGAGCGGCTCATGGCTGGAACCTTACCAACAGACGACTCCAAAGTACATTGCTGTGATTTGGCCCTGAGGCCGAGCTCTGTTCGCTCTGCAGCGATCGCTGGCATCCACCACAAAACGCGCCGCTGCTACGCTCGATCTATGAAGCGAAACGGATCGGCAAAATCAATAACCCGTCGTCGTCTCCTCGACGAGGAAGAAGTCGCGGCGTTCAACCACATCTCCAATGGCCTCTGCCGTCGAGTGCAGCTCATCCGAACCAATCTGTTGCCGCCAGCAGCAGACGGTATGACCATTGGACGATTCGTGCTCATGCGCGACGACCACATCGAACACCGCCAATCCACACTGCTTGCACACGAACTCGTTCACGTTCGACAGTTCGCCGAAATGGGAATGGCGCGCTTCTTCACCGAGTACTTCGGCTCGTACCTAAAGAACATCGTTCGAACTCGAAACCATCGTCAGGCATACCTCGACATTCCATTAGAGATCGAAGCCCGCAAAGAGGCAGGGAACTGGGCGAAAGGAAAACTCGCAGCCCCAGTTCCAAAAAGCGCAGCCAACTAGCCGGCTGCAACACGTCAAAAATCGGTTGCGTTCACGTCGGCAGGCAACGTCGGGTTCGCTCAAAAACAGTTCGATCATGCCGATTGAACACTGTTATGAGTGCTGCCTCCTTCGACTGCTACCTCTGCGGTACGACCAACCCCGCTGACGCCGAGTTCTGCCAATCGTGCAGCGGACAGCTACTCAAGCTGCCCGAAGGTAGTGAGCCAGACACCGGCGACGACACCGATTTCGGCGAAGGCGCTGGCGCGGAATTCGCAAAGACCTTGACCGACGACAGCGGACTCGACTTTGCCGAT
The DNA here is from genome assembly GCA_938040365.1 of uncultured Acidimicrobiales bacterium. GTDB lineage: Bacteria > Actinomycetota > Acidimicrobiia > Acidimicrobiales > SHLQ01 > SHLQ01. The sequence continues at coordinate 9,894 of CALHXU010000054.1, forward strand.
CAATTCGGCGACACCCAACCGTCATCCCAATCTGACCCATCACCCAATGGCGACAACAAATCTCTGGACGAAAATGCTGGAGCGCCGCCGAAGAAAAAGCGTCGACTCTCCCGATCGGTGAATACCTCGATCAACGACATGAGACTCTCCGATGCCCTGGGCCTGGAAGAGGACATCGATGATCGTCTCGATATCGAAGTCACGAGCATCCCGACCGTCCGATCCGCTGAAAACATCCCGATCATCGGGACCCGCACCGCTACGACAATTCGCAGCACGAGCGACGAAGGCATCGGTAAGATCGCTTACGTCATCGTTGCCATGCTCTTCGCAGCTACCGCATGGTTCGGCTACGACACGCTTGTTCGCGCACCTGAACGCTTGAGCCCCGACAGCATCGGCTTTGTCGAACCGACAGGTAACGACACGGAGGCGACGACGACGACGGCTGCGGCTGCGCCGATAAGTCTCGAACTCGACCTCAACGATATCGATTCCATGTTTCGTTCGACAATCGTTCGCGTCGTTCCCTATGTCTGCGA
>CALHXU010000055.1 GCA_938040365.1 uncultured Acidimicrobiales bacterium
TTTGCGTGGTAGCTCGAGCGGGTGAGTGGGCTCGATTCGACGTGGCTTAGGCCGAGCTCGGCCTCGCCGATGCGCTTCCATTCGTCGAACTCTGCCGGTTCGACCCATCGGGCGACGGGCATATGATTCGAAGTCGGGCGCAGGTACTGGCCAATCGTGACGATATCGACACCGACCGCGGCGAGGTCTGTCATTGTCGAGACCACCTCGTCAAACGACTCGCCCATTCCAACGATGATCGAAGACTTCGTCACGAGGCCGGCCATCTTTGCTCGTGCGAGCACAGCGAGGCTTCGGGCATAAGAGGCCGACGGGCGCGCGACCCGCTGCAGGCGAGCAACGGTCTCGATGTTGTGGTTCAAAACATCTGGTCGGGCGTTGTTGATGATGTCGAGACTGGCGGCATCACCCTTGCAGTCCGAAATGAGAACTTCGACCCGGGTGCCAGGGTTGCGGTCTCGAATCGCGGTGATCGTCTCTGCGACATGGCCAGCACCGCCGTCGGCGAGGTCGTCACGTGCGACCATTGTGATCACCGCATAATCGAGCGCCATCTTGTCGACCGCCTCGGCAACCTTTGACGGCTCGTCGACATCGAGGCCTTCGGGATGTCGGGTGTCGACGAGGCAGAATCCACACTTTCTGGTGCATCGTTCGCCACAGACCATGAAGGTTGCCGTGCCGTCGTTCCAACAGTCGAAAATATTTGGGCAGCCCGCTTCTTCGCATACGGTGACGAGATCGAGGCTCTTCATTACGCCTTTGAGTCGTCGATACTCCGGACCCATCTCTGCCTTCACCCGCATCCATTCGGGTTTGCGGCTACTGATCTGCAAGCCTGTCGTGACGCCCGCTTCGGCGAGCCGACCCGTTAGGCGCACCGACGTCCCGGAAAGGTGTCCATCGTCGGCACCGGTGGGTTCGACGAGCGGCGAATCCTTCGTCCCGGCCGTGGCACCAGGACCCTCGCCACGCGAGAACGCCGTGAGATCTTCGTTTCGTTGACGCCACACGACGTCGGCTCGGGCAATCCCCATTCCACCCGCCCACTGCGACTCGGCGTGGACAGCCAGTTTGTCGACAACCTGGCGCATCGTGGCCTCGACGCCCTCTTCTGCAAGCGACGTAACCGCCTTGTCGGTAATCCCGCACGGGATCATCGAATCGAACCAGGCCATATCTGGCGCAACGTTCAACGCAAAGCCGTGCATCGAACGACCTCGGGTGAGACGAACACCAATGGCGGCAATCTTTCGTGGATCATCAGATTCGGGAGCGACCCAGACGCCGGGATACTCCCGAAGGCGACCAACATCGCTCAGCCCAAAATCGGCGAGCGTGTCGATGATGACCTGTTCAACCGATCGCACATAGGCAACGGTGTCGGCCATTCCACCGCCGCGCTTGCCTGCGACGTTCAGGATTGGGTAGCCAACGAGCTGTCCGGGTCCATGCCAGGTGATGTCACCACCGCGGTCGGCCGTCACCAGTTCGGCGCCGACCTCGCCCGGGTCGACCAGGAGGTTGTCCATGCTCGCCCGAGCACCGAGGGTGAAGACCGGGTCGTGTTCGAGCAGCAGTAGATAGTTCTCCGATGTAGCAAAGAGCGCCTTCTGCAGCGTGTGCGCGTCGGAATAGCTCACCCGCCCTAACCACCGGGCCTGCAACGGCGAACTCAGCTGACTTCGGCTTCCCAGTCGGTTGTCTCGATGATCTCGCGCATCTTGGCGAGGAACGCAGCTGCGTACGCGCCATCGAATGCTCGGTGATCCCACGCCAACGCCAGAACGCCGACCGAGTGAATGGCGATGCTTTCGCCGCCGTACTCGTCGGTCACGACAACGGGTTTACGATGCACGCCATCTGTAGACAAGATCGCGACCTGCGGTTGGTTGATGATCGGAAACTGCATCAGCGTTCCGTACTGACCGGGGTTGGTGATGGTGAAGGTGCCACCGGACAGATCGTCGGGAGTGACCTTCTTCGTGCGAGCTCGGGTCGCAATGTCGACAACGTCTCGGCTGAGTTGACGGAGACGCTTGCCGTCGACGTTCTTGACGACCGGAGCGAGTAGCCCATCGAAGTTCAAGTCGACTGCGATCGCGACGTTCACCTCAGAGTGCATCGTGACCGAGTCGCCGGTGAGCGACGCATTCATGAGCGGGAAATCGCGCATTGCGTCGGCGACGGCGCGAAGGATGAATGGCAGGTAGGTGAGGCTAAAGCCCTCCTCGGATTTCCATTCGGCCTTGTACTTGCGACGCACAACTTCTACCGCTTCGAAGTCGACTTCCATTGCGGTGAGCACGTGTGGTGAGGTCGCCTTCGACATCACCATGTGTTCCGCGGTCTTGCGACGGATGTTGTTGAGCGGTATCGAGCCGGCCCCAGCCGCAGCAGCTGGAGCTGCTGGTGTTGGGGCAGCAGGAGCTGCTGGTGTTGGAGCAGCTGCTGGTGTTGCAGCAGCAGGAGCTGCTGGTGTTGGGGCAGCTCCTCCGGCGTTGTTGGCCTGGATGACCGCTTCGACGTCTCGACGGGTGATCCGTCCACCGACGCCGGTGCCTGGAACCGAGGCAGGGTCGAGTCCGTTTTCGTTGATCAGTCGACGAACGACCGGCGACAGGACGAGGCCAGACAAGGCACTCGCCGCAGGAGCAGCAGCAGGAGCTGCTGGTGTTGCAGCAGCTGGAGCAGCTGGAGCAGCTGGAGCTGCTGGAGCTGCTGGTGTTGGGGCAGCAGGAGCTGCTGGTGTTGGGGCAGCAGGAGCTGCTGGTGTGGTCGCTCCCGCGGATGACCCAATCCGTGCGAGCACCGTTCCGACCTCGACGGTTTCACCCTCAGGAACGACGAGTTCGACAACGACACCGGCAACGGGCGAGGGAACCTCCGAGTCGACCTTGTCGGTCGACACCTCGAAGAGTGCCTCATCTTCAGCCACGGTGTCGCCAGGGTTCTTGAACCATCGCGTGATCGTCCCCTCGGTTACCGATTCGCCGAGCATCGGCAAGGTGACATCGACTGCGTCTCCCGCCGGAGCCGGTGCTGGCGCTGGCTCTGGTGCGGCCTCTGCTGCTGGTGCAGCCTCTGGTGCTGGTGCAGCCTCTGATGCTGGTGCGGCTTCCGCGACTGGGGCCGCGGGCGCGACAGCGGCGCCAGAATCGCCGACGCGTGCCAAGACGGTTCCGACGTCGACGGTCTCACCTTCGGGGACCAAGATCTCGGTGATAACGCCCGCGACTGGCGATGGCACCTCCGAGTCGACCTTGTCGGTCGAGACCTCGAAGAGTGCCTCATCTTCGGCAATCGTGTCGCCGACGTTTTTGAACCATCGCGTGATCGTCCCCTCGGTCACCGATTCGCCGAGTAGAGGGAGGGTGATATCGCTCATGAGTCTTTGTCTTTCCTGTGAGGTAGTTAACGTGCTGTCGTAGAGAATGGTGTTTGTTCGATGGCGCTGAGTGCTCGCCGCGCAGTGACTTCTAGGAGACTTCTAGGATTTTTCTAGCCGTGCAAGCCTCGACCGGTGAGCGCCATGACGGTCTCGCCGAAGAGTTCGCTCATCGTTGGGTGAGGCTGAATGAAGTGGGCAACATCATCGACCGTTGCCTCCCAGTTGATCGCCATGTAGCCCTGTCCGAGTTGTTCGGTGACCCACGGTCCGACCATGTGCACACCGAGCATCCGCCCAGCGGTGCCGTCAGCGTCCTTCTCGGCAATAACCTTGACCAGACCTTCGGTTTCACCGACGATCATCGCTCGGCCGTTGCCAGCGAACTTGTGAGTTGATGTCACGACGTCGAAACCCGCTTCCTTTGCAGATTCTTCGGTGTGGCCAGCAAAGGCCACCTCGGGGTGACAATAAATGCACCACGGCACATTCTGATAATCGACCGGCTTTGGATCTTCCCCGAGGATGGCTCGGATTGCGACCATTCCCTCGGCGAACCCAATGTGGGCGAGCTGTGCTGTTGCGATGATGTCGCCCACGGCATAAACGCCAGGGGTTTGGGTCTGACAACTCGCATCGACGGGAATGAAGCCACGCTCGTCGAGCGCAATGCCCACCGCATCAAGGCCGAGCATGTCGGCAAATGGTCGGCGGCCAATGGAGAGCACGACCATGTCGACATCTACCGATTCGCCTTCTCCGAACGACACGCGGGTCGCCCCGTCGACGACTTCTTGGCCAGAGACCATCACGCCGGTTCGAATATCGATGCCACGCTTCTTGAGTGAACGCTCGACGACCCGTGCAGCGTCGGGGTCGACTCCGGGAATGATCTTTGGCATTGCTTCGAGCACCGTGACCGACGTACCGAGGTCGGCCATCATCGACGCGAACTCGATTCCGATCGCGCCGCCGCCAATGACGGCTGCCCGAGCCGGCAACTCTTGGATCGAAAGCAGCTCATCGGAGGTGACAATCCGAGTGCCATCGACGTCGAAACCTGGAATCGTTCGCGGTACCGAACCCGCAGCCAAGACAACCGAATCTCCAGTAACGCTGAGATCTCCCGAGGAGCCACCACTTACGTCGACCGTTTTGAGCTCGCCGGTCGAGGCGAGGACGCCAACACCGTCATAGACCGTGACCTTCCGGTGTTTCAACAGACCTGCAAGGCCGTTGGTAAGGGTGTCGATAACGCCCTGCTTGCGGACTTGAGTGACGCCGAAATCGATCGTTGGTTCAGAGGTACCGACACCGAAGACCGATGCGTGCTTGACCGTGCGGAACACCGCCGCGGTCTCGAGCAGTTCCTTTGCCGGAATACATCCGACGTGCAGACAGGTGCCACCCAGCCTTGACTTCTCGATAAGCGCAATGTTGAGCCCAGCTGCGGCACCGTATAGGGCCGCTGCGTAACCAGCGGGGCCGCCACCGACGACAACGACATCAAAATGATCAGACATGGACACTCCCGTTTGGTTTCATAGCTCTGCCCTTTCGGTCCCTCGGCCACTTCGTCATCGCGCGAGCACAACTTGAAGGGCGAACGCAACCAGAATCGCGACGCCGAGGAGAAGTGACGCGAGAATCAATTTGCGTGTGCTCACTTCCCTGACGTCTCCTAGTCGCAACGCCCGAAAGTTGGGCGACGACCGTCTAGGCTACCGACCGTAGCGAATACACGTACGTTCGAATTCATTCATCTGCACCTGTTCTTTTCGTGTCAGATCTAGAACCACTCCGCGTGATTATTCTGGGTTGTTTCTAGACTGGGCGCTGCCCCGTCCCGCGTGAAAGGCTGCAGTCCTTGGAAGCGACCACTCAACGCGAACTTGTGCGCACACCTGAAGAAATGACCACACCAGAGAACGCCGGTTCATCCCGCAGAACGAAACAACGTGACCTTTCCGAGGCGGCGATCGGCGCGGTCGTTGCCCTGGTGCGCGTCGCCGAGTTGACCGACCCCGCAGTGGCTCATCGAAGCGCGCTCCGAGCAGTCGTGGCTGAACGAGTCTTTTGGGAATACACCGCTCCCTCACTCGATTCGCTCGACACCGCTGCGCTCGAAGACTCAGGCGTTGCGGTTGTAATTGCGACCGCCGCACTCGCCGACCTCGACCTCACCTCCTCTCGACCAACCACCCCAGTCGGGCCGGTCACCCATAGCGCCCGCAGCGCGGACTCGCTTCTCGTTGGAGAGCTCGATGGCTTGGACGCTGTGGCGAAATCGATCGACCAACATCGTGAGCGTTGGGATGGCAAGGGACTCCCGGCTGGGCTTGCCGGCACCAACATTTCGCTCGCCGCACGCATCTCGGCCGTTGCAGATTCAGCCGTCGGAAACCCGACCTTTGGCCTCCTTCCATCGTGGCATCAGGCGAGAAAGCGGATCCGTCGACAGTCCGGCACAACGCTCGACCCCTCGCTCTGCCGAGCGCTCGAGCGCGTCAAGCTCGACGAGATCACCGTGTCAGATCCTCCAGCGACCGTCGTACAGGCGCTCTTGACAAAAATGCCCCACCGTCAGCTCCGAGATCAGGCCACCCAATCGGCGACGGCCATTCGAAGCGCCGTCACGTCGGCTGGACAAACAGCAGAACTCCTCGAGCTGTTCGCCACGACCGCCCTACGAAGCGTGCGAGCGACCGAGATCGTCATCTTGGAAACGACTGCCACCCAGCTCAACCCAGAGCCAGTTGCGTTGGTGAACGACGGACAGGTTCCAGCGCTTTCGTTGTCTCGGTTCGACGACCTCCACGAATTCTCGACCCAAGCCGCCCTTCGTGCAGGAACGATAATCGCTCGCGAGGATGCCGAGACCGAGAACCTCTACGAGATGATCGTGCCGATCGACGTCCGCGGTGACGCTTGGGGTGTCCTGATAGCTTCGCGTCGGTCGACCGATACGAGTTTCGACGATCACGACTTTGAGACCCTCGAACACTTCGCAGGCGAGATCGCCGATGCAATTGCTGCTACCGATCACTGGGCCGACATGGAGCGGATGGCATTGCGAGACCAGCTGACCGGTCTCGGCAACCGACACCTGCTCTATCGCGTCCTCGACTCGATCTTTCTTCGCCCTCCCGACGAACGACTCGATACGGCGTTGATCATGTGCGACGTCGACGGCCTAAAGCTCGTGAACGACAACCTGGGCCACGCCGC
>CALHXU010000056.1 GCA_938040365.1 uncultured Acidimicrobiales bacterium
CTGTCACGGGCGCAGCGGGCCAAGCACGATGCCTTCCTACACTTCGGCTCCCACGCGCTCTGCAGCGCCTCTCCGGAGCTCTTCTTCACACGGGACGGCGACCATTTCTCCTCGAGACCGATGAAAGGCACGCGCCCTCGGCACTTCGACCCGGAACTCGACGCCAAGATCGTCGAAGACCTGCGCACCAGCCTGAAGGACCGCGCCGAAAACGTGATGATCGTCGACATGGTCCGCAACGACCTTGGCCGCATCGCCGACATCGGTAGCGTGAACGTCTCGAAACTCCTTCAGGTTGAGCACTACCCGACGGTGCACACGATGACCTCCACCGTCGAGGCAACGTCGAGCGTCAGCCTCGCCGAGGCCATGGTTGCGCTCTACCCCGTGGCGTCGATCACCGGAGCACCCAAGTACCGCACGACCCAGATCATTTCCGACCTCGAACAATCCCCTCGCGGGGCCTACTGCGGCTCTGCCTTTGCGCTTTCACCCGACGGCCGATGGGAGTTCAACGTCATTATCCGAAGCGTCTGGCTCGACCTCGAAGCTGGCACGGGCACCTACGGCGTTGGCGGCGGAATCGTTTGGGATTCAGAGGCTGCAAATGAATGGGAAGAAACCGAACACAAGTCGCGCGTGCTCACCCGCGCCGGAAAGCCCCTCCGGTTGCTCGAGACCATGGCATGGACCCCCGAGGGCGGCGTGTCGCTACGACAGCGACACATCGACCGGTTGCTTTCGGCCGGCGACCACTTCGGAATCGATGTCGACATGGACTCGGTTATGGAGCTGCTCAACACGGTTCGTTCCGATACCCCCGTAAAGCTTCGTCTCCTCGTCGATGCTGCGGGCGTGCCATCGCTCGAAGTTGGATCGCTCCCGCCCGAGAGCGGCGAGATACGTACGCTCCCAGTAGACACCGAACCCACCGACCCATACGACGAGTTCCTCGTGTTCAAGACCACCACACGAAACCGCTACGAGGAGGCGCTCGACCGTTTTCCTGATGCTCCCGACGTAATTTTGTGGAATCGTCGCGGCGAGCTCACCGAGACCTGCATTGCGAACCTCGTACTCGACTTTGATGGAGAGCTCGTCACCCCGCACAACGAGAGCGGCCTGTTGCCCGGAACGCTACGCCAAGAACTGCTCGACCGGGGTCAGATCACCGAACGAGTCCTCACCCTCGACGACCTACATCGCGCCGACAAGGTCTTCGCGATCAATTCGGTCCGCGGCTGGGACCTCATACAGATTCGTTCCTGAAGCGGTTAGAACTCGCGGAGGAAGACTCCCGATCGTGGCTTTGGTGTCACATAGGTGCTCTTTGGCGGCATATCGAGACCCGCATCTGCAACGGCGAATACCTCGGCCGCGGTGATTGGTCGCAGCACGAAGAGCACGTTGCGTCGGTCGATGCGCTTTGCTAGCTCGCCACGGTCGGCAGTGTCGAGGAAATAGCGGATCTGTCCAGCGCTTTGTTCGGGATCGAGTCCAAAGACCGGGCCGATCACCTGCTGTTGCAACCGGACTGGCCCGAGGGTGTCGATCGGCGAGTCACTCATGATCTCGGGCATCTCACCGCGCCACCACTGTCCATCGAGGTGCACGCCAATCTGGCCCTCGTCGGGGAGCTCATGTTCCATTTGGGCGTCGGGAACGAGCTGCAACACATCGCGTAGCGATGCTGCAAACTTATCGACATCGACGTCGTCGTTGAGCAGCACGCGGCGATGGAACGGTTCGATGTTCACCCGGTCATCGGCAAAGGCAACGCAGAGCATCTTGCTCGCTCGGTCAGGGCCGATGCGTTCGAGGAGCTGTCCCGCTGCAGCGGCGCGGTGGTGGCCGTCCATGATGTAGAGGTCGTGGCGAGCAAACGCTGCCGAAAAGAAGTCGAGATCGTCTTGTTCGGTGATCGCCCATACGGTCTGATCAAGGCCATCACCCGAAACGAACGAAACGACTGGTTCGGTGCGTTCGAGCACCTCGTCGAGCCGTGTTCGAATCTCGGGATCTGACCGGTAACTCATCGCGATCGGCGACGACTGAACGCCGAGCGTTTCGAAATGGTGCGACAGGTGCGTTGCTCGGTTTGCCTTGACCCGTTCGTGCCGCTTGACCCTGCCTTCGAGGTAGTCCTGGCAGTCGACGAGGCCGACGATTCCGGTCTGGACGAGTTCGCCCAGCTTCAAGCGGTAGAGATAGAAGTTCGGTCCGGAGACCTCTTGGAAGGCGCCAGCTTCTCGAATCCGTTGAAGGGCCTGTCCGCCGAGTTCGATGAGTCGGTCGAGGTCGCCGTGGTCTTCGGGGCCGCCATCATTGGGTGAACGGGTGACGAGCGTGTAGCTCTCGGGGTGAGTGGCGAGGTACTCCGAACGTTGCGACCGCGACATCGAGTCGAATGCAGGCGCGGGAACGCGTCGGGTGAACTCGGATTTGATGACCGAACCATGAAATGGCGAGAAATTGACCATCTAGCTTCGAGGCCCCGCGTTCGAGTTCTGAGCGCCCGGGTTGTGCGAGAGCGAGACGGCGAGGATGTCCCCATCGCCTTCGAGTTGCTCGAGCAGTTCGGGTGATGGTTCGCTCTTGAGATACATCGATGCAACGGCAGCGACCGACCCGGTGAAGAGTTGGTTCTCCATCTGCTGGACATTGAGGCCCGCTGACCGAAGCGATGCAAACACTTTGGCGAGCACGCCGACTTTGTCGAGGTGGCGCACGGTCAAGACGACGCCGCCGGACGGTTCGCTTTCGAGGTTGACACAATTGATGACGTGGCCGGTGAGGTATTCGCTGATCACGCCGACGGTACCGGCTGCGACTGCGGCCTGTGCTTGTGCGGTCGACGCTCCGACGTGATGGGTGCCAACGACATTTGGGTGGCGAGCGAGGGCGCTTTCCCAGTCGGCGGTCGATGCACCGGGTTCACCTGGCCAGACGTCGAGTCCGGCGCGGATGCCGCGCTCGTCCATTGCGGTGACGAGCGCCTCGGCATCGACGACGTCACCTCGTGCGGTGTTGAGCAAGATTGCATCGTCTGCCATCGCTGCGAGGAACTCGGCGTCGACCATGCCAGTGGTTTCGGGCGACTTTGGGACGTGGAGCGAAACTACATCGGCACCCGAGAGAAGTTCTTCGAGCGTGTCGACCAATGTGATTCCACGCTGTTCGATCCGTTCGAGTGATCGCTGCGAACGGCCCGCCTTTGCGAGTGCGGTCACGGTCATGCCAAAGGCAGCGGCCCGCTCAGCGAGCGCGAACCCAATTTCGCCGAGGCCGACGATGGCGAGTGTCTTGCCGTGAATACCGTCGGCCTTGCTGTAGGTGGCTTTGTTCCATTTGCCGTTCGCGAAGTCGGCCATTCCGGCCGGTATGTGGCGGTCGATTGCAAGGAGCAGACCCATGGCGAGCTCGGCGACAGCGATCGCGTTTTGGCCAGGGACGTTCGACACGTAGATGCCGTGTTCTGATGCTGCAGCTTTGTCGATGTTGTCGGTTCCGGCACCGGCCCGCACGATGAGCCCGAGGCGGTTCGATGCCGTTATTGCGTCGCTGGTGACCTTGGTCGACCGTACGACCAGGACGTCGGCTGGGTGGTCGGCTAGAGCTGCAGGGAGCGTGTCGGCAGACAGTTCGGCATCGACAGAGACCTCATGGCCAAGTTGTCGGAGCGGCTCGAGGAGGTCGTTTGGAAGCGCGTCGGCACAGAGGATTCGCATGCCCGGATTGTAGGTCCCTGAACAACCGTTCAGCGAAACAGAGAACGGACGTTCAGGGAAACAGAGCACGACCGTTCGGGGTGGCAGAAGCGATTCGGGTGCCGGGATCTGCGTTCTTGTGATCCATTTGCCAGAATGACCTCGTGAAAGCTCTCGTCTTTGAACGCCAAGAAGCTCGATATGCCGCTGCGTCGGTCGCATCCCAAGTTCGGCCCGGTGCCGGTGCTGGAGTCGGACCGCTCAAGCTGTCCGATATTTCGAAGCCCGACCTGCCCGAAGGCAAGTGGGTACGGGTGTCTCCGATCCTGACCGGAATCTGTGGGTCAGACCTTTCGACGATCGACGGCCATTCGTCGGGGTACTTCGACGATCTCGTCAGCTTCCCGTTCGTGCCCGGACACGAAGTTGTCGGCATGACCGAAGACGGAAAGCGCGTCATCCTCGAGCCCGTCCTCGGACCCGAAGCCCGAAATGAATCGCCAGCGTTCAAAGGTGCAGCACCCGGCGACGGCCTCGATTACGGGTACCTGCTCTCGGGCGAGATCGGCAGCGGCATCCAGACCGGCTTCTGCAGCGACACCGGAGGCGGGTGGGGCGAGCAGCTCGTTGCCCACAAGAGCCAAATCCATTCGGCGCCAAAGTCGCTCACCGACGAAGACGCTGTCATGGTCGAGCCCGCTGCGGGCGGCGTCCACGCCGCGGCCAAGGCACAGATCGACGGAGGGGTCGTCGTCGTCCAAGGAGCCGGAACGATGGGCCTCGCAACGATCGCTGCGCTTCGCCAATATACGAACGCCGACACCATCATTGCCTCGGCGAAATACCCGATTCAAAAGCAGTTCGCCGCCGATCTCGGCGCCGACGTTGTCGTTGCACCGTCTGAGCTGGCCCGCTCGGTGCGTCGGGTGACCGGTTGCAAGATGTTGGGAGACAACCTGTCGGGCGGGGCAGACGTCACGATCGACGCGATCGGAAACGCTGCCTCAATCGAAAGCTCGATTGGATTGACCCGCCCACGCGGTCGGGTCGTGATGGTCGGTATGCCCGGCAAGGTCAACGTCGACCTCACTGCGCTTTGGCACCGAGAGACCGAAATGGTTGGGGCGTACACGTACGGAACTGACGAATGGCCCGACGGCACGTCGATCTCGAGCTTCAAACGGGCAAAGGAGCTCGTGCGCAAGGCGAAGCTCGGACGGCTCGTGTCGGCGAAGTATCCGCTCGATCGTTACAAGGACGCCATCAGCCACGCCGCCCAAGCCGGCCAGCGAGGCAGTATCAAGGTCGTTTTTGAGCAGAACCCCCAGTTCTAGACAGATAGGGCCGCAGAAGCCGCTCTAGCCCGGCAGCGCCACTTCGACAGCGGTTGCCTTGTGGTCGCTGCCGGCGTAGTCGAGTACGACGAACGTCTCGACATCTGCTCCAGAGATCACTGCGTGGTCGATCCCGATCCACGATGGTCCGAGGCCGGGAAACGGCGTCCACGTCACACCGAACCCACAACCAGCGGTCCGGTGCGCATCCACCGCATCGGAATTGCCCCCGTTGGAGTTGAAGAGTGCACGAAACGAACGGTCGGCCCGGGTTGCGTTGAAGTCACCCATCGCAATCACGGGCATCTCGCCCGCGTCGACCACGACTTGAGCCAGAAAGTCGAACTGACGCTTCTGCAGCTCGCGCCCTGCGGGCACCTGCGGTGGCGTTGCGTGCACGTTGATAAGCCGAACTTCGCCCCGAGGCGCGTCGATTGTTGTGTCGAGCAGGCCGTGGGTGTCTGTTTCGAAGAGCAAGCGCTCGGCGGTGTTGATCGGCCAGCGACTCGCAACCGTCTGGTTGCCAACTGTGACCACATGTGGGTAGTCCACGAGCCGCGGTGAGATTCGATCGACAAAGCCCGTCACCGCTTCTTGGAACACCACGACATCGGCATCGACAGCTACGACCTGAGCGACGACTTCCTCAGGGTCGGCGGCGCCAAACAACACATTCTGTGAGTACACGACGATCGTGTTCTCGTCGGTTGGGGCTGCGGTGTTCTCACGCTCGATGACACAACCCGTCCGAGGGACGCCTGCTCCAGGCATTGCAAGGCCCACGACCACGAGGCTGCCGATCGCCGTTGCGAGCAGTACCCGCGGGCTCAGCGTCGCGCCGAGCACGAGCGCAGAGATGAGCAGAAACCATGGTGCGACCGGCACGAGCCCCAACAGAAATACGTTGTCGAACGAAACATACCGAAGCGCAGACAGCACAACGCAAAGGACAACCCCGAGTATCGATGTCTTGGTGAGTAACTGCCGCACCTATGAAATATCGACCGGTTGGTCGGGAAGTTCACCGGCAGCTACTGGCTCTAAGAATTCGCGCAACCGGGGCGGGAGCACGGGCTCGTCACTCGCGAGCAGCTCGTCGATGTCCCACCACTTTGCTCCCCTGAATGCAAGCGCTTCGAAGTACTCGAGGCCCTTCGGGTTGTACTCGCCACCGTCGCACCATGCGACATAGATCCATTCCTCGGAGTCGAAGTAGTACCCGGCAAAGGTGAACTCGCACTCTTGAGTCCAGATGCACGGCCCGAGCTCGAAGTCGGTGATCCCGGTTTCTTCGACGATCTCTCGACGAGCGGCTTCTTCGCTGGTCTCCCCTTCGTCGATTCCACCCCCGGGAATTTCCCACCACGGCGGCTTCGACGGGTCTCCAGGATCTGCCGCGTTGATCATGAAGATTCGGTTCTCCCGATCGAGGAGCACCACTCTTGCTGCTGGTCGTTTACGTCGCACCACCTGAAGTTAACGACCGCATAGACTCCACGGCGTGACTCAGCCCACTGAAATGCCCCAACACCGCTACGACGCCGCGCTCGCCGACGAGATCGAGACTCGCTGGCAAGAGACGTGGAAGGCACAGGGCACCTACCACACGCCGAACCCTTCGGGTTCACTGACCGAAGGCCCAAGCGACGGACCAGCCGACCTCTCCGACCGTCCAAAGCTGTTCATCATGGACATGTTCCCGTACCCATCAGGGACCGGGCTCCACGTAGGTCACCCCCTCGGCTTTATCAGCACCGACGTGTACGCCCGCTTCAAGCGGATGACCGGCTTCAACGTGCTCCACACCATGGGCTATGACGCGTTTGGTCTCCCGGCAGAAGAACACGCCCGCCAAACCGGAGTGCACCCACGAGAGAACACCGAAGCCAACATTGCAAACATGGCCCGCCAACTCCACCGGTTGGGGTTGGGCCACGACGACCGCCGCTCGATCGCCACGACCGACGAGGCCTACTACCGCTGGACACAGTGGATCTTCAGCCAGATCTTCAACGCATGGTTCGATGAAGATCAGCAGAAGGCACGTCCAATCAGCGAACTTGAAACCGAGTTCGCTGACGGCGGCCGCGAGACTGCCGATGGACGCCCGTGGGCGGACCTGTCGCTCTCGGAGCAACGGGCGACGCTTCACGAGTATCGCCTTGCCTATGTTTCGGAGGCACCCGTGAATTGGTGCCCGGGCCTCGGCACGGTGCTCGCCAACGAGGAGGTCACCGCCGAAGGCCGAAGCGACCGGGGCAACTTCCCGGTCTTCCGCCGTCCGCTCAAGCAGTGGATGATGCGTATTACCGCCTACACCGATCGGCTTCTCGCCGACCTCGATCTGCTCGACTGGACCGACAGCATCAAGACAATGCAGCGCAACTGGATCGGCCGATCCGAGGGCGCCCACGTCGACTTCCGCGTCCCAACAGCAACCGACGCCGACGGCGAGGTCGCGAACATTCGCGTGTTCACCACACGTCCTGACACGCTCTTTGGCGCGACATACATGGTCATTGCTCCCGAGCACCCGCTGGTTGAAGCGCTGACTACAGACGCGTGGCCAGAGGGAGCCAAAGATGTCTGGACCGGCGGCGCCGAAACCCCCCAAGCCGCAGTGAATGCCTATCGAGAACGAACCTCCCAACTCAGCGACCTCAATCGGCAAGAGAACAAAGAAAAGACGGGTGTCTTCACTGGCAGCTACGCGGTGAACCCGGTCAACGATGCGTCGATCCCGGTCTTTGTCGCCGACTACGTGCTAATGGGCTATGGCACGGGCGCCATTATGGCGGTGCCAGGCCAAGACGAGCGAGATTGGGAGTTCGCCGAAGCGTTCGACCTCGACATCATCCGCACCGTGCAGCCGCCGAACGATTTCGAAGGTGACGCATACATCGGCGCTGGCGCGGCGATCAACAGCGGCTTCCTCGATGGGATGGAAGTCGACGAAGCCAAAGCCGCGATGATTAGCCACCTCGTCGAAATCGGCGCCGGCGAAAGCACTATCACGACCAAGCTGCGCGACTGGCTCTTTGCCCGTCAGCGTTACTGGGGCGAACCAATCCCGATCGTGTTCGATGACGACGGCAATCCCCTGTCGATTCCCGACGATCAGCTGCCGCTCAACCTTCCCGAGCTCATCGACTGGGCGCCACGCACCCTCGATGAGGACTCTGAACCAGAACCACCCTTGGGTCGGGCCACCGAGTGGACCACCGTCGATCTCGACCTTGGCGATGGCATGAAGACCTACAAGCGCGACCTCAACGTCATGCCGCAGTGGGCGGGCTCGTGCTGGTACTACCTGCGTTACATCGATCCGCTCAGCAGCGACGTTGTGGCCGACGCAACGTCGGAGAAGTATTGGATGGGCGGCGATAACCCGAGCGAAGGCGGCGTCGACCTCTACGTGGGAGGTGTGGAACATGCCGTGCTGCACCTGCTGTACTCCCGCTTCTGGCACAAGGTGCTCTTTGACTTGGGCCATGTCACGACGCCCGAGCCCTTCAAGCGCCTCATCAACCAGGGCTACATCCAGGGCTACGCCTTCACCGATGACCGCGGCATGTACGTCGAGGCGAGCGAGGTCGTCGAAAGCGACGGCGCATTCACTCACGACGGCAAGCCGGTCAATCGTGAGTACGGAAAGATGGGCAAGAGCCTCAAGAACGCCGTCACCCCCGACGACATGTACCGCGACTATGGCGCCGACACCCTGCGACTGTATGAGATGTTCATGGGTCCGATCGACCAAGATCGTCCGTGGGAAACCAAGTCGGTCGTCGGATCGATGCGACTGCTGCAACGCATCTGGCGCAACTTTGTCGATGAAGGCACTGGCGAGCTCACCGTTGCCGATGTTCCAGTTCCTGAAGACGTGAACAAGATCCTGCACCGCACGATTGACGCGGTCACCAATGACATGGCGAACCTCAGCTTCAACACTGCAATTGCGCGCATTACCGAGCTCAATAATGACCTCACCAAACTCGATGGCCCGACGCCGACCGCGGTAGCTGAAGCAATGGTTCCGATGATCGCTCCCCTCGTCCCCCACTTTGCCGAAGAGCTTTGGCAGCGCATGGGAATGGACACGTCGGTCGTCTACGCGGAGTTCCCCGTCGCCGACCCCGCGCTGCTCGTCGATGACGAGGTGGAGATTCCAATCCAGATCAAAGGCAAGGTCAAGAGCCGCATCATGATCTCAGCCGACGCCGACGAAGCCACGATGGAGGCCGCTGCACTCGCCGATCCAAAGATTCAGGAGCTAATCGGCGGCGCCGAGATCCGAAAGGTGATCGTGATCCCCGGAAAGCTGGTCAATATCGTTGCCTAACGTGAAATACTGTTGCGCAACGACAGAACAGGGGGTCTGTGATGGGTGACATGATCGAATTTCAAGCCAACGGCCATACCGCACAGGGGTATTTGGCGCTTCCCGACGGAGGCACAGGTCCTGGGGTGATGGTGATCCAAGAATGGTGGGGGCTTGTCCCTCAAATCAAAGCCACCTGCGACCGTCTTGCCAGGGACGGTTTCGTGGCACTCGCACCAGACCTCTACCACGGTGAGTTAGCCGAACATACCGAGATGGACAAAGCGGGCGAGCTCATGAACAAGCTCGTTCAAGAGATGGATCATGCAGCGACCGATATGAGCAGTGCAGTAACTGCCCTACTCGATCATGACGCGGTGACCTCCGACAGCGTTGGCGTCGTCGGCTTCTGTATGGGAGGCATGTTGACCCTCGTGATCGCCGCCAAAGAAGGCGACCGCGTGGGAGCTGCAGCACCGTTCTACGGCGCCCCTCTCGGTGATGGCGGCCCGGATTGGTCGAACCTGAGCGCGAAGGTAGTCGGCCACTTCGCCGAGAACGACGACTTCTTCCCGCCCGACGCTGTCAAAGCGCTCGAGACCGATTTACAAGCCGCAGGGAAAGACGTGTCTTTTACCGTCTACGAAGGCAGCGGACACGCCTTCACCAACGAAGAAGACCCACTCGGCAACTACGACGATGCACTCGACACCTCAACCTGGGCAGAAACCATCCAGCTCTTCAACGAAGCGCTCTGACCGGCAGATTTGGGGTCTGACCCCAAATCTGCCGGTAGATGTGAACAAACACCGTTTTTCGTTCAGCGCCGGCCCGGAAAACCAGCCATCCCCGCTCCTACCCACGGATTTGGGGTCTGACCCCAAATCCGCCGCTAACCCTAACTCCGCCTCTGGCGTTCGGCCTGCGTGGCCTGAACGCTCCCCGAAGGGACAGCAGGTGAATTGAGGCTTCAGCGGAGAATCGCGGCGGAGCCGCCCGCTGAAGGGTCAATGAACGTCACGCATCGACGACGACGAACATGATTTCGGCTGAGCATGCGACCTTGCCGTCGAGTAGGACGGCGCCTTTTCCTTTGCCGGCGCGGGCGGAGAGCTGATGAATCTCGGCTTCGACCTCGACGGTGTCGCCCGGGCCGACCTGTCGGCGGAACTTGGCTTTGTTGAGGCCGCCGAAGAGCGGCAGCTTTCCCGGGTACCGGTCGGGGTCGGTCAGCACGGTGTAGGCACCCATTTGCGCGATTGCTTCACACATCAACACACCCGGCAGCGTTGGGCGCCCGGGAAAGTGTCCGGGAAACCAGAACTCGTCGCCGGTTAGGGTCCACGTTGCCTTGGCGTACTCACAGGGCGTTAGTTCGACGATCTCATCGAGGAACAGGAACGGCGGGCGGTGTGGGAGCACATCGGCTGGGGCGGGAAACGTCATAGCGTCAGCCTCGCAGGTTCTGCTGCGTCGGGCTTAGTCGGTTTCGCAGAAATACACGGTGAAAAAGTGAAGGAGCGGCGCCGGTGGCGCCGCTCCTTCGCAATCAGTACGTGGCTAGGGGTATTACTTGCCCTTACCTGCAGCCTTAAGCTTCGACAGTGCCTGGATCTTTACGGCAGTGCCAGCGGGGATCATGCGAGACTCGCCGGTGCGAGGGTTGCGGCCCATACGCTCCTTGGTGTCTTTGCGCGAGAACTTCACGTAACCAGTGATGTTGACTTCGTCGCCCTTCTTTACCTGTGACACGATGATGTCCATCATTGCGTCGACGGCTGAACCTGCGTCTGCCTGGGTCAGTCCTGACTTTGAAGCGATCTCTGCGACCAATTCACTCTTGTTCATTTTGGATACCTCCTGAGCCACCTACTTGGCGGGTCCTTGTGAGAATTACAAGCAAGTGAGACCTTAGTGGAAGTTTTTGTCACTTACGGGGAACTACGCAACAAATTCGTTGGAAAGTCAACAGTTCTTGTTTCGCTCGATGCAGCTTCCTTGGCCGTCGTCAAATTACACCGGTAGGTGGCGGCCAGGTTTTGGGGAAACGATCGCTTAACTCCTCTCCCATGAATTCGGCGAGAACGACGACAGTCGCTACTGTTGTGAGAGTGTCGACTGAACAAATCGCAGGGCCTGTAGGCCAGGACGCTCGTTTCAACGAGTACGTCGTGCCAGAACTCGAAGTTCTCTATCGAGTCGCGTACTCCATTACCCGGAACAAGGCCGACGCAGAAGATCTTGTGCAGGACACGCTGTTGCGCGCTTACCGAGCAATTGACCGTTTCGACGGCCGGTATCCACGAGCGTGGCTCTTGACGATTATGCGCAATGCGCAGGTCAACCGGGTCCGACGCAAGCGCCCCGAGCTCATGCATGACCCCGATGAGACAATGTCGCGAGTCGCCGATGAGTCTGCCGATGCAGCAGATGCCGAAGCACAGCTGATGGATCAGACGCTCGCTGCGCCGATCGAATTAGCACTTGCTTCCCTGCCGACAAAGTTCCGGTCGGTTGTCGAATTGGTCGACATCAACGAACTGTCGTACAAAGAGGCTGCGGAAGTTCTTGGGATCCCGGTCGGAACCGTAATGTCACGACTTCATCGGGCCCGACGGAATATTCGACAGCACTTGGAGAGTTCTCCAGTCGAGGAATGATGATGGCAAAAAAAGTAAACTGCACCGAAGTCGCACGACGACTACAGACCTACCTTGATGGCGAGCTCGAAGGAGACTGGAAAGAGCGAGTCCAGGCCCATCTCGATGACTGCGTAATGTGTGGTCTCGAACAAGATGCGTTCTCGGCAATCAAGGCCGATCTCAGCGCGTTGCCAAGTAGTCCACCAGCCGAGAGCGAAGCGCTCCAACGACTTCGAGATTTCAGCGCTCGGATCTCACAAGAGGCGAGTTCCTAACGATAGGCACTGCATGCCGCAGTTTCTGATCGATCTCGCACTTCCCAAAACCGACACTGCGGTCTTTATCCAGTGGGCGGTCATGGTGCCATTCTGGCTTCTCGTCTTCTTCGGAACTCGACGACTATCGAAGGACGCCCGAACGTTCTTCTATGGCGTTGCGATGCTCAACCTCGCCTGGTTCGCGTTTCGAACAGTCCATTAAGGACTGCGCAATACAGCCACTAGGGACTGCGCAATACAGTCCATTAAGGACTGCGCAATACAGTCCACTAGGGACTGCGCAATACAGCCAGTCGAGGCTGCGAGGTTAGCCCTTGTCGAGTGCGCTTCGGAATTCTTGGACGAGTGCACCGACTGCCTCGGGGCCTTCGCTGGTCAACATCTGTCTGACGATTGCCGAGCCAACAACCACCCCGTCGGAGACTTGGGAAACCTCCACAGCCTGTTCTGGGGTGCCAACGCCCACTCCTACGAGAACGGGCTTGTCGGTCACTGCCTTTAGTCGTCGCGCAATGTCCATTGCCGAGCTTGCTAGTTCGGACCGCACACCGGTGACGCCGAGCAGCCCAACCCCGTAGACGAAGCCTCGGGAGCGTTCGCAGATTCGGGGCAGCCGTTCATCGGGAGCGGTTGGTGCTGCGAGCAAGATCGTTTCCACGCCAGCAGCATCGGCAGCTTCGGTCCACGGACCGGTTTCCTCAAGAGGAAGATCGGGCAGGATGCAGCCGGAGATGCCCGCTTCGGCGAGATCTTGGGCAAAGCGAACATCGCCTGCCCGGAACGCAATGTTGTAGTAGGTCATGATCGCAAGCGGAACGCCGATGTCTTCGTTTCGTAGCGCATTCAAAATGGACTGTGGCGTCGATCCTGAGGCGAGCGAACGATCGTTGGCTTCTTGAATTACGGGCCCGTCCATAACCGGATCAGAAAACGGGACACCGACCTCGATCGCGTCAGCTCCTGCCGCTGCGACTGCGTGCAATGTCTCGATCCAATCATCACCGAGTCCTCCGGTGATGTAGGGCACCAGAATCTTGCCGCCGCCATCTCGCCGGCTGCGTAGGGCAGCCTCAAAGGCGCCCACGGGTTGTTCCATCATTTCCTACCCAACACGTCCATCATCTGCGCAACATCTTTGTCGCCGCGGCCACTCAAGTTCATGAGCAGCGTCTTGCCGGCCAATTCTTCACGTTCACGGCTCATCCACGCCAATGCGTGGGCGCACTCGAGCGCAGGAATAATTCCTTCGGTTCGAGCGAGGAGCTGGAATCCTTCGATGACTTCTGCGTCGGTGACCGATTCGTAGCGCGCACGCCCAATATCTGCGAGGTGTGCGTGCTCGGGACCCACGCCCGGGTAGTCGAGGCCAGCCGAAATTGACTCGGCTTCGAGGACCTGCCCGACCTCGTCTTGCATGAGGTAGCTCTTCGATCCATGGACAACACCGGGCACCTTGCGCCCAACCGCAGCGCCACCAGCTGGCTCTACGCCGACGAGCTCGGCATCGGTGTCGGCAAACCCCGAGAAGATTCCGATCGCATTTGATCCACCGCCGACACACGCCGTGACGACATCTGGCACTCCCCCGTCGAGCAGTCGAGCGGTTTGCTCTCGAGCCTCGATGCCGATCACCTCGTGGAACGTTCGAACCATCCATGGATAGGGGTGGGGTCCCATGGCCGAACCGAGGCAGTAGTAGCTGTCTTCGACCTTTGCGACCCAGTCGCGCATGGCTTCGTTCACGGCATCTTTGAGCGTGCGAGAGCCGCTCAGCGCGGGAACGACTTCGGCGCCGAGAAGGTTCATGCGGAACACGTTGAGTTCTTGACGAGAAATGTCGACCTCGCCCATGTAGACCCGACACTCCATACCCAACAAGGCAGCGGCGGTCGCTGTGGCAACGCCGTGCTGGCCCGCGCCGGTTTCAGCAATGAGCCGGGTCTTGCCCATGCGCTTCGCAAGCAATGCCTGACCAAGCACGTTGTTGATCTTGTGCGAACCAGTGTGGTTGAGGTCTTCCCGCTTCAAGATG
Source organism: uncultured Acidimicrobiales bacterium (assembly GCA_938040365.1). Classification (GTDB taxonomy): domain Bacteria; phylum Actinomycetota; class Acidimicrobiia; order Acidimicrobiales; family SHLQ01; genus SHLQ01. The sequence continues at coordinate 14,315 of CALHXU010000056.1, forward strand.
ACCCGGTAGCCCAGCTCTTCGCTCAGTCGGTGGCACTCGGTGATTGGCGATGGCCGACCGGCGTAGTCGGCCAACAGTGCGGAAAGCTCACGTCGGAACTCGGTATCGCCCCAAGCCGAGCGGAACGCATCTTCGAGTTCTTGACATGCGGGAACGAGCGTTTCGGGGACGAAGCGGCCGCCGAATTGTCCGAATCGGCCAAACTCGTCGGGCTCGCCCATGATTTGGTCGCTGTTCGCAGACTCACTGTTGGCGTCGGTAAGTGTCATGAGTTGTCCATATCCGAGTCGGTGGGATGATCGTAGACTGCCTCGCTGGCAGTCTTTGCATTTTGGATGAAACGGCGGAGCGCAGACGGATCCTTCCGGCCTGGTGCTTGTTCTACGCCCGATGCCACATCGACACCCCACGGGCGAACCGCCGCGATTGCGGCTGCGACGTTGTCGGGGTTGAGTCCACCGGCAAGCAGAATCTGCTTGTCCTTCGGCAGTGATTTGGCGAGCGCCCAGTCGAAGGTTTCGCCAGCGCCAGGCACCGCAGCGTCGACAAGGATGATCGACACGGGAAAGTCCCCTGCGTGTTGTGCTTGGGCGGTACCTGCCGATACGGCCTTGATAACGGTCGGTACCCGATCGGCTATCCACAACACCTCTTCGGGGCTTTCGTTGCCGTGAAGTTGTGCTGCCCCGAGTCCGCAGGTCGAAACAAGGTCGACGACCCGTTCCTTTGCTTCGTTGCGAAAGATTCCGACCGTCAGGGTCTCGCGCGGGATGCGCCCGGCGATCTCGCGGGCTCGCGCCGGTGCGATCTGGCGGACCGACCCGGAGACGAAATTCAACCCGATCGAGTCGGCACCGAGCGCAACGGCGAGCAGTCCATCGTCGACGTCGGTGATGCCACAGATCTTTACGAACACGGGTTAACCGCCGATTCCTGCAGCCGCGTCGATCAGGCTTCGTACGCCCTCGGCTGGACCGCTGTGGGTCACGAGCGACTCGCCCACGAGCACTGCGTCGAAACCGGCGTTTGTGAGGCTCGGGATGTCCTCTGGGCCACGAATCCCTGACTCGGCGACACGAATCACGTCCTTTGGCATCGAGTTGGCCACACGAAGTGCTCGTTGGGTGTCGACTTCGAATGTACGAAGGTCTCGCTGGTTCACGCCGATGATCTTGACGCCATTAGCTGGCCCGATTGCGATGGCCCGCTCAGCTTCGGCTTCGTCGTGCACCTCGATCAGTGCATCGAGGCCGATCTCGACGGCGAGGTCGAAAAAGTCGTTGAGTTCGTGATCGTCGAGTGCGGCGACGATGAGCAAGACACAATCGGCACCCATGAGGCGAGCGTCGAGAACGTCGTGGGCCGAGACGGTGAAGTCCTTCCGCAGAATCGGGATGGTCACCGCCGCCTTAACCGCCTGAAGATCAGCCACAGACCCACCGAAGTACTGCTCGTCGGTGAGGACCGAACAGCACGCCGCGCCGCCGGCGACGTACTCTTGGCTGAGCAGCCCAGGATCGAGGTCGATATTGAGATCACCCTTCGACGGCGAACGTCGCTTCACTTCGGAAATCACCCCGAGGGATGGAGCCGAGCGCAATGCGTCGCCGAATCCGCGGGCCCGATCCATTGACTTTGCTTGTTCGATCAGCGGTTCGAGCGGACGCTGATCATCAGCCGCAGCAGCGCGGTGGGTCTCGAGGATGCCGTCGAGATAGGTCGTCATGGCTGGTCCGCCGGCACTTGTGTCACGTCGACAGGGCGCCCGGCGAGTGAGAAGTTGGTGGCGTCGAACGCCGACCGCTTGATGTAGGCAAGGGCAGCAAAGTCGGCCCCGTTGTTCGCAACCGAGGTGATCGTTCCTACCGGTGCGTCGTCGATGGTCAGCTCGTCGCCGACCGACGCGCTTCCCGATCCTTGCACCACGCGCAGACGTCGGGGCGTGTTGTCGCCTCGTGAATCGACACGTGCAACGAGTTCTTGGCCCGTGTAGCAACCCTTTGTAAACGAGACCGACCGGTTGACGATTCGGGCTTCTGCGGGGATGGTCGATTCGGTGAGCTCGGAGCCCATTGCGGGGATACCGGCAAGGATTCGTCGAAGCTGGTAGCTGTTTTCGTCGGCCGGGTCGGCCATTGGTGGTGCGAGGTCCGGTCCTATGACATCGGTTCCGCCAGCATCGGCCGATGGCGCGACGATCGGTGCGTCTGGGAAACCGTCCGCAAGATCATCTGCGGCTCCAAAGTAGGCGTGCAACGTCCACGTCTCGAGTGCGAGGTCGGCCTTGGTGCGGAGCTTGAAACGCTTCAGGCGGGTAAGCAGAACCTCGCCGTAGCCCGCATCGACATCACACAAGAAACCGTCTTCTGCGGTGCGGGTTGCCCGGAACCACGCGTCGACCTTGCCCTGTGGCGACAGGATGAAGCTCCACGCCGACTCGCCGACGGCGAGGCCTGCAACGTCTTGGCTGACCTGGCCCTGCAAATAGCTCGTGGCCTCGGCTCCCTGCACCGACACGACATCTCGTTCACCGACGAACACGTTTTTCGTACCTGACTCACTCATAGAGCAGCCTTTCGCTGTTGGGTCATCAACCGTGCACCGGGTACCGCTGCGAGCAGTGCCTTTGCCTTGTTGATGCACTCGTTGTGCTCATCGATCGCAACGCTGTCGGCCACGATGCCGGCGCCGGCTTGCACCGAGGCGTTGTTGCCGACGATGAACATCGTACGGATCGCGATCGCCGTGTCGATATTGCCCGAAAAATCGAGGTAGCCGACCACGCCGGCGTACGGGCCGCGCTTGACTGGTTCGAGGGCATCGATGATCTCCATCGCCCGTACCTTCGGGGCTCCCGAAACGGTGCCGGCGGGCAGCGTGGCCCGAAGCACATCGATTGCGGTCTTGCCCGCAGCGAGCGTGCCACTCACCTGTGAGGTGAGGTGCATGACGTGGCTATATCGCTCGAGGGTCATCACTTGGTCGCGCGTCTCGGATCCGAACTCGATGACCCGCCCAATGTCGTTTCGTGCCAAATCGACGAGCATGACATGTTCGGCGACCTCTTTGGGGTGCTCACGCAACTCGGCGCCGAGGCGTTGGTCCTCTTCTTCGTTCGCTCCACGCGGGCGAGTTCCGGCGATTGGCCGGGAGATGACCTTGTCGTCTCGGAGCTGAACCATTGGTTCGGGCGATGCACCGACGATGTGCACGTCGCCGATGCGCAGAAAGTACATGTACGGGCTCGGGTTGACCTGGCGCAGCACGCGGTAGAGGTCGAAGGGGTCAGCGTCGAGTTCAAAGTCGAAGCGTTGCGACAGCACCACCTGGAAGATGTCGCCAGCGAGGATGTGTTCTTTCGCTACGTCGACCGCAGCGCAGTACATTGCCTCACCCATCGTCGAGGTGGCCTCGGGCAGTGGCGCATCGAGCGGAGGCGGCGTAACAAGCGGCTCGTCCAGCGGCCGTGCGCCGTCTCGCTGGAGCGACTCGAGTCGCTGGATAGCCTCGGCGTAGATCTGGCGGAGTTCGTCGTTGGTGGCCCCTTCGGGGATCAATGCGTTCGAGATCAGCGTGACCTGCTGTTTCCAGTGATCAAAGGCAGCGATCTCGCCAATGAGCGCCATAACCGCGTCGGCATGGCCTCGATCGTCGGTTGGAATGTTGGGCAGGCGTTCGACCTCGCGAACAACGTCGTAGCCGAGGTACCCCATAAGCCCTGAGTGCAACGGCGGCAGGCCGGCAATGTCTGGAGTCGAGAACTCGTCGAGTACCGCTTCGAGCGTTGCGAGCATGCCGTCCTCGCCGCGAAGCTCGGCGGCAGCTGGCCCAGAGATTTCGAGCGTCCCGTCTTTCGACACGATCGTTGCGAGCGGGTTCCGTCCGAGGAACGACCAGCGGCTCCACCGTTCACCATTCTCAACCGATTCGAGAAGGAAGCCGTCTTGCTCGCCGACACACCGCGCAAAGATCGCCACCGGTGTCACCTGATCGGCGAGCAACGATCGCCACACGGGAACCACTCGGTGGTCTTTCGCATAGGCGAGGAATGCGTCGAGTCCGGGTTCGACTGGTGCAGCGTCGGGAGTGCTCATCGTTATAGGTACAACCCTGTCGAACCTTCTTCGAGTCGTTCGGCGGCGACGGCGTGCACGTCTCGCTCGCGCAAGATGACGTAGTCGACTCCCCCGACCTCAACCTCGAATCGGTCGTTCGGGTTGAACAGGACCCGGTCACCAATCTCCATGTTGCGAACGTTTGGACCTGCAGCGACGACGGCCGCCCACGTCAGCCGCTTGCCGACCTGGGCGGTTGCCGGAATCAAGATTCCGCCGGTCGAGCGCCGTTCACCGTCTTCATCGCTGTGGCCAACGAGGATTCGGTCGTTCAGCATCTTGATCGGGAGTCGTTCGCCGCTGTCGTTCGAAGCAGCGAAACCGGAGTCTTTGGTGGTACCAGGCACCGGCCCAATCTACTGGCGAGGGCGATCAGTCACGCCCGGGCGCACCGGTAGCCCAGCCGAGTTGTGCAATTCGCCAGATCGGTGAGGAAATCGTGGCGAATCCTGCGACGATGGTCGAAATGGCAGTCGCAATCCTCGACTACAACGCGGGCAACGTCACGTCGGTAGCCCACGCGGTCTCAAAACTTGGTTTCGAGGCGACAGTTACTGCCGATCATGAGCTGATTCGTGCTGCCGACCGCGTGATCTTCCCAGGCGTCGGAGCGGCAGCGACGTGTATGGCGGTCGTACGCGAACGCGGACTCGACGTTGCATTGCGCGACGCGGTCGAGTCGGGAAAGCCCGTCTTTGGTATCTGCGTTGGCATGCAGCTGTTGTTCGATCACAGCGAAGAGGATGGCGGCGTCGACTGCTTGGGCCTGCTCCCTGGCAAGGTCCGCCGCTTCGAACTCGAAGATCCAACGCTCAAAGTTCCCCACATGGGATGGAACCCGGTTCGCATCAAAGACGACGAACCAATCTATTCGGGACTCACCTCGACGAGCGATGAGGACGCCACCGATCCGGCGTTCTATTTCGTTCACAGCTACTACTGCGACCCCGACCCGTCGATCGAGGTGATCGCCACAACCGACCACGGTCACGAATTTTGTGTCGGCGTGCGCAAGGACAACCTCGTCGCAATGCAATGTCACCCCGAGAAGAGCGGACCCGTCGGCATGTCGGTCCTCGCCTCATTCCTGGAGAGTCGCTAACAATGGCACTACTCAAGCGCGTCATCATCTGCCTCGACGTTCGAGCTGGCCAGGTCACTAAGGGGGTCAAGTTCCAAGGCAACGTCGACCTCGGCGATCCAGTCGAGTACGCCGTGCGCTACGACGAGCAGGGCGTTGACGAACTCGTCTTCTACGACATCACGGCCTCAGCGGAGGATCGAAACCTTTTTCTCGATGTCGTGGAGAATGTCGCTGCATCGATCCACATCCCGTTTTCGGTCGGTGGAGGGATCGATTCGCTCGAAGCAATGCGGTCGGTTTTGCTCGCAGGCGCAGAGAAGGTCAGCCTGAACTCGCCAGCGGTCCGTAATCCTGAACTGCTCGGCGAAGGCGCCAAAGCCTTCGGGAGTCAGTGCATCGTGCTCGGCGTCGACGCCAAGAAGGTCGAAGCGAGCCAGAACATTCCGTCTGGATACGAGGTGGTCATCCAAGGTGGTCGCACGCCGACCGGCAAGGATGCACTCGAGTGGGTTCTCGAGGCGGAATCTCGGGGAGCCGGTGAGATCTGCCTCAACGCGATCGATACCGACGGCGTTCGCGATGGTTATGAACTGACACTGACGAAGATGGTCTCAGACGCGGTGACGATTCCGGTCATAGCTTCGGGAGGCGGTGGCGAACCGAGCCACCTCACCGATGCGGTGACCACCGGGGGCGCTGACGCTGCGCTCGTTGCCTCGATGGTCCACTACGGCGATTACACCGTCGGCCAGATTAAGGCCGCAATGGCCGCCGACGGCGTCCCCGTCCGGCTCTAGAGCTTGCCTTTTGTCGAGGGGAGTCCGCCACCGGTGATCGCCACGGCGTCTCGGAGTGCTCGTGCGACACTCTTGAAGGTGGCCTCGACGAGGTGGTGACTGTTCTTTCCTCGTGCCGACACGATGTGGATGGTGATACCTGCCGAGGTGATGAACGCCCTCCAGAACTCTTCGGAGAGCTGGGGGTCAAATGGGGGTTGGCCCAAGATGACCTCGCCGGGGAACTCGACGTCGTAGTGCATGTATGGCCGACCCGAAAGGTCGAGCGCGACGTCGATGAGCGCTTCGTCGAGCGGAACCGAGTTCGAGGCGAACCGGCGAACGCCGATCTTGTCGCCGAGTGCCTGTTTGAAGACTTCGCCGAGCAGAATCCCGGTGTCTTCGACGGTGTGATGGGCGTCGATCTCGAGGTCGCCTTTGGCGTGGACGACGAGGTCGAATCCGCCGTGGCGTCCAAGCTGATCGAGCATGTGATCAAAGAACGGGAGGCCGGTATTGCAATCGGTGGTACCCGAGCCGTCGAGGGTCATCTCGATGTCGATTTGGGTTTCTTTGGTTGCACGTGATGCTGACGCTGAACGCATGAGTCCAGTCTACGCCTGCAGAACGTTCCTGACGGCGACGAGAAACGCATCGTTTTCTTCGGGTGTCCCGATCGTGACTCGTAGACAGTTCTCAAGTCGGGGCCAGTTCGCGGTGTTTCGTACCAACACGGAATGTTCGATCAGGCCTTGCCAGAGATCGTCACCGGCCATGTCGTGTGCTTTGAACAGGAAGAAGTTCGCTCCGCTCGGCCATACCTCGACCGGGAGGTCTGACATCTGGGCCATGACTCTCTGACGCTCCGAGACGATCTTTTCGACCTGGGCGTCCATTGCGTCATGGAAGTCGAGCGCTATTGAACCAGCGAGTTGTTTGAACGCGTCGAGGTGGTACGGGAGCACGACCTTGTACAGCTCGTCGACGATCCATTCTGGCCCAATGAGGTAGCCGAGTCGTGCGGCTGCCATCGACCAGGTCTTCGAGAAGGTACGGCTGACGACCATGGGGACGTCGGCACCGACCTTGTCGACCGCTGAAGTCTCGGCGAATTGGCCGTAGGCCTCGTCGACGACGAGCAGTCCGTTTGTTCCCGACATGATCTCGAGGACTCGGTCGACGGTGTCTGGAGGGTCGACGACGCCGGTGGGGTTGTTTGGGGTGCACATGAACACGACGTGGGGTTGGTGTTGGTCAACAATTCGCTCAACCTCGTCGAGGTCGAGCGAGAAGTCGTCCGCGCGAGCGCCTTCGATGACCGTGGTGGCCGTCGCCTTCCCAATTTGGCCATGCATGGCATAGGTCGGTTCGAAGACCGCCGCGGTTCTTCCTGCGCCGCCGAAGGTCAGCAAGATTGTTTGGAGCACTTCGTTGGATCCGTTGGCAACGAATAGTTCGTCTGCTGAGCGGCCGTATCGGTCGCCGATCTTGGCCCGAAGTTCGGTCGCTGCACGGTCGGGGTACCGGTTCCATGCAATATCGGCAATCGCTTCGGCGAGCGCGGCGTCGAAGGCTTCGGGGAGGCTCGTCGGCGCTTCGTTCGTATTGAGGCGGACATCGACGTCGATCTGTGGCGAGTGGTAGCCGGCGCGGAGTGCAAGATCGGCACGCACCTGTGGGCGCGAGGTCATCGATATGCCCGCACTGCGCTCTGTAGGTTTCGGCCGGCCCCATGGAGCGACCGTTCCACCTCGAAGAGCCGGACAGCAATGTCGTCGCGATCTCCCCCGCGATGCTTTTGTGCGACCTTGACGATCCGGTCGACGAGTTCGTCGATTTGGGTTGCCATGCTCGAGAGTTCGGCCAAGTCAGATTCCATGGCCCAAACCTATGGAGCTTTACCGATCGGCGCAACGCCCCCAGATTTCATGGCCGCGCGACCCATGACAGAGCGCCCAAAACGAACGAAAAGGCGAACGCTAGGCGTTCGCCCTTTCGATGACATCGGACAGGAGGCGAACCCCACCGATGTCCAGAGAACGTTCGGCGAGGTGGTGGATCCTCGTCGAACGTATTGTGAACGTACCACGATCCGAAACTGCGCAATAAATCAAATCGGCGAAATTGTGGTCCGAGTTTTGGACGATTCGGTAGCGGCAGACCAATACGATGACGGCGTGACATCTTCACCTGAACAGTCATATGAATTCCTTGTTGAACGTGCAGAGGGCGGGCCGAGCGTTGTCCATCTGACGTTTTCTGAGCAGTCGTCGATGACCACGTTCGTCGATGCGCTCGCGCTCGCAGCGAATGCCGGGAGCGATGCATCGCTATGGATCCACGGGACGACCCCGGAGCGCCGCGACCATCTCGAAGCTGCAGGATTTCAGAGCGATCGCACCCTGCTCCAGATGTTCGCCCCGCTCCCGAACGCTGAAACAGACGTTGTGACGCGTGCCTTCACGCCGGCCGATATCGATGAGTTCGTGGCCTTGAATAACCGCGCCTTTTCGTGGCACCCAGAGCAGTCGGGGTTGACCCGAGACGATGTTGTTCGTGACATGGACGCCGCGTGGTTCGATGCTGAGGGGTTCCGTCTGCATCACATCGACGACGAACTCGCCGCCTTCTGCTGGACCAAGGTGCACGACCCCGAAGGCGCCAGCGCCAACGGCAAAGCCAGTTCTGGTACCGCGCAAAGCTACGAGAACAACACGGCCGCAACTGACGCCGAAGGCGTCAGCGAGATATTGGGCGAGATTTATGTGATTGCGGTCGATCCGAGGTTCCATGGCCGTGGACTCGGAAAGGCGCTCACGCTTGCAGGGCTTGCGCACCTGCACTCGGTTGGGATTGCGACGTCGATGCTCTATGTCGAGTCCGACAACACCGCTGCGGTGGCTACCTATGAAAAGCTCGGCTTCAGCGTTGGCCGCCGAGACACGCTGTGGCGCCAAAAATGATCGTTACCAATACCCGCTATCAGCCCACTCGTGAGGAGTTCGCTGAGTTGCTCAGTGAACATCGGTCGTATCGGATCGATCAGCTGTGGAAGGGCATGTATGAGGAGGGCCTTGCGATAGAGGAGATCTCGACGCTCCCAAAGGCGCTTCGAGCTGAGCTCGCCGAGCGATTCCCTGCCGCGCTGTCGAACCGGACCGAGCGGGTGAGTGAGGGCGGCGAGACCCACAAGTGGTTGTGGGGCCTCGATGATGGCGACGCGGTCGAAACCGTGCTGATGCATTACACGGGCCGGTCGACGGTCTGTGTGAGTAGCCAGGCGGGCTGTGCAATGGCGTGTGGCTTTTGTGCGACGGGCCAGGAGGGTTTTCGGCGACATCTCACGACAGGCGAGATCGTCGAGCAGGTGGTGAGAGCCCGCGAAGCTGCGCTGCCCCGGCGATTGTCGAATGTGGTCTTTATGGGGATGGGCGAGCCGCTCGCAAACTATGACGCGGTTTGGGGCGCGGTCCGGCGAATCCATGGTGATCTCGGACTTTCCGCCCGCCACATCACGATGAGTACCGTCGGTCTGGTCCCGGGCATCAACAAGATGGCCGAGGAAGACCTACCGGTGAGCCTCGCCGTGTCGCTACACGCCGCAACAGATGATTTACGAACCGAGCTCGTTCCGATCAACGCTCGCTATCCAATCGATGCTCTCGCAACGGCCTGTCAGAAGTACGTTTCTGCGTCCGGCCGCCGACTCAGCTTTGAGTGGGCGCTGATCGCAGACGTGAACGATACGAAAGAGCAGGCGATCGCCCTCAGCGAGTTGTGTCGAGAGCTACGAGCTCACGTGAACCTAATTCCGCTCAACCCCACGCCGGGATACCTCACGGTTGGTACGGAAATGTCGGGAGTGAAGCAGTTCCAGAGCTGGCTACTCGAGCGAAACACGAACGCAACGATTCGCCGAAACCGTGGTACCGACATCGATGCGGCATGTGGGCAGCTGCGAGCGAGTCAGGCCAAGAACTCCGGGAGCGATTCGGTGACGACGTCGGTTTCGGCCCCACGCCGAAGAGATCGGGGCACCAGCGATTTCGTGGACTAGCCTAGGGATCGATGGCTGATCGTTATTCTTTCCAAAGCCCCTTCTCGCAAGGCTCCGGTGGCGACCCCTGGTTCACGGTGGGTTCGATCGCGGTCAACACCACGACATTTGTGACCGGCCTTGGCCTCTTGGGTGTGATCTTGCAGGTCGTTGCGCCCGCGGTCAACAACCTTCTCGTGCTTACCGACCGCGCCATTTTGGGCGGACAACTCTGGCGCCTCGTCACCTACCCCATCCCGAGCGGCAACGACTTCTTTTGGGGTCTTCTCGGCTTGTTGTTCTTCTACATGATCGGCAGCCAGTTCGAACGGCTACTCGGTCGTCGAGCCTTCACCAGCCTGATGGTCGCGATCGTTGTCGTACCAGCGGTGCTCGGCACCCTCGTGGCGATCCTCACCGGCACCGGTATTGGCGTCTTTGGCCTCTCGCTTCCATTCCTGGGTGTCGCTGCGGGCTTTTCTGCTGCGAACCCCCAGGCTCGTTCGTTCTTCAACATTCCGTTCTGGGCAATCGTTGCGTTCTTTCTCGTCGTCCAGTTGTTGACTGCGTTAGCTGTGCGTTCGCCAGCGTCGATCGTCATGCTGTTGTCGACGACCGGTATTGGGCTGGTCATGACTCGCTCGCTCGGGTTCTCAAACGTCGAGTGGATTCCCACCGTTGCGCTTCCCGGGTCGGTCACCGGAGATGGTGTTGCGACCGCGCCTCGGGATGCAAAGCCAAAGCGTGGACGCGGCAAGAAGTCGAAGGGCAAGAGCCACCTCCAGTCGGTGTCGGCACCGACCTCGCGTGCGACCGAGGCCGAGATCGATGCGCTGCTCGATCAGGTGAACGACTTTGGGATCGACAGCCTGACCAAAGACCAAAAGAAGACGCTCGAACGCCACGCCCAAGAGATGAAGAAGCGCCGCGAGGGGTAGGTTTTGGAGCCGATCGGCGTGCGCCTCTATTCGGAGAGGAGAGCGCCCGCTGCCTCTTCGATGCCGTGTCGTTGATCGCGCATTGCCTTCCATGCGTCTGCAACCGGGGCGGGCGAGCCTTCGATTGCGACCACTAACAGGTCGTCACCCAACACGTTTGCGAGGACCGCACCTCGGGTCGTCGACGTAACCGAATCGACAAAGGCGCCGGTGGCATCGCGTTCGGTAAGGGTCATCTCGTCTCGGATCGAGGCTGCTTTGTGCACGAGCGCTCGCCGCATTGCTTCGCGCTCGCCAGAGGTGATGAGGCTTACGAGTGGAGTGGCTTCTGGCCCACGGAACAACATCGCCCCGGTGAAACCCGGGGTCCAGGTCGCGATTTGTTCGAGGTGATAGTCGAGGCTCGCGAGTGCGTCGGCATCGACATCGTCGGTCGTAGGTCCATCGCCGTACTCCCGAATTCTCTTGCGTCGATCCGATGCCGCCTGCGCAGCACGTCGCGCCATCGTTGCGACCTCGTCGTCGAGTTCTTCGGTGCCGTCATACTTCGAAACCACAGCGTCGACGCTATCGCAGGCACAGTTCGCCGCCACTCAAACCTGCGCGCAGTGTGTATGACCCCTACGGTGGAGGTTGTGAGCTCCACCGCCGATACGTCACGTCCCCCCTCGAACGTCAGCCCACTGTCGAACTCAGAGTTGCCACAGCTCGACCAGCCGCTCCCTTCGGGCGAGGCAAAGGGCGAGGCCGTTCAGGCAATGTTCGACACGATTGCGCCTCGTTATGACCTGGTGAATCGAATCATGACGTTTCGTCTCGACGTTCGATGGCGTCGAATTGCGATCGAGAGCCTCGGCTTGCCCAAAGGTGCGGTGCTCGTCGATTTGGCCACCGGCACCGGCGATTTCTGCAGGGAGCTCTCCGAGCACGGGTATCGCTCGATCGGCGCCGACTTCAGCTTCGGCATGCTCGACGCGGCACGAACTGCCGAGCCGCTCGTCCAGGGTGATGGGATGTCGCTGCCGTTTCCCGATGCTTCGGTCGATGGAGTCACCTGCGGGTTTGCGTTACGGAACTTTGTGGATCTGGATCGCGTGTTTGCCGAACTTGCCCGAATCACTCGTCCGGGTGGACGAATTGCGCTCCTCGATGCGAGCTCGCCAGATAACCCGGTGGCAAAGGCTGGCCACAGCGTCTACTTCGGCAAGGTCGTCCCATTCATTGGCGGCGTGCTGTCGAACAAGGATGCCTATGGCTATCTACCGCGCTCGCTCGCCTACCTTCCGCCCCGTGAAGAACTACTTGCCGGCCTCGTCTCGGTCGGCTTTAGCAACGCGAACCACGAGCAGCTCACGCTGGGCGCAGCCCAGCTCATCACCGCCACTCGCGATTAGCGAGCGAAATACCGGGACTAGCGAGACATCGGAGGAGCGGGACTTCAAAACTGAGTTGGCCCGTTAGAAGAGCAACCCGACGGTCATTGCAAGACCAGCGAGCAGCTGGGTTTTGCCCGTTGCTTCGAGCACCGGGATGAGATCTCGCCCGACAGCTCCAGAAATCACGGTTCGGACCGCGGAACCTGCGGTGACCAAACCAATGAGGCCGAGCAGTAACCCGGGTCGAGACGACAGACCGGCGGTCAGGGCGATAAGCACGAACGCCCCGAGCATCGTCGCAGTGAAGAACGTGCGCGTGTTTCGGTCGCCCATTCGAACCGCGAGGGTGTTCTTCCCAACTTCGGCGTCGCCTTCACGGTCGCGGAGGTTGTTGATGATCAGCAATGCCGTCGCGAAAACCCCGACCGGGATTGCGAGCACGGTCGCAAGACCCGAAACTGCTTCGGTCTGCACATAGGCAGAACCAATGGTGGCGACGAGACCAAAGAAGACAAACACGAACACTTCTCCGAGGCCGAGGTAGCCGTAGGGCTTTGAGCCACCGGTGTAGAACCAACCTGCGGCGATCGAGAACAACCCGACGACGAGTAGCCACGGGTTTACCACGAGCGACAAGATGAGGCCTACGATTCCAGCGACTCCGAACGACGCGAAGATCGCCCGCTTGACCGCTCCGGGCGACGCCGCTCCCGAACCAACGAGCCGTAGTGGACCGACCCGATCATCGTCGGTGCCGCGAATACCATCGGAGTAGTCGTTGGCATAGTTCGTGGCGACCTGCAGCGCGAGCGCGACGATCATGGCCGCAGCAGCCCGCCATGCAATAAATGTCTCAGATGCAACCGCAGCGGTACCCACAGCGACCGGAACGATCGCTGCGGGCAGCGTCTTTGGCCGCGCTCCGGCAATCCAAAGCGCTGCTCCGGTAGGGGTTTGGGTTGGTGTGTTCACCATCGCCCCCAGTGTGTCCGATCCGAGGCGCTGCGAGTCGGACGTTGTGATGACCAACTTTTCCGATCCGACTCGCGGTCGGGTTCACCCACGGCGATCGTGCCCAAGGATCGGCGAGCTGTCGGAATACCAAAGTGTGCGCTGACCGAAGTTTCGTGCTCAAACTGTCCAAAAAAGCACACGCCGAGTTCCAGCGCTGCTGCGGTCAGGAGAACGTTTTCGACCGCTGCTCCCCCATCGACCCACCAGTACGGCACCGGCCACGCCAGAGCGGCTTCTCCAAGGCCGCTATGGGCCTTGTCGGACTCGCTGTAGCGCTTGAGGTAGTCATCTGGCGCGACCGTTGGGATAAGCAGCACAGGAGCGAGGAGAAGGCCTGGCCACCGAAACCCGGACCGGCGCTCCTCGGGAAGGGTGATCTGCCAGTACTGGTCTACATCGTCGCCCTCGAGCACGAGCGTTTCTACCGACGCAGTGTTCCCGGCACTGGGGCCTCGAGTCAGCGCGTACAACAACGCGTCGAGGCCGTCAGCGCTTGGGGGCGCGCCGGTGAAGGCCCGAGTCATGTGCCGGGCGGCAAGCGCGTCAAAGATGTCCACGAGGGTTGATCGCAGCTACGCGAACTTTGCGAGTTCCTCAGACATTGCCCAACCAAAGCCAATGACGACGTCACCGTTATCGACGTCGATCTCGCTGAAGAACCCGGCGACCTCAGGGTCGATGTCTTCGGGGCTTGCCGATTCGAAGTCGAAGGCGCACGGAATGGACCCATTACCCTTTGCGCTGAAGCTGCGATCGTCGTAGCGGAGTGGTGAGATGCCGAATCGCTTTGCAAAGCGACGGCCCCACGCACGTTCTTCACCCGATGCCTTGTGATCTGGGCGTGGCACGATGTCGTGGAAGGTCTTCAACATGTCGAAGCCGTCAGGGGTTTGCATGCGAAGGCCAACGACCACGTCTTCGTCGGGGAATGCCATAACCGCTCGATGCATAAGGTCGGTGATCATTGCCCGCATGACCGCATCGCGACGTGAGCTGCGTGCAATCGAGCCGAGCCCGATGATGATCGCTGGCGTGCCGCCGATGCGCTCGAGGGTGTAGTAGGCAAAGCCCTTAAGCCGGCCGCCATCTTGGGCCTCGCAGCACAAGACCCACTCCTCGGCCTGCTTGGAAAGGTCGCCGACCCCATAAGCCAAGGGAAGCTCAGCGCAGAGATCAGCCATTTCGGAAATCTCGGAGTCGCTCAGTGCGTTGCAGTCTTTGGTTTCAACCTCTAAAGCCATATTTTCTAACGCCTCATGGTGGTGGTCTCGACCTCTAGTCCAGTCAATCTCGGGACAAAACGCAAACTGGGACGCGAGTCGGTCCAACCATCAAACCTCCGATGGGCTATACCACGACCGCATCGGGGCCGAGCAACACCCGCAACTCTGCCACCAGCCCGTTGCCCGTCTCGACGCGGTATGTCTCGGGAAGTCGGATGACTTGGGTGCCGTCGAGGTGCAAGAACACCTCCGACGAACCGGAATGATCGGTCAGCAGCGACTTCAACGAGTCGAGGGTGCCAGGGTCTTGGGCGTGCGTTGGCAAGCGCAACCGAAGGGGAGCTGCTTCGGTCATCGACGAGGAGTCGAAAATTTCGAGTTCCTGACAGATGAACTTCGCAATATCGTCCTTGCCATCGAGGCGGCCGCGCACAACCACGATCGCGTCGTCGACGAGCTTGTGGCCGTGTTCGTTCATCGTGCGCGGGAAGACCATGACCTCGATCGACCCTTCGAGATCTTCGAGTTCGAAGATCGCCATCAGGTCGCCTTTGCGAGTCCACTTCTTCTGCAGGTTTGTAATCACGCCACCGACGCGCAGGAAGGCACCGTCGGCCTCGTCCTCGAGCGCACCAACGGTCTTGTCGCAGCGGCGTTGCAGCGCTGCCTCGTACCCCAAGATCGGGTGATCGGAGATGTACAGCCCGAGCATCTCTTTTTCGCTCGCAAGCTTCGGCATCTTTTCGAACTCGACATCGGGAATCTCGGGACGATCGTCGAAGGTCGGCTCATCGCCGAGGCTGCCGAAAAGCGTTGCAACACCAATGTCGTGGTCTTTGCGGGACGCAACGGTGCGGTCGATGATCAGCTCATAGACGTTGAGCAGGCCCTTGCGTGGATGTCCGAGCGAATCGAAGGCGCCGCCCTTGATCAACGATTCGATGGTTCGTTTGTTGAGCACCGAATAGTCGACCCGCTCGACAAAGTTGAGGAAGCTTTCGAATGGACCATTCTCGTTTCGTTCCGAGATGATTTGTTCGACCAACGCTTCGCCCACATTGCGAACCGCCGACATACCAAAGACGATCTCGCCCTTTGTTTCACCGGACAGATCAGGTTCGGGATGGAAGTCGATTCGGGCACGGTTGATGTCGGGCACAACGACGTTGATGCCCATAATCCGACATTCGTTCAGATACACCGCGGCCTTATCCAGGCTTCCCTTTACCGAGGTCAGCAGCGCAGCGAGGTACTCGACGGGATAGTGCGCCTTCAGATACGCAATTTGATAGGCCACAAATCCGTAGCCATAACTATGACTCTTGTTGAAGGCATAGTCGGCGAATGGCTCGATGATCTTCCACCACTCTTCGCCGAGCGGACGGCCATATCCAGTGGTCTCGCAGCCATCGACAAACTTCGCCTTCTCCTTTTGCATAACCTCGCGGATCTTCTTGCCGCAGGCCTTTCGCAACGAGTCAGCATCGGCGAGCGAGTACCCAGCGAACTTCTGGGCAACTCGCATCATCGATTCCTGATAGATCATCAGGCCGTACGTGTCGCCAAGGATCTCGGATGCATCGTCGTGGAGCAGCGACACCTCTTGTCGACCGTTTTTTCGGTCGGCGTAGTCGTTGTGCATGTTCGCTTCCATCGGCCCTGGCCGATAGAGCGCGACGAGTGCGGCAACGTCTTCGAACTCGGTCGGGCTGAGCGATTTCATCAACGCACGCATCGGCGTCGACTCCAGCTGGAACACGCCGATCGTGTCGCCGCGCTGGAGCAGCTCGTAGGTTGCTTTGTCTTCGAGGTCGACATTGTCGATATCGACCTCGATGCCCCGAGTCTCCGAAATTGCCTGCAGCGTGTCGGTGATGACGTCGAGGTTTCGAAGACCGAGGAAGTCCATCTTCAACAGGCCGAGCGACTCGACACCGTTCATCTCGTATTGGGTGACGACCGGCGCGTCCTCTGGAGCTTGCCCAGACTCTGGCTTGCGCTGGATTGGCACATAGTCGGTCAGCGGATCTTTGGTAATCACCACAGCTGCAGCATGGATGCCATCAGAGCGGCGAAGGCCTTCGAGGCCCTTGGCAACCTCGACGACCTCGGCAACGATTGGTTCGGATGCGACCATCTCGCGGAGGTCGCCGGCCTGGGCATACCCACCCTCGTACTTCGGGTGCTTCTCAAAGCAGTACTGCAGCGGCGTGTCTCGCCCCATGATCAGCGGCGGCATTGCCTTTGCGACCTTGTCGCCAACGGCGTAGGGATAGCCGAGCACTCGTGCAGCGTCGCGGACCGCAGCGCGGGCCTTGATTTGGCTGAACGTGACGATCTGGGCAACGTGATCACGACCGTAGCGCTCCGAGCAGTACCGGATCATCTGGTCTCGGTAGCGAGTATCGAAGTCCATATCGATATCGGGCATCGACATACGAGACGGATTCAAGAAGCGTTCGAACAGCAGGTCGTATTTGATTGGATCGAGGTCGGTGATCCACAAGCAATACGCGACGGCACAACCCGCTGCAGAACCTCGACCTGGGCCGACGCGAATACCGTTGTCCCGTGCGTACTTGATCATGTCCCAGGTGATGATGAAGTACGACGAGAACCCCATGTCTCGGATGACCTTCAGCTCAAAGAGCAAACGCTCGTTGATTTCGTCGGTGATCCCGTGTTCACCCCAGCGCTTCTTCGCTCCCTCCATCGTGAGGTGAAGCAGATAGGCATCATCGTCTTCGAAGCCCCGAGGTAGCGGGAAGCTTGGCAGGAGCGGTTCACCGAATTCGATCTCGACGTTGCAACGTTCGGCAATCCAGAGGCTGTTGTCGCACGCCACCTCGACCTCTCGCCACATGTCGCGCATCTCCGCTGCGCTCTTGAGATAGTGCTGATCACCGTGGAACTTGAATCGATCGGGGTCGCTGCGAAGCGAGCCCGTCTGCACACAGAGCAACGCATCGTGTGCCGAATGATCGACCCGATGGGTGTAGTGGCTGTCGTTGGTCGCAAGGATCGGCGCACCGATCTTCTTCGCGATCTCGAGCAGTTGGGGGTTGGTCCGGATTTGTTCGGGAATGCCGTGGTCTTGCAGCTCGATAAAGAGGTTGTCTCTGCCAAAGATGTCTTGGAGGCGGCCGGCTCGTTGCACCGCTTCATCAAAGTCGCCGGCGAGCAAGGCCTGGAGCACCTGGCCTCCGAGGCAGCCCGTCGTCGCGATAAGCCCCTCGGAGTGTTGGTCGAGGAGCTCCCAATCGACCCGGGGCTTGTAGTAGTAGCCCTCCATAAACGCCTTCGAGGCGAGCTGGATCATGTTTTGGTAGCCGACGTTGTTCTCGGCCAGCAAGATCAGGTGGTAATAGAGCTTTCCTCCACCGGTGGTGCTGCCTCCAGAGTCGTCGACCTTGCCGCGCCGAGATGGACGCTCTGACCGATGCTCGTGAGCCATGTAGGCCTCGGTACCGATGATCGGCTTGATACCGGCCTTGTTGCACGCCTGATAGAAATCGAGAACGCCATACATATTGCCGTGGTCGGTAATTCCAAGTGCCGGTTGGCCATCGGCTGCCGCAGCGGCGACGAGTTCATCGAGGCGCGACGCCCCGTCGAGCATCGAAAATTCCGTATGTACGTGAAGGTGGGTGAACGACCCGGCCATCAATCCTCAATTACTAGGGGCGCCTGCCAAACTACACCGACGTAGCTCGCAACTGAAACCCGTGCGAACTACGTCAGCGCGTAAACGACCGGAACGAGCATCTCGGCCTCGGTCAGCGAACCGTGGCGTCCAACGAGACGGTCCGCATGAGGCTCTCCGGGGTCGTCGAACCCGACCGGAGCGTGAGCGACAAGCGCTACGTCGCCGAGGCGATTCGCCGCGTCGTTAGTAACCGTTGGACCAAACCAGCCCTCGTCGATGATCTGTTCTTTAGTACGCACCCACGCCTGATCACCGTGGGCAGCTTCGGCCGCCGCAGCAAGATCGGCGGTGGCTCCAGGTAGCGCATGCAACCAGCGGAAGCGCGATTCTCCAGACCGGCCCGCCATGAGGTCGAGACAGTCTGGCGAGACACGAACAATTTCGGGCGCATCGATCTGGCCGTGATCGGCGGTGACCACGACTGCGGTCCCCGACGGAACCGCGTCGATCAGTTGACCGACGAGCCAATCACAAAACGAGAGTTCGAGGTCGAAGTGGCGCGAGGTAACCCCGTGGACGTGCGCAACATGGTCGAGACCGTCGTAGTAGGTGTAAATCCGGTCGCTGCCTTCGGCGAGCAGTCGACAGGTCTCTGCGACCAGCGATGACGGGTGCCAAACGCCGTGATAGGGCGTGTGCTCGCCGAGGTAGGCCGCAGTAAACCCTGACCCAATGAATTGTCGATCCGAAACGATCTCCCAATCGCCGCCACCGAGCGTCGGCGAGACCTGCACCGACGTTGGGTCGACGACGCCGCGGTGGTCGCCGTTAGAGGTGGTCCAACGCAGCGCGTTCATCACGGCCCCTCCCGCGGGAAATCGATAGCCGATCACGCCATGCTCGCCGGGTGGAACGCCAGTTGAGATCGAGGTCAACGCAGTCGCGGTCGTCGACGGCGCCGTCGTCGTTGCCGCGCCCCCACCCAACGCCGAGAGATTCGGTATGAGGTGGCGGCGTTCCTCCATTTGCACCCACCCAAGAGAATCCAAGACGAAGAGCACGACTCGATCTGCGTTCGCAATGTCGTCGGGGATCGTGGGCGAAGCAACGCCCCACGTCAGCGCGGGCATGACCGAAACCGTCGAGTGTCCAGAGAAGTCGGGAAGAACGATCTTCGGCTCTGTCACTTCGGCACGCTTCCTGTATCGGGGGATCCCACTCGTTCGATCAACGCGACCATATCGGTTGGCATGGGCGATTCGAAGTCGAGCCGATCCCCAGTTCTCGGATGCTCGAACCCCAACTTCGCGGCGTGGAGCAGCGGCCGATCCACGCCGAGCGAGTCTCGTCCCCCGCCGTAACGCGCATCGCCGACGACCGGGTGATGGATTGCCTCGAGGTGCACGCGAATCTGATGGGTTCGGCCAGTGTCGAGCTCGAGCGAGAACAGGCTGATCTTTGGGTCAGCCCAACTCGCAGCGACCGCATATGACGTCCGGGCAGCCTTGCCGTCCTCACGCACGACCATACGGGTTGGATCGCGAACCGCCCGTCCGATCGGCGCTTCGATGACCCCGCGCGGCGTCTTTGGGTGTCCCCACCCAAACGCAAGGTAGCGGCGGGATACATCTCGCTCCCGGAGCTGCTCGGTAAGCGAGTCGTAGGCAAGGTGTGAGCGGGCGATCATAAACACCCCAGATGTGCCTTTGTCGAGGCGATGAACAATCCCTGGTCTTGCCGGTTCGCCAACCTCACGGACCTCAGGAAATTTCGCCAGAACGCCTTGGGCAATCGTGCCCGATGAGTGGCCCGCACCGGGGTGCACAACCTGGCCGACGGCCTTATCGACCACGAGCACATCCTCGTCGACGTGGAGCAAGTTCAGCTCGACGTTTGGGTCGGCCGCGAGCTCGGGGGCTGGCTCGAGGACCGAGTTAGAAACGGTGAGAACCTGCCCGCTCGCAACCCGTTGCGACGACTTCATCACGGCGACCGAATCGAGTTCGACCAACCCTGCACCGACGGCTTCGGCTGCCGCTGACCGAGAGAGACCGAGCAACATCGAGACGACGCGGTCGACGCGTTCGCCATCGAGTGCTTCAGGGATATCTTCAGTCACGAGAGCTCGTGAGCGCAACGAACGCACCGCCGACAACGATTGCGACATCTGCGAGGTTGAACACGGGCCACCAGGTACCAATCTCGAGAAAGTCGATTACCGCTCCGCCGAGAAACGAATCGCTACCGTCGCGAAAGGCCCGGTCGACGACGTTGCCGATCGCTCCCCCACCAACGAGGCCAAGGGCAAAGACGACCGAGCGTCGTTGCACGCTCTTGAC
Source organism: uncultured Acidimicrobiales bacterium (assembly GCA_938040365.1). Lineage (GTDB taxonomy): Bacteria > Actinomycetota > Acidimicrobiia > Acidimicrobiales > SHLQ01 > SHLQ01. Next base: position 34,862 of record CALHXU010000056.1, read on the forward strand.
GATCCAGTACAGCGAAATCGTGACGAGGATCGCGAGAACACCAAAGACCGGCCCTAACCCCTCGCCGAGCGAGAACGCTGAACCACGATTGAAAATCAATCGCAATGACGATCCGAACGGACCTGCGATCGGCCCATCGGCAAGTGTCGCCAGCGCGATCTCTTTCGTGATCTGATCGATGATGACAACGACGACGAGAACAGCGAACAGCTGAAATCGTCGCGCGGTGATTTGTGACTTGGTGAGAACAGGATCGGCCGACTCGTTTGTCAGCTCACCGACGTCCAAGCCCGCCGACCTTGAATTCGACTCGCTGGCTCGCCCACGGAATTGCTTCGAGCCGTTCTTTCGGGATCGGCAAGCCAGATTCGACACAAATTCCGTAGACACCATTTGCGAGGCGTTCGAGCGCTTGATCGATTTCATCGACCGCCTGTTGGGCTTGTGCGCTCAGCGCGAGGTCCCGCTCACGTTCTACAGCGAGCGTGTCTCCTTCGCCTGATTCTTCGTCGAATTGCACATCGCCAGGCTCTCGGTCCAAGACGAGCGAGTCGGCTTCTTCTTTGTACGAGATGGCCGAACGAGTGTATTTTTCTCGTTCGCTCAGCAGCTCTGCCTCTTGCTTTTTCAAAAACGGCTTGGTGAAGCTCTTCTTGGCGAGCTTTTGTTGCTCGATGAGCTTCTTGGCGGCGGCGGCTTGCGCCTCGTCCACCTTTTCAACTTCTGAGATCACTGCGGTAACTTTCGCTGGTGCCTTTTTAGGGGCTGCTTTTTTAGCTGGAGCCTTCTTTGCTGCAGCTTTCTTCTTGGCTGGAGCCTTCTTTGCTGCAGTCTTCTTTGCTGCAGCTTTCTTCTTGGCTGGTGAGCTCTTTGCTGCAGCTTTCTTCTTGGCTGGAGCCTTCTTCGCTGCGGCCGACTTTGTTGCCGGAGCTTTCTTCGCTGTCTTTTTTCCTGCGGACTTCTTCGTCGCCACGACGAGTTCCTTTCCAAAAGCAGAACGCTCGTGCCTGAGCCCTTACTCAGACAGACGGTGATCGGCCCTTAACTTCCTCGTATTTCCATACGATGGGACCGCCGGTCCCATGAGCGCAGAAGTATAGGACGCTCTCGAACAGTTTGTACGGAGGGGACCTATCGGTTGCGAGCGATCGGTGTTGAGTCGAGCGCTTCGGAGAAACGCTTCACGAAAGATCCACCTTCAGCACTTCCCTCGACTTCGGTGTCTTGTGCCTGCTCGGTCTCTTCCATGGGCGTCCCGAAGAGGTCATTTGATTGGGCGTCGAGTTCATCGATCGAACCGTCGTCAACCTCGGAGTCAAAGACTGGGATTGGTTCAGTGATCGGACCGTCGGTGGCGAGTTCTTGCTCGTCATCTGAGATTACCTCTGCAGCGATGAACCCGCCGGTTGCGCCAGCGACTGCGCCAGCCGCCATGCCAAATCCGCCCGAAGATGACTCGTCGTCGCCCGCTTCTACCCACTGGACCGGTTCTTCAATGGCCGCTTCTTCGATCACTGCTTCTTCGATGACCGCTTCTTCCATCACGGTTTCTTCGATCACCGGTGTCTCAGCTTCGACCGTTTCAACGGGCAACTCTTCGACCACCGCCTCTTCGAGGGTCGGTGCATCAGCCTGATCGGCTGCTACCTCCTCAAAGGGACTCTCGTTCGGCGTGGCGTTGGTCAAGTCGTCATCGATCGGCAAAACAGGGAGTTCGGCTTCGGTGTTACTTTGCCCGGGTTCGCGCACAGGTAGCTCGCTCGAGCCGGATTCGTGCGCATCGACCGCAACATCGTCTGCCGGCACCTCACCTACACCTGCATAATGAGCTGTGCTGGTATCACCTGGGGCATCGACCACCATTGGATCGTCGAGCACATCATCGGGTCCCGCTGTGGCGTCGTCCCCCGCTGTGGCGTGGTCCAAAGGCGCGTCAGTTACGGGCGCATTTGCTTGCGACGCCTCCATTTGGGGCGCCTCCACTGAAGGCTCGTCTATTGGAGGCGCTTCTGCTGGAGGCATCGCAGCGAGGGCTTCAGCCTCGACCGAGTCGACCGTTGGCTGTTCGGGAGCAGCAGCGGCAACCCCACCGAGGATCTCGATGTCTGGAGCTTGATCCACGTCACTAGCCGATGCGCCGCTGTGCGGCGGTGCGGGCTGGACCCCGAGCAGGTCTTCATCCTCGGCGACTCGCTCAAGGTCTTCGATCGACCCCGACATTCCAACACGCAGTGCCTCGACTGCATGCTTGACCCGACTTCGCTGTGCTTCGAGATGGGTTTCCAACTCGGCAATATCGTTCAACAATTGCGCTCGCACGCCTTCAAGCTCGACCACTTCGGCTCGAATTGGTACACGCATCTCGGCCGCTTCGGTCTGCGCGGTCAGCTCGAGCGCTTCGACACGCTCTCGTCCGGTCGCCTCCGCGGTTTCGAGAATTGCTTGGGCCTTTGCGCGAGACTCGTTGCGCGAGGCTTCTGCTTCGGCCGCCATCGTCGCGTCTAAGCGTTCCTTTTCGGCTTGCGACGCAGCGAGTTCGGCGTCCATGTTCGAACGCAGTTCCGCTGCCTCAGCTTCGGCGTTGCGCACCATTGCGGCCGCTTCTTCAGCTGCTTGCGCGCGGGTCTGTTCGCTCTCGGTACTTGCCGCTTCCCGAACGCTCGCTGCCTCGGCTGTCGCCGCGTCGATCATTTCAGCGGCGGCAGCGGTTGCTTCTTGTTCGGTTTCGTCGGCAAGGCGCTGGGCGAGCAACAAGGTGCGCCGAAGGGTGCCTTCGGTTTCGCTGCTTCCCGCACCATCTGCGATCTGTTGTTCGAGGTCGGCAATGCGGCTCGCTGCCGTTTCGCGCTCTTGTTCCACCACCGTGAGATCGCCACGTAGCTTCGCGAGATAGGAGTCCACCGCGGCGCAGTCGTACCCCTTTGACGCCATCGTGAACCGAACAGCCTTTATTTCTTGCACGAGATCCATCCCGCGATACTAGTGTCGGGGCACAGCGGGTGGGTGATAGTGCGAAGTAGCTGGGTCTCGGCGCTTGCTTAGCTACGAACTAAGGCGTTCTTTGTCTTCACTACTCACCTCTACCCCGTCGGGGCTCAAGAGGTAAATGTCGCTCGACAGCTTCTCCATACTGCCGCCGAGGCCGTAACAAAGACCTGCGCTGAAATCGATGAGTCTCCGAGAGAGGTCTCGTTCGGCACTGACGAGATCGATGACGACGGGCTTGCCATCTTTGAACACATCGGCGACGGCTTGTGCATCGTTGTAGGACTGAGGAACAACCGTTTGTGGCACGACGCTCTTTGCGAGCGGTACTGCTCGCACGGTGCCGCTCCCGCCGTCGCTTTGGTGGCCGTGTGCATCTTCGCGTTCATCCATGGGGACTGGCCTAACGGTTGAGGATTGTCGGTCACTGCTGAGCGGTTTCGGCGTAAGGGGACTCGAGTCGTAGTCATCGTGACCAACCGTGCCGCCCGCTGTTGCGCGTCCGTGAGGCGCAGGGCCAGGGGCCAAATCATGGCCCGCCTCGTCGTCACCGAGTGCGTAGACCTCGCCGTTGGAGGAGTCCTCTGGCGCAATGCCGTTCTCTTCGACATCACCACCATCGGGGTATTCTTCGTTTAGCCCTAGCCAAACGACTGCCTTTTTATAAAAGCCTGACATCAGGTCCCTCCCGTACGTCTCAACACTACATCTTCACTGGGCGTGACCCAAAGAGCGCCGATCCAATGCGCAACATGGTCGACCCTGCCTCGAGCGCGTCTTTGAAATCTGCGCTCATTCCCATCGACCGAATGTCGAGTTCATACTCGCTCGCCAAACGGTCCAACTCAGCGAAACACTCGATCGTTGCGGGACGATCACCGAGGACTCCAATGGTCATCAAACCAGCAACGCGCAAGCCAAGACTCTCGGCGAGCGCCAGCATCTCGGGGAGATCCGGTGGCCGAACACCGTCTTTGGTCTCATCGCCATCGGGCTGGATCTGAATGAGAACCGACGCCCCCGGCGCCCGCTTTGCAATCTCGGTCAAGATCTCCGGACGTGCAACGCTTTGCCAAAGGTCGACAATGTCGTCGATCTTTCGCACTTTGTTGCGCTGCACACGACCTAAGAAGTTGACGGTCAACTCCGAGAGGTGATCGCGCTTTTCGACGAGCTCTTGGGCATAGTTCTCGCCAACGCTCGTCAGGCCGAGATCACGCGCTGCCTCGACCGCCGAGGCATCGAACCCCTTGGTCACGGCAACGAGGTCGACGTCTTTCCTGCCGGCTGCAGAAATCGCGTCCCGAATACCATCGAGCCGGTCGGCCAGAACCTCGATGGGCACGGCCAAGGTACGTGGATCAGCCTGCATTGTTTTTCTCAGAGATAGTGCTTTTCTCAGAGATAGTGCTGTTCTCAGAGATAGTGCTTTGCCCGGGAGTTGGATCGGCGTTCACGATCTGGGCGACGAGGCAGTGTCGCTGCGACTCTTGGCGCGCCCGATGGGAAAACCCGGTTTCGTCACATGCTGAACAGCCGCCGACAAAGGACACGTCGGTGACGCCAACCGCGTCGAACCCCGCCACGATTGCTGCTCGCATGTCGAGCGCCGGAGCACCCGATGGTGTCGTTGCACGAACGCCGTCGCCGAGCCTGGACGCAACACGATCGAGGTCGTCGGCGCCAAACTCGTAGCAGTCGGCACAAATGACGGGGCCGACGATCGCCCGTTCGAGACGTATCTGATCGGCGTGTTCGTCAGCGTCAGTTGCCACGAACTCGCCCCCTTCCACCAGACGATCTGCAACCGCTTCGATAATTCCCTCGGCAAGACCACGCCATCCAGCATGGGCCACGCCGATCGGTCCCCTGTTGGTGATAAACGCGATCGGCGCACAATCGGCGCCCTGCACCGAGATGGGTTGCCGCGCCTTGTCGGTGATGATCCCATCAGCGGTTACACCTCGAGCGTCATCATGTCGGGCATTCGCCCGAGCATCGTCACCTCGGGTATTTGCCCGAGCATCGTGACGGTCACGACTGGACGGAACAACCAGAGTGTCGCGCGTATCGAGCACGTGGTTGCCGTGGACTTGGCGCACCACGATCCACTCGCCCTCCATAACCAAAGCGCGGCGTTTCGTCAGCTCGCTCGCGTCGCTGTCGATGTGAAAGTCCCCATCCGCGCGGCTCGTCCATGCAACCTCGACAATCGAGCCGTCTTCACGGACGATGTGCTGGCGATCGGCCACGTGCCGGGGTTCTTCGTCGTACTAGCGAAGGAACGACGGAACGTCGAGATCGTCGTCCTCGTCGCCGCCCGAGCCACCGTCTCCCTCGGAAGTCTCGACGTCGGCAAAGACATCGGCGATCTCGAGCTCGTCGTCATCGGTTGACGTTGCATCAAAGTCGGTCGAGCCAGAACCAATCACTGGATCGTCACCGTCTGTTCCACCGATCGTGGACTGGTCTGCAGTCGTTGTCGCCCCGATCGAGCCAGCGCCCGTTGCGCCGCCCTCCCAGCGCTCAAAGCCTGCAGCGATGACCGTCACGCGCACGTCGTCACCCATTTCGTCGTCGATGACCGCTCCAAAGATGATGTTGGCATCGGGGTGCGCCACGCCGTGAATAACCTCTGCAGCTTCGTTGACTTCGAAGAGTCCAAGATCTGAGCCGCCCGAGATGTTGAGCAAGATTCCTCGAGCGCCCTCGATCGATGCTTCGAGCAGCGGCGAGCTGATGGCGGCGCGGGCCGCAGCGAGTGCTCGCCCTTCGCCCGATGCATAGCCAATACCCATGAGGGCCGAACCAGCGTCGGACATGATCATCTTCACGTCGGCGAAGTCGGTATTGATCAGGCCGGGAGTAGTGATCAGGTCCGTGATGCCCTGAACACCTTGCAAGAGCACTTCATCGGCCATCTTGAAGGCGTTGAGCACCGAGGTGTTTTCGTTCGAAACGGTGAGCAAGCGGTCGTTGGGGATGACGATCTGGGTGTCGACGTTCTCCTTGAGTCGTTGGATGCCTTGCTCGGCCTGTACGGCGCGACGGCGCCCTTCGAATCCGAATGGCCGAGTGACTACACCGATGGTGAGCGCGCCGACGCCACGTGCGATCTGTGCAATGACCGGAGCAGCACCGGTCCCGGTACCGCCGCCCTTGCCAGCGGTAATAAAGACCATGTCGGCGCCGCTAATGGCTGCCTCGATCTCCTCTTTGTGGTCTTCGGCTGCCTGGCGACCCACCTCGGGGTCAGAACCGGCGCCGAGGCCACGGGTAAGTTCACGTCCAATATCGAGCTTTACGTCGGCGTCGCTCATGAGCAGCGCTTGTGCGTCGGTGTTGACCGCGACGAATTCTACGCCCTTTAAACCGGCGTCGATCATGCGGTTCACGGCGTTCACGCCGCCACCGCCAACGCCAACGACCTTGATTACCGCTAGGTAATTCTGAGTAATTTCATTCATGGGCCTGGTTCCTCCGGTCCCGATCATCGCGTATGACTGCTCTCGATGTGGTGCATACCTGCATCCGACTGCCCACCGAAGTCAATGGATGCTTCCATTCACCGCAGCGGGCAGTCGATTGCATGATCGTGCAACCCACGACCCCTACTCGCTTTGCGTGGCGCGTTAAGCACCACACGTGAGAAAGGAAACCGCAGATTAGCAAAACATGCAAAACGAAGGCCCGACTTTTTCTCGAACGCGAACTAGCCGAGTGCAGCTGATTCCACGATGCATCCGACGTTTCGATGGAGCACGGGGGTATCGGCGACCGACAGATCGATCCGATCGAGACACGTCAGCTCGGCGCCACCATTGAGAATCGACGCCAGCGAGACAAACTGGGTCCGATGGTCCTCGAAGGCCCCAAAGTTCACTCGAGCGCTCCCGACGAGCTCGGCGGTGAGCGCGAGGTTCTCGTCGAGGGTCCAGGTGGTGATCCAGGCTCGGAGCTGCTGAGGGACGTTGAGCGCTATGTCGAGGGCTCGTTCGACGTCGGGAACACCCTCACCAATGACGGTGCTTTCGACGATCGCGTTCGTCGAAACGATGAGTGGCACATTTGCCGGCGGAGTGGCCCGATGTTCCACAACGACACCGTCGCCGCTGATCACCGCCCATTCGCTGCCATCGGGGCGGCCAACTGCGGCGGCGACGCCTCGTTCTTCGATGACGACACGCACCGTCGATGGCCACACCCTGGTCACACTGACGTCGCGCACCCATGGAAGCTCGGCAACTGCAGCCTCGGCAGACTCGAAGTCATAGAGGAGCAACGCCTGATCCTCGGGGATGTCGAGGGCTGCTGCGATCAGCCCCTCATTTGTTCGAGCGTTACCGCTCAATTGCACCGAGTTGGCTTCGAAGAACGGCGCTTCCAGCAGCGCAATCGCAGTGGCGGTGATCAACACGATCACAATGATGAGCCACCAGCGGACACGGCGGGCAAGGCCGCGCTCGCCCTGTGCCGACCAACGCTCGTCGCTTCCCTGCCCACGTGTTTGACGCTGACCAATGCTTTCGGCCGGGCGTTCGACTGGTGTCGATTGGTTTGGCTGTCCGGTTCGCCGTTTCACCGCGCCGTGTGCAGATTGGCCTCGATGTGACCGCGTTGTTGCCCGATGCACTGTGCGCCCCGCCGTAGTAGCGCGTTGTGGAGCGGTATCAGTGCGTTGTGGAGCGGTGGTGCCGCCTCGGGAGCCTTGGGAGCTTTGGGCGCGACGTCGAGGACCTGGTTTTGGTCGGGTCCCATGGCGAGCGCTCGACCCCAGATTCTGTTTTGGACTCGACCCACCCGTCACGGACTTCCATCTTTCTTCAAATTGCTTCCTTGTTGCACGAACGCGACGTCGACTGCTGGAAACCCGACCAGGCGCGTCTCTGCGTGCAGCCGAATTCCCGATGCCGACTCCACCGTTGCGACAATCTCCCGCATCAATGCCATCACATCATTGGCCGAACCGTTGGGATCTACCTGTATGAAATTTGCGTGGACGGTCGATACCTCTGCAGATCCAATCCGTTCGCCCTTCATTCCCGCAGCATCGATCAGCCGTCCAGCCGAGTCGTTCGGCGGATTCGTGAAGACCGAACCAGCATTTTGACCACCCGGTTGATTCGCTCGACGCCACCGGACAATCTCGCTCAGAGCGTCATCACCCACCGATGCACTACCCACCGATGCATTACCCACCGATGCATTACCCACCGCAGGATCTCGGTCAGGTTCAGCCGCGAATTCGTCCACTAATTCTTTGCGGGCCTCGAGTGTTTCGAGTTTGAGCGTCGCTGCGATCACGAGGTGCCGCGGCGAAATGTTCGACGTGCGGTAGCCAAGCTCGAGCGCAGCAGCGTCTCGAGTGATGAGCTCACCCGAGCTGAGATCGATGATCTCGACCGATACGAGGTTTGCTGCAAGGTCAGATCCGTGGCCGCCGGCGTTCATCCGAACGCCCCCACCAATCGTGCCCGGAACTCCTACCGCCCATTCGAACCCGGTGAGCCCATGGCGAACCGACGCACGGGCGACGAGGGGCAACATCGCCGCAGCACCAGCGGTGAGGACATCGTCTTCGACGGTGATGTTGGTGAACTCACCTGAGAGGACCACACCAACACCAGCAAAGCCGCCATCGGCCACGAGTAGGTTCGACCCCTTGCCAATCGGCAGCGTCGCAACGCTGGCACCTGAAGCGCTCATGTGGCCAAGGGTGCGGCCGAGATCGATCAGTGCTGCTCGGGACTCGACACGAGCTAGCACCGAGATCGGGCCGCCAACTCGGTACGTGCACAACGGTCCGGCAGACACGTTTCGTTCGACGACGAGACCATCGATCTGATCGAGTTGCGAGGCAACGGCGTCGAGGTCCGCGGCTGGATCTCGCTGTTCGTGAGTTGTCACTGCACCTCCCCGCGAAGGATCGGTTGCACCTCGTCGGGTATTTGCACAAGGTCGCCCGCACCCAACGTCAGGCACAGATCGCCAGGCTTCAAGATGTCGGCGAGTGCGCTCGCGAGCGTCGTCCGATCCTCGTGATAAATAATTTCGGGATGGCCGTCGCGTCGGCGAACCGCTTCGACGATCAATTCGCCGGTGATCCCCGGGCGCGGGGCTTCCCCAGAAGAATAGATGTCGGTGAGTACGACGAGGTCGGCCTCGTCGAAAACGCCTTCGAACTCTTCCCAGACCGCTTCGGTTCGGCTGTACCGATGGGGTTGGAAGACGGCCACCAATCGATCGTGGTTCGTGTCGGCGCCAGCCGACAGCGCGGCCTTCACCTCGGTCGGCAGGTGGGCGTAGTCATCGATGAAGGTCACTCCTGCGGCGGTTCCCCGCTGGTCAAATCGTCGCCCGACGCCAGCGAAGCTCGACAGCGCGGTCTGGCACGCTTCGAAGGGCAAGCCCATCTCGAGCGCTGCTGCGGTTGCCGCAGCTGCATTTCGGGCGTTGTGCATGCCGGGCATCGGCACGCGAATCTCACCCAACAAGACGCCAGCTCGAACCAATTCGAAGCTGATCGACGACGACCCGCGCTCGATGTTGTCGAGAACATAGGTCGCAGACTCATCCACGCCGTAGGTCACGACATTCGATCGACCGCCGAGCGCGGCTGCGCCTTCGTCATCGGCACAGATGACCGCGACCGGTGACGCATCGACAAATGCTTGGAATGCACTCCGGAGGTTCGCCTCATTCCCGTAGAACTCGAGGTGATCACGTTCAACGTTGGTCACGATGCCGACGCGATGTCCAAGACCAAAGCCAGAACCGTCGCTCTCGTCGGCTTCGAGGACGAACCACTCTCCCTCGCCCCAACGAGCGCCACTTCCAAGGTCGGGGACGACGCCGCCGATGATGTAGCTGGGGTTCGCTCCGGCTTCGGCACAGATAACGGCGAGCATCGATGTTGTTGTGGTCTTGCCGTGGGTTCCGGCAACGGCCACGGTCTTCTTCAGCGCCGCGATTGCGGCGAGCACCTCGCCGCGGTGCAAGACCCTCGTTCCCTGCTCTTCGAGCGCCACGACCTCGACGTTGCTGTCTGGAACCGCGGTCGATTTCATCGCGACGTCCGGATTGCCGACGTTGGCTGCGTCGTGACCAACGATCGCATCGATCCCGAGCGAGCGAAGGCGGGTGATGGAGTCCGAGGTGGACATATCACTGCCTCGAACTCGGTGCCCCATGCCGTCGAGAAGTTCGGCAATTGCGGCCATGCCCGCACCGCCGATCGCAATCAGGTACACCTCGGTGGGTTCAGATAGATCGAGTAGCCGTTCTGGTGCGGAGTCGTTCCTTGTCATGGCTGGTGCTCCTCAACAACGTCGACGACCGCCGATGCTGCATCGGGCCGACCCACCGACCGCGCTGCCTCGCGCATTGTCCGCAGCGTTTCGGGTTCTGCGATCAACCTGGTGACCACATCGATAAAGCTCGCGGCATCGAAATCTGCATCGGCAATGATCTCGGCACCGCCTGGACGCTCGAGCGCCCGAGCGTTTGCGGTCTGATGATCCCCAGGCGCGCCGGGCAACGGAATCAGGACCGCTGGGGTTCCGGTGACCGCCAATTCGGCGCAGCTCGTCGCACCAGCACGGCAGACGACGAGGTCACACGCTGCGTACACGCTCGCCATGTCGTCTTCGTACTCGATAGGCGTGTAGGTAAGTCCGGTAAGCAAATCGTGGCTCACTCGCGACGTCACATCTTCGAAGTCCCGTTTGCCAATGATGTGGCGAATCACCAAACCGGTGCCGTTCTTTTCGGTGCGGTCTTCTCCAACTCGGTCTTCCCCAAGGCGAGCAGCGAGTGTCGCGAGCGCGTCGACGACCGCGTTGTTGATCGTCCGGGCACCGAGCGACCCACCAAAGACGACGATCATCGTTGCGTCCTCAGCAACGCCGAGCAACGCTCGTGCCTCGCCCCGGGTGTTGACACCATTTGCGACGTCGAGAATCTCAGGACGTACCGGGTTGCCCGTCCAGACCGTTCGTGGGAGGTCGGTGCCCTCGTAGGAAACCGCGCACGCCTTCGCGAACTTTCCAATGATGGTGTTCGCCAAACCCGGAACGGCGTTTTGCTCGGCGACAACGACCGGAATTCTGAGCAGGATCGCACCAACACCAGCAGGGACGCTCGCGTACCCACCTAGCGCGACGACGATGCCTGGCCGGTGTTCTCGAAGGAGCGAGAACGACGACACAAACGCCCGCAATAGTCCGAGCAGCGCACCGATGTTGTCGGTTGTCATTCGACGCTGAATGCCACGCCCGGGAAGCAATGTCAGCGGGAATCCAGCGTTGGGGACAATCGTTGCCTCGACGCCGCGCTCGGACCCTACGAAGTGAATATCTGACGGTGCAGCACCGCGCGCCACAAGCTCTTTGCCGATCGCGATGCCGGGCAGGACATGGCCCGCGGTTCCTCCGCCAACGATGAATACTTCGCTCACTGATCTCTTTCTGTCGAGTGCCCTGCGGACATCTTCATCGCCGCTAGCGAGTACTGCGTGCAACGTTAAAGACGAGGCCGACCCCAACGAGTGTGGTCACGAGCGAGGTGCCGCCCGCCGACATGAAGGGAAGTGGCACTCCGGTGATTGGCAAGACACCGAGAACGGCACCGATGTTGATGAACGCCTGCACCAAGATCCACGACGTCACACCAACGACGAGGAGCGCTCCAAATCGGTCGGCCCGACGGGCAACGACCAGTCCAGTAATTCCAAATACCACATAGCCCAAGACGACGATCGATGCGCCGACCAGGCCAAACTCTTCGGCCGTCACGGCAAACACGAAGTCGTTGTGGGCCTCGGGCAAGAACCCGTACTTGCCTCGACTTTCCCCAATTCCAACGCCGGTGATACCACCGTTCGCGACCGACACGAGCGACTGAATTGTTTGCCAACCATCGCCGAGCGGGTCCTGCCACGGGTCTTGAAATGCGAGAAGTCGATCCCGTCGATACGGCGCAAAGTAGGCCAACGCCGAGGCTGCGGTTGCGCTCAAGAGCCCAAGGCCCGCGATGTACACCACCCGAACACCGCTCGCGAACAACGCTGCGAGCCCAATGACGAACAAGATGATCGTCGTTCCGAGGTTGGGCTGCAACAAGATCAACCCACTGAACGCCACCAACACCACCACGATTGGTTTGAGCTGGCGGTTGACTTCAACCTTCTTTGAACGAGCGAGGTTGTCAGCGGCGAACAAGACCAGCGAAAGCTTTGCGATCTCCGACGGCTGGAACTGGACCGGGCCGAGCCGGATCCAGCGCTGGGCTCCGTTGACCGAAACGCCGAACTGAGGAAACAGCACCGCGACGAGCATCACGAGCGAAACGATAAGAATCGGGACCGTGAAGCGTCGAAGGAGCCGGTAGTCGATCAAGGTTGCAGCGACCATCGCAAAGGCGCCGAGGCCGAGCCACGTTGCCTGGGAAATGAACTCTCCCCACGGCGATCCCGTCGAAGTGAGCGAAGTGACCGACGAGGCCGACAACACCATCGTAAGTCCGAGCAGCGAGAGGCCCGTCACGATCGTCAACAAGACGAGAAAGGCATTCTGTCCGACGTTTGGATTTGCTCGCGTGTTCCCTCGGCGAGCGGTCGATGTCCGCCGCGCCGTCAAGGTTCGTGTCGCTGCGGTCTTTGACGCAGCCGCACGCTGTGGTCGGCTCGCCGCGTGAGTACGACGCGATGTTGCTGCTCGACCTTTTGCTCGGCTTCGGGTTGCGTTGTTGTTCGTTTTTCGTCGAGTCTGCGTCATTGGTGACCATCGGTGGTTGTGTTGCTCAATTCTGTCTCATTCCGGTGGTCGATTAGTGCATGCACAACCGCAATGAAGTCATTTCCGCGCGCGCCGTAGTTCTCGTATTGGTCAAAGGACGCACAACCTGGAGACAACAACACCACATCGCCCTCTTCAGCGAGGCGAAATGCAGCAGCGACCGCTTCGGTCATGTTCACTGCACGTTCCACCGGGCAACGCCCAGCGAACGCCGACGCGACCTCTTCGGCCGCGTCGCCAAGGGCCACAACGCAACGGATTCGATCTGCACTCTCGGCCATCTCTCCGAGGTCGAGGCCCTTATTTTTGCCGCCCGCAATCAAGACCACCGATTCGAATCCCGAGACCGCCGTATTGACCGCGTGGGGCACCGTTGCTTTGGAATCGTTGTAGAACGCAACGCCCGAGAGCGTCGCCACATATTGAATGCGGTGAGGCGCAAGCACATGGGAGCTGACCGCACGAGAAATTCCGGCTGGAGTCGCACCGAGGTGCAACGCGAGGGCTCCGGCGACCAACGTGTTCGTGATGTCGTGGGCAAAGCTCCGAGGCAGCGAGTCAAGCGAACAGATCTCGACTCCTTCGACGAGCAACCGACCGTCCTCAACAAAGGCGTTCGCGCCGTTACCGGGTGCTGTAGCGACTCGGACGGTGTTGATGTCGGGTCCGTCTGGAAGATGCGAGGTAACCACGGGGTCATCGACGGGAGCAACCGCCAAGGCCCCCGGAGCGAGGTTCGCCCAGATCTTGGCCTTTGCCGCTTCGTAGTGCGCGAGCGACTCATGCACATCGAGGTGGTCGGGGCTGAAGTTCAGCCACGCTGCGGCGGCTGGGGTGAACCGCTCGGCGTGGCCGAGACGAAACGACGAGGCCTCGACGACGAACACGTCGTAGTCGGGCGAGTCGATCACCTCGACGAGCGGAACGTCAGTATTGCCAACGGCGACCGCAGCTACCCCTGACGCCTCCAACATTGCAACGGTGAGCATCGTCACCGAGGTCTTGCCATCGGTGCCGGTAATCGCAGCGATTGGACGGTCGTCGAACCAGCGAGCGATGTCGAACTCAGAAATCACACGTGTCGTCGATTCACGGGCCGCGGCGAACGCGACGTGATGCTCGGGCACCCCCGGGCTCGGCACGAACGCCGCGGCGACCAAAAACAGTTCGTCGAAGGTGGAGCGGTCCGCTTCTGCAATGAAGGCACAACCAACCTCGTCGACAAACCGGTTGGTCTCGGGCGTTGGATGGTCGTCGATAGCCGTCACCAAAATCCCGCGGTTGACGAGCGCTTTGGTCACCGCTCGACCAGCGATCCCGAGGCCGAGAACGACCGCGACATCACCGGGTTCCAACGGGGCGCTCGCGATATCGCGAGGTTGGCTCATGCGGTAATTCCCTGAACGATCGAGTCCCAGTAGAAGATGCCAACGCCGGCACCGGTCGACAGCCCGGTGAGCAGCCAGAACCGGATGATGACTCGCGTTTCGGGCCAGCCGGCGAGCTCAAAGTGGTGATGGATTGGTGCCATGCGAAAGAGGCGTTTGCCGTTCTTTACCTTGAATACGCCGACTTGCAAGATCACCGAGACCGTCTCTGCAACAAAGACGAGTCCCATGATCGGCAACAACAGGTGCGTGTTTGTCGTGAGCGCGAGCCCAGCGAGCGCCGTACCGATTGCGAGCGAACCGGTATCGCCCATGAAGATCTGTGCTGGCGCGGCGTTCCACCAAAGAAAGCCCACACATCCGCCGAGCATCGATACCGAGATCACGGCCAGGTCGAGCGCATGGGGAATGTCGTAGTCCGCCGGGTGCCGGAACGCCCAGAACGCAATGAAGGTGTAGCCCGCAAAGTTGAGAATCGCCGCACCTGAAGCAAGCCCGTCGAGACCATCGGTCAGGTTGACCGCGTTGGCCGTCGCGAGCAACAAGAGCACCGCCCAAATCGACCAGAGGAAACGACCGAGGTCGATACCGATCGAGTCGAAACGCGTAAAGGAGATCTCGGTATGGATGTTTGTGAAGCTGCCGAGCAGTACGGCGAAAAGGACTGCAACGCTCACCAGGCCAATGACTTTGGCTCGTTTGTTGAGGCCTAGGTTTCGCTCTCGGGAAATCTTGATCCAGTCATCGAGGAACCCAACCAGACCTGTCGCCAAGATGGCCCCCATCAAGATCAGGCCAGTTCGAGTGAAAATGATCGACGTGCCGACGCCAAAGATGTTGGCGACGTCGGCGGCGATGTAGCCACTAAAGGCGCCGACGAGAATGGCGATGCCGCCCATCGTTGGCGTACCGGCCTTTACTAAGTGGCCCTGCGGACCGTCTTCACGGATTGGCTGTCCGACCTTTGCCTTGGTCAAAAAGTCGATGAGGAATCGTGTACCGAACAACGAGATGGTGACCGACGTTGCCGCCGCAATGAGTAGGCGAATCATTGGTC
This sequence comes from uncultured Acidimicrobiales bacterium, assembly GCA_938040365.1. GTDB lineage: Bacteria > Actinomycetota > Acidimicrobiia > Acidimicrobiales > SHLQ01 > SHLQ01. Next base: position 50,086 of record CALHXU010000056.1, read on the forward strand.
ACCGCCTCGTACAGCGTTCTCGCCAGGTTCGCTGGCGTCCTCGCTAGATTCGATAGCGTCGTCGCCAGATGCGATCGCGAGAGTCCACCCCGCGCGGGCCAGCGCGTCTCGAGCGTGCACACGGTCATCGAAGTCGGTTCGGGTCGTTCCCATAATCTGGTAGGTCTCGTGGCCTTTCCCCGCAATGATGACAGTGTCGCCCGCGCGTGCTTCTGAAATGGCTTCAACGATTGCCTCCGAGCGGCCCACGACCCGGTTCACGACGCATTCTGTCGACACGCCAACAATCACTTCGTCGACAATCTTTGCAGGATCTTCGGTCCGGGGGTTGTCAGAGGTGACATAAAGTACGTCGGCGGCACTCGCTGCCTCTCCCATCAATGGGCGCTTCGACACATCACGGTCGCCGCCGGCTCCAAAGACGATGATCACCCGTCCATCCGACAGTTCTCGGGCGCTGGCGATGGCAACGGCGATGCTCGCAGGCGTATGGGAGTAGTCGACCACGACACCGAAGGGTTGGCCATGATCGACGCTTTCGAAACGCCCCGGAACTTGGGGAGCGACCCGGAGCGATTTTGCGACCTCGATCGGCTCGAATCCGAGCAGGACTGCGGCTTCGGCCGCCAACACAGCATTGTTCACATTGAACGAGCCCCCGAGCGGGAGACGGATCTCGAATTCTCGCCACATAAACGTCGACGATCCGCTCGAAAGCATTCCGGCTGACGCAATCTCGTCACCTGCAACGGTCACGAGCGGGCGAGCAGTGGCTGCATCCCCCTGGTTGAGGCTTTCGGCGTGCTGGGTTTCGCGAACGCGGTCGGCGAGGCGTCTTCCGTAGGCGTCGGAGGTGTCGATCACGTGCGCGGCGCCGACCTCAGGGGCGAACAGTCGGGCCTTGGCCTCGAAGTAGTCGTCCATGTCGGCGTGATAGTCGAGGTGGTCTTGGGTGAGGTTCGTAAAGACCGCGACAGCAACCTGCGCGCCCGCGATGCGCTGCTGGTCGAGTGCGTGCGAAGAGACTTCGGCCGCAATGACCGTAGCCCCGTCATTGCGACGTTCGCTCACGGCGAGATGAAAGTCGGGCGCTGCTGCCGTCGTGAGTGAGCCGGTGAGCGTGCCCATAGCCGCGGCGATCCCGCCGCAATGGTTGACGACATGAGTGAGGATCGAGACGATCGACGTCTTTCCGTTCGTGCCGGTGACCGCGACGAGCGCCACATCATCGGTCGGGAACGAAAAGAACGCAGCGGCGAGAAACCCGGTGGCCTTGGCCGTATCGGAACTGACGATGACCGCAACACCGAGCTCATCGGCACTCGATTCAGCTGTGCCCGATTCAGCTGTGCGCAAGACGCATACCGCGCCGCGCTCCACCGCGTGGGCAATGTAGTTGTGCCCGTCGACCGAATGGCCCCGAATCGCGCAGAAGATGCTCCCGGGTTCGACCTCTCGGCTGTCTTGGGTCACCGAGGTGACATCGATGGTTTGACTTTTCGGATTACCGATCAGCTCGGCAGCATTCGAGAGGAGCCCGGGCGCGCGTTGCTCGACATCTCTGACCACGTCGGCGAGTGACCGGCGCGGCCCCTTAGCCATCGAAGACCGCTGCTGCCGGAGGAATCCGGAAGTGCTGGAGGGCAAAGTTCGAGATCTCACCGAAGAGCGGCGCAGCGACACGGCCGCCAGATGCGTCACCTTCGGGTTCTTCGATCATGACGATGATCGACAGTTCGGGGTCCCCGGCTGGGAGATAGCCAGCAAAGCTGGTCAGCAGATGCACCTGTCCGAACTCGTCGATGTAGCCGCCGCCGGGCTGGGCAATGCGAGCCGTACCGGTCTTGCCTGCGATCTGATAGCCCGGGACCGATGCCAAAGCACCGGTTCCGCCTTCGCTCACCACGCCGGCGAGCAGCGCCGTCACCTCAGCAGCAGTCTCCTCGGAAATCACACGATCGCCAGAGCGCGGGCTCACGATGTCGAGGTCGCCATCGGCGTCTTGAATGCCAGCGACGAGGTGAGGTTCGACGAGCACGCCGCCATTTGCAAAGACGTTGTAGGAACGCAGCATCTGCAATGGCGTCGCTGCATACCCATAGCCAATTGCAGCGAAGGGTTTCGACACACCCGACCACTCGTCTTCGGGATGCAAGATGCCACCGGATTCGCCCGGGAAATCGAGCTCGGTCGCAGAGCCGAGGCCGAAGTTGGTGAGGTACTCGTGGAACTTCTCGTTACCGATTCGGTCGATGAGCAGGGCAACGCCGACGTTGGACGAGTTCTTCAAGATGTCGGCGGTCGAGAGCACCGACTGGTTTGTTCGGACGCTGTCGCTGAACTCGATGTCGTAGATCTCGATCTCGTCTGCAACCTCCACGGTCGTATTCGAATCGATCAGGTCTTCCTCGATCAGTGCCGCGATCGCGAGCGGCTTACTGATCGAACCCGGCTCGACGATCCAGGTGACCGCCTTGTTCTCCCCCGAGACAACGACTTCGCCGTCACCGTTGCGAGCAACGGTCGACATTGCGAGAATCTCGCCGGTTGCGGTTCGAGACACGATCGCCGTGCCCGAGACCGCTCCCGAGTCGCGGACGGTCTGTTGCAGCAGGCTCTCGACTTCGAACTGAACCGTTCGATCGAGGGTTAAGACGAGCGAGTCCCCCGCGGTTGGCGAAACGAGTTCGTACTCACCGTCGGGAATTGTCAGCGCCTGGCTGCCCGCCGAGGCGAGGCCGCGTTCGACGACGATTCGTCCAGGCTCACCGGTGAGCGCCGAGTCGTACTGGGCTTCAAGTCCCGACAATCCAAGGCCATCGATATCGGTCCGGCCGAGAATTCCGCGAGCAACATCGCTTCCCGACGGGGTAATGCGCGCCTGTTCTTCGGTCGCGTAGATGCCGGGTAGCTCGAGGTCGAGAATCGCAGCAGCGACGTCGTCGTCGAGTTGGCGGGCCATCCACGCGAACTTCGCGCTTTCGTTTGAGAGGCGAGTAGTGAGCTGTCCGGCATCGCCACCGGCGACCGCGACGATCTGGCGGGCGGTCTCGGCCGGGCCGATCCCGCCGGTGAGCACGAGTCGGGGGTCTGCCCAAATGCTTTCGCGCGGTGTCGAGACTGCGAGTTCGATGCCGTTTCGGTCGACGATCGATCCGCGTTCGGCTGCGAGCGATGCGGTGCGAATTCGCTGGCTCTCACCGTGTTCGACGTAGCGTTCGGGGTCGAGGACTTGCAGCGAAACCAGTCGGAAGATCATGCCCGCGCCGACCGCGATGATGCAGACGCCGAGGAACACGATTCGCAGTCCCGAAAAGCCGCTACGGCCAGGGGTACGGATCGCGCCAAAGAATGCGGTCGTCACGAGTCCCCGTTTCCTGAGCTAACGAAGTCCTCGGAGGTAATGACGCCCGAGGCCCGCAACGTCTGTGAAAAACGTTCGACGAGCGCGTCACTCAACGGCGCTGGGCCGAAAGGGTCTCCGGTCGTCGACGGTTGAAGAATTGCCTCGAGGTCCGGGTCGATACCGGGAAGATAGGTGCGCTCTGCTGGGCGAATCATTCCGAGCCGAGAGCTCGCAGCTTCGAGAATCCGCTCGGGTGCTTCGAGTTCGATGACCTCGAGTCGAAGCTCTTGATTCAGCGCTTGGGCCTCGGCAAGTTCGGAGGAAACAGCGTCAAGTTGCACGCGGTTTTGCACGATGAAGGTCTGAATGACGACGATGCCGAGCAGCGAACCAAAGACGACCAAGATGGCGATCACGGGAAACGTAAGATTGCGCGGACGGGTCATGGCGCCCCAAGTCCTGGGCCTGAAGCTCCCACTCGGGTGATGGCCCGCAGTCGCGCCGATCGAGCCCGCGGGTTCTCCTCTACCTCGGAATCGCTCGGCGTGCGGGCGCCTCGCCACGACCACCGGTAGTCAGAGGTCGGCGCCATGCCTGCGGGAACCCCGGCCTCGATGACGCGACGCATCCGATCTTTCACGATGCGGTCTTCGCCCGAGTGGTAGGTGAGGACCATCCCGACACCTCCCGTGTCGAGCATGTCGATCATCGTGTCGAGCGTGCCGCCCAAGATTGCGAGTTCGTCGTTTACCTCGATGCGAATTGCTTGAAACGAGCGCTTGGCAGGATGGCCGGTGCTCTTTCGCCTGACCGGCGCCGGAAGCGAATCTGCGATCGCCGTCGCGAGCTGGGTGGTCGACGTAAACGGGCGACCATCGATGATCGCTTGTGCGATTCGTTTGCAATGACGTTCATCACCGTATGCAGACAGCACATCGACGAGTTCGCCGAAGCTGTAGTTGTTCACCACGTCGGCGGCGGTGCGCTGCTGTCCGGTGTCCATTCGCATATCGAGGGGGCCGTCGTTGTGATAGCTGAAGCCACGGTCGGCAATGTCGAGTTGCGGCGAAGAGACCCCAAGATCCATCAAGAAGCCCGATATCACCTCGTGGCCAGCATCGACGAGGGCGGTTCCTGCGCCATCGAAGCGCGTCTTGACGAGCGTTGCTCGGGGGCCGAAGCGCTCCAGTCGTTCACCGGCGGCTGCGAGAGCGAGGTCGTCTTGGTCGACGCCGAAGAGTTCGAGCTCAGGGTTTGCATCGAGGACGGCAACACCGTGACCCGCTCCGCCGAGGGTGAGATCGGCAAAGGTTCCCGGCGAAAGGTCAGCAGCGATTTCAGCGATCTCGGCGACCATCACCGGGTCGTGTTGAAATTCGGGAGGGGAAACCATTTCTGCGCTCACAGTCACTACTCACTACACTCGCTCATCGCCGTACTCACTCATCGTTGCGGCCGCATCGCTCGAACGCCGAGCAAGAAAATCGTCGACGCGACATCCCAGCTCTGCACTTCGACAGCCACTTCAACGGGCATTCTCGGTCTTTGACAGTCCCCCGATCAGCGGGCGCACGTCAGGATTTCTCCCCTGATCGAGCTGATGGCAAGCGGGCGGAGTAGGGGCCTTCCATCTGCCAATCGGGAGACTGTCAAAGAACGAGCATTGCTCGTCATATCCGTCTGTCAGGTGGTCTCCGCTAGTTGAACGTGCCCTTGACCTGCAGATGCTCTCGCATCACGTCGCTGTTCTTCTCGTCGACCGCTTCGAACGTTGCTTTGTCCCAAACTTCCACATGGGTGAGGACGCCGGCCACGATGACCTCGTTGGTCAAGTTGGCGTCCTCCCGCAGCTTTTGCGGAAGCGTAATTCGACCAGTCTTTTCGTCGGGCTCGACCCGAACCGAGGACGAACCAAATGTCCGTAGTGTCCCGGGGTGAATTTCCCCGCGGCGATACTGGTCGATCAACCGTTGGCTGAGCTCCTCGTACGCCTCCTCGGAGTACACGCCCAGGGAATTGTCCGCCTGGGCGAGGTAGACCCGAGGGCCGAGGTCCACGCGGAATTTCTTGGGAAGGACGATCCGAAACTTCGAGTCGAGTGAGCGCTCGTACCTGCCGACGAACATTGCTCACCTCCTCGCTGTTGTGATCTTCCGTGGTGCCCGTATTCATGAATTGACACTTTATGACACTTGGACCCACTAGGCAAGCATCTTTTGTCAACTTTCGTCAAATTCACCGAGAAATTGAGTGGAATGGCAAATTCTTTCCGCTAGAGTCGAACGTTTGTACGCATGACGAAGGCCTTGAATGGTCGGAATAACCCATGATTTCTCAACAAATCTGGCGATTTCACTCTGCGTCGAAACTCGAGAATGCGTGAAACCCAGAAAGTGACAAGAAGTGTCACTCCTGCCCAACATTTTTTAGCCACAGATCGATTTTGCCCCCTCGACACGCGATTCGGTCCCAGCGAATACCGCTGTGCTGTCCAGCGATTGCCGCTGTGCTGTCCAGCGATTGCCGCTGTGGCAATAAGCTCAAGCGCGTGCGCTTTGACCCCATCTCGATCGATGAGACCCCCGAGGTCTTCCACCATCGAAACTTCGACGGCAGCCCCCGCAGTCTCTGGGTCCCGACGCTCACCGACCCACCAACGCTGGTCCTCGGGAGCAGCCAGCCGGCGAACACGATCGACATTTCCTACCTCGAGCGCCACGCGATTACGCTCGCAACACGTCGCAGCGGAGGCGGCGCCGTGCTCGTTGGACCGAACGAACTGGTGTGGTTCGATGTTGTACTTCCCAACACCGATCCCCTCTGGCATCACGACGTAGGTCGCTCTTTCGACTGGCTCGGCAACGCCGTGCAGCGAGCACTCGCTACCCTCGACCTCGCGACCGAACTTCACTCGGGGCCACTTACAACAACCGAATGGTCGAGACGAATCTGCTTTGGCGGTCTCGGACCTGGCGAGTTGACCCTCGACGGACGCAAGGTCGTCGGCATGTCACAACGCCGAACGCGAACCACGTCACGTATCCAGGTCGCAGTGCTCCTCACCTGGGACCCAGAGCGCCACGCCAACTTGTTGGCGATCAGCGACCACGAACGTCAGCGAGCAATACTCGAACTCGGTGCTGCTGCGGTCGGCATCGGCAATGGCAATGGCAATGGCAATGGCAATGGCAGTGGCACGCCCGGCCTGCACCACTCCCCCACCGATGTCCTCACTGCCATTTTTGATGAGCTCAAGGTTCTCGACCTATAAAGCCGGCGCGACTAAAACCGCGCTGGCACGATCGTGAGTCCGAGATGCCTTTGGGAGCTGGAGCCACTTCTGAGAGCTTTGGAGATGCCTCTAGGAGTTGGAGATACTTCCAGGAGCTAGAGATACTTCCAGGACTTTGCCCATTCGAGGTACTCGATGAACTGTTCGGGCTCAGGGCGAGCGTCAGCGCTCGCAAAGGCAGTCTCGAGCCGAAAGTCCATCCACGAGTTGTCTGGGATAGGAAGGTAGGGCTTCTCGCTCCACCAACGATCCGGAGCATGTACTCGGGCGAGGCGAATCGTTGTTCGCCACAGGTCCGGACGTCTTCCAAGCGAGAGCGCGCAGCCCACGTACCAGTTCATGGCCAAACTCTACGCAAAAGCCCCGGCGCCCGCACCCGCCGTGCCCGCACCTTTCGCCCCGAACGCGCGACGTGTGGGACCCCTCCACCTCAACCAAGGCATTGAGCCACTACGCTTTAGTCCGAACCGTGGCACGCCGCACCTTCGCCGTGCCCACTCACCAATCTCAATATCTTCGAGGAGCCAGCGGGTGACCACAACCCCCCAAACCACTCGGTCCGAAACATTTTCCGTGCTCTTTCGCACCATCGTCGACAATATCGAGACGGTCATTCGCGGAAAGCACGACGTGGTCCAGCTCGCGGTCCTCGCAATGATTTCGCAGGGCCACGTCCTACTCGAGGATTCGCCCGGTCTCGGCAAGACGACCTTGGCCAAGGCAATCTCGACCACGGTCGGCGGGTCGAGCGGCCGCATCCAGTTCACCCCCGACCTTCTGCCTTCCGATGTTGTCGGCATGTCGATTTGGAACCGCGGTTCGGGCGAGTTTGAGTTCCGCCCCGGCGCGGTCTTTGCCAATGTTGTCCTCGCCGACGAGATCAATCGCGCGTCGCCAAAAACACAATCCGCCCTCCTCGAAGCAATGGCCGAGCGTCAGGTGACCGTCGATCGCGACACCCACGACCTCGCCGGACCGTTCATGGTCATCGCCACACAGAATCCGCTCGATCACGAGGGCACCTACCCACTTCCCGAGAGCCAGCTGGATCGCTTCTTGATGAAGCTCTCGCTCGGTTACCCCGATCGCAGCGCGGAGCTCGAGATCCTCGACCAGCAAGGCGAGGCCTCGACGCCGCCGATCGATGCCCTCGAGGCAGCGGTAACTCCCCAAGACGTCATCATGATGACGTCTGCGCTCGCCGGTGTGCACGTGGCGCCAGAGCTGAAGAACTACCTGCTCGATATCGCGACCGCAACCCGTTCCCACCCCGGACTGCGCCTCGGCCTATCACCGCGAGCCGTGCTGAGTTTGCAGCGCATCGCACGTGCGCTGGCGGCCGCATCTGGACGGGCGTTCGTGATCCCCGATGACGTGAAAGCCCTCGCCCGGCCGGTGCTTGCCCACCGTGTCATGTTGACCGCCGAGTCCCAGCTCGCCGGAACGAGCGCCGAGCACATCATCGACAGCGTTATTGCATCGGTTCCCGTCCCGAGCATCGGCTAAATCTGTGCCAACGGTTCGCGGCTGGATCTGTCTCGTTTTTGGCGGGGCCACGATCGTCGCTGGCCGAGTGTTTGGTCTCGCCGAGCTCTTCATCATCGGCTCGGCGCTCCTCGCCCTGGCGCTCATCGCAATCGCCGTTGCGGTCATGCGCCCGCTGCGCCTGGCTGTTGGCCGGACGATCACCCCAGCTCGGCTTCACGTGGGCACGGTCGGCAGGGTCGAGGTAGCCATCCGAAACGGACAATCGAAGACTCCCGTCATGGAAATGACCGACCACGTGCAAGGCACGTCGGGGGCTCGCCTACTCATCAGCCCGCTAAAGGGCACCGAGGTCACCCGCGCGGCGTACCGCCTCCCGACCGAACGCCGCGGCATCGTAAAGGTCGGTCCTGCCGACTTCGAAGCGGTCGACCCCTTCGGCCTCGCCACACGGCGGTTTTCAGTCGAGAGCGTCGGGCAGCTCGTGGTATATCCCGAAATCATTCCCCTCACCCCCACCCCTCCCTCTCCGGCCGAGGAACGGCGAGCAACGTCGGACACCCCCGAGTTCTTGGGCGGGCGCAGCGACGAGTTCCATGCGCTCCGAAATTACGTTCCCGGTGACGACATTCGCCGTATCAATTGGGGGGCATCGGCTCGCCATGACGACCTGATTGTGCGAGAGGACGAAGCACCTACGCAGAATCACCTCACCGTCGTGCTCGACAATGCGTCACTCGAACGTGAAATTGCGGTCGATCGCGCCGCGTCGGTCGCTGGTTCGATCATCGCTTCGATGCGCACCCGTCCCGACCCCTTTCGATTGCTGACCAGCGATGGTGCCGACACCGGATTCGTTCTTGGAAGCAGCGGTGTCGAAAAGGCGCTCAGCATCTTGGCGGTGGTCCAAGCCGTCGACAGTAATTCGGGCGGGGTAATCCCCCGAGACGCACAGGGGGCGGTCGTCGTCGTTTCTGGACCGTCACCATCGATTGGCCGAGCAGAGCTCGTGGCGTACGGACAGGCAATGTTCATCTCGCTCGACGAATCGTGCTGGGACACAACGATCGCACCAAAGCCGGGGAGTGCCCGTTCGACCCCCGGCGCTATCCAGATTCAACTCGGTCGCCTCGAGGATCTTGCCTCGGTGTGGTCGGGGGCTATTGCCACACTTCTGTCGTCGAATAATCGGCGATAGGCCCGAGCGGTCGAACGGGTCCATCGCGAGACACTGCCCGACGCGGCCCCAATTTTCACGGACCACCGGATCGAAAACGTGCGGTAAAGATTGGCCAAGAGTTTGCGGAATTGCCTGATCTCTTCGACGATTGCTGTCAATGTGAAGCTGTTGAAACCGATCAATAACTAGCGGGAAATCTCGGGCGTATGCCCAGGAAGTAGTTGCCGGGTGGCCAGAAGTCGCAATCACGTCCGTCGAGTACCGACTTCGAGTTTCGAAGTCGGCGCAGAATTGGCGTTCATTTTGTTCTCCGTCGCCGTCGTGTTCGGGTTCTCTCGATTGTTCGAAGACCTCTCGTTCTTCGTCCCGATCGCCACCGTCGCCGTTGCGAGCCACGTGTTGATGATCGGCGTCCGTTGGGTCGGCGGAAACCTCGTAAGTGCGACCTTCGCTTCTATTCTTGGCTTCGCCGCAACGGCATGGCTGCTGTTTCCTCCCACCACGCTCGTCGGCAGCATCTCGCCGAACACCACAGCCTTGCGCGGCTATGGAACCGACATCTCGCTCGCGTGGGACCAGTTCCAAACCGTGCAAGCACCCGCGGAAGCAACCGCACCGTTTCTCCTCCTCGTTGCGATCGTGATGTGGACCGTTGCCTACCTGACCGACTGGGCTGCCTTCCGATTGCAGTCTCCGGCCGAATCACTCATCCCAGGTTTTGCGGTCTTTGTCTTTGGCGCCTTCTTCGCTGCGGACCAAGCACGCATCACCTCGACCGCGGCGTTGCTCGCAGCTGCCCTCCTTGCAATTCTGTTCCACCGTGCAAGCCAGACCGCCCGTACGAGCCAGTGGCTGGGCGAGGGCGCTGCGAGCCGAGGCCAGCGATCGCTCCTCGGCGTCGGCATCGCCGTGGTCGTAGCAACCCTCGCCGGCGGTGTCAGCGTTGCGCAAGCCTTGCCGGGCTATGACGAGCCGCCCCTTGAGAACTTCGATCCAAAGCAATGGAATGATGCCGACAACGCTCGGGTCGTCGTTTCGCCGCTGGTCGATATTCAGGCGAGCTTGGTCAACCAGCCCGACGTCGAGGTGTTCCGGGTGCAATCGCCGACTCGCGATTACTGGCGCCTCACCTCGCTCGATGTTTTCGAGAACGAAACGTGGGTGTCGAGGGGGTCGTTCGGCGATGCTGATGGTTCGCTCGAAACCGATCTGCCCGATGGCATGACCGTCCAGAACGTTGAGCAGACCTTCGAGGTTTCTGCGCTCGCCCAAATTTGGCTTCCCGCCGCATACGAGCCAACCGAGGTCCTCAACGCACCTGAAGACATCGAACTGGAATACGAAGCGGCCTCTGGCACCCTCATCGTCAATCGCGAAACCGAGAATAGCGACGGGCTGCAATACACCCTGCTCAGTCGTGTCCCGCTGCGCGACGAGGCTGGCGTCGAAGCAATCCGTAACGCAAGTTCGAATATCCCAGAAGAGATCGCAAACCGTTACCTGCAACTCCCTGAAGGTTTCAGCCCTCGTACCGTCGAGTTGGCCGAGACCGTCATCTCTGAATCTGGTGCCACCAGCCAGTACGACAAAGCGCTCGCGCTTCAAGAGTTCTTCCGAAACCCATCGCTGTTCCGTTACACCCTCGACGTTCCGAACGGCCACAGCGCTTCGCACATGGAAAACTTCCTCTTCGAAGTCCACGCCGGATATTGCGAACAGTTCGCAGGAACGTACGCGGCGATGGCCCGTGCGATCGGCCTGCCATCGCGAGTAGCGGTTGGATTTACCCCCGGCGACTTTGATGAGGCGACCAACACCTATGTCGTGACCGGCAAGCACGCCCACGCCTGGCCAGAGGTTTGGCTCGATGGCGTTGGATGGCTTCGCTTTGAACCAACTCCGGGCCGTGGCGGCCCAGGCGACGAGGCCTACACCGGCGAACCCGAAGCACAGGTCGGTAACGAAAACCCCGAACCGACAGAGCCAGAGGAAGAGCAGTCCGCCGTCGCCCCTGGCGCAACTCCCCCAACGACGCTCGACCCAAACCGTGCAGGCCCACCACCTTCGACCACGATCCCAGAGGTCGCCGAACCGCTCGCCGATGTTACGACGGGCGTGATTGGCGGAACGCCCGCTGGCCTCATTGCAACCGTCTCCAAGTGGCTTGCGATCGCGTCGGGCATTGTCCTTATCTTGATGACGCCGCTGCTCTATGGGCAACTGCGAGCGTCGCGTGCACGCACCGCCGCGAGCAGCGACCCCAAACAACGCGTCGGGCTCGCGTGGACGAACTCGAAGTCTGCAGTGCAGCTGCTCGGCGTTCCCGTTTCTGGAAGTGACACCGCTCGCGAGGTCGCGACGAAGGTCTCGGCCCAAAATGAGGCGGCAGCGACCCGGATCTCAACGCTGGCAAAGGCAATCGATACCGCGACCTACTCAGATGCAGCCATCGACGCCGCGAGCGCTGACGAAGCAGAACAGATCAGCAAAGAGCTGGCCGCAACCGCTCGCGAGAGCTTCACGACAACCCAGTGGTGGTTGCGTCATATGAACCCGGTCAATGTATGGCGCGACAAAGTCGGCGCCTGGGGCAACCTGCGCTGAGCAGTAAGCGCATCGTTGAGAAGACAGCACCTAGCTGAGAAGACAGCACCTAGCTGAGAAGCTAGCGCAACCTGGTTAAGTAGCGGACGCTTATTTGCTGCTTGAGAAGCTGGCGCTTACTTGTCGTCGTTCTCGTTGAGACGGTCGCGCATCTTCTGGCTTGCATCGCCGAAGAAGCCGCGCCCTGAAGATCCGCGGGCATTGCCCGTGACCTGCTGCAGTCCTGCGCGTCCGACCCTGCGAAGGTTTTGCTCGCCGTACCAGGCGCTCGCCAACATGATCAAAAAGCCGCCGAACGACAACAGGTAGTTCGTCGACAGGGTGGCGAGTAGTACCGCAAGGCCGGCAACGATTCCGAGCGCTGACAGTCGAAGGTGCTTAAATCCGTGGGAGAAAACAGTCGTCGAAGACACTTCGTGGGCAAGCCCCGGGTCTTCCTCATAGAGCTGCTGCTCAATCTGAGTAAGGATGCGTTGTTCGTCCTCGGAAAGGGGCATCGATGAAATCCTACGTCTGTTCGAAATTGTCTGCTGCGGGTTGTAACACAGGGTACTACAGCAATACTTCCATACGTTGGCTCGCAATCCAACGCGCTACAAGGATCCATCGGCCTTATTTTAGGTTTCTTCAGGATTTTTGGCGGGTGAACCCCTGTTTGGACGTGAAGTTTCCTCGTCTTTACCAATCTGGTTGGGACCCCACTGTTGTTCCCCCCGACGCTTTACCCTCAGTTCACCTGCAACAGTCGCCGAGGCGGGTCCAATCGCCCCATTGCCAAACCGGTTTCGGACCTCGTCGATGAGTCCGTTCGTCACGAGCTGGCGTTCGGGGTCGGTAGCTGCGTCGCTGTGGTCTCGGTCGACGCCGACGGACAGGTCGAGTGCCAGTTGCTGGCCGGAATCTTGGCCAAGATTCGACACGCCAACGCCGAGGAGGCGAACGCCACGGCCGGTGTCGATCTCGGCCAGCAGACCCCTCGCCATTCTGAGAATCTCGGTTGCTGAAACGAACGGCGACGGTGCACTCACCCGTCTCGTAATGGTCTCAAAGTCGCCGAAGCGGACCTTGAGGGTGGTCGTCCGCGCCGCCATGTCGTGGTTGCGGAGTCGCTGCGCAACCGCGTCGCATTGTCGAACGAGCTCGATGTGGAGGTCTTCGCTGTTCGAGATGTCATGGGCGAACGTTTCCTCATGGCTGATCGACTTTGTTTCGCGGTCTGGTTCGACGCGACGATCATCTCGGCCATTGGCGAGCTCGTGGAGGTGACGCCCCGATGCGTTCCCCAAGGCGCGGGTCAGGTGTTGCAACGGCGTCTGTGCGAGATCGCCGACCGTTTCGATACCGAGCGAGGCAAGGCGGGCTCCGGTTGCCTTGCCAACTCCCCACAGCGCCCGCACGGGAAGCGGATGTAAGAAGTCGAGCTCTTCGCCTGGATTGATTGTGAATATCCCCCTGCCATAGACCGGACCCTGCTTTGAAGCTTTGGGCTTTCCTTCCTCGGACCCGAGCTTGGCCAAGAACTTGTTCGGGGCAATGCCGATCGAACACGTGAGTGACTCTTGTTCAAAGATTCGGTTCCGTAACCGTTTGGCGATAGTCGGTGGATCGCCGTGCAGGCGCTGTACGCCGGTGACGTCGAGAAATGCCTCGTCGAGACTCAGTGGTTCGACCAAGGGCGTGACCTCTGCAAACGCCGCCATGACCCGACCCGAGACCTCTTGGTAGCGGTCGTAGTTGCCCGACAAGAACACGGCGTGTGGGCAGAGGCGTTGTGCCTGCGCCGACGGCATTGCGCTGAAGATCCCATATGAGCGTGCCTCATACGATGCGGCGGCGACGACGCCGCGTCGACCGGTTCCTCCAACGACTACTGGTTTGCCACGAAGTTCGGGGCGCGTCACGAGTTCCACCGACACGAAGAACGCATCCATGTCAACGTGGAGTATGGCTCGTGGAGACACCTCCTCATCTAAGCAGATGCTCAACGCTGGGCTGCGGTTAGAATCTTGGGGTGAGCTCTGACGCCCAACCGAATCTCCCAGACGCCGGACCACCGATATGGGCGAGGCTGCTGGCGGTGTCGTCGATCATCATCGCTGGCGTATGCGGCGGCTTGATTGGATGGTCGGTCTTCGACCTCCAATGTCCTGGAGACTGTGCAACGACTGCGGCCATCGCCGGAGTTGTTGCTGCGATCTTGTGCGCGGTTGGTGTCGCCGTCGTCGCCGTGCTTTCGCTACGGGCAATGGCCGAATGGAAAGCCATCGAAGCTCGCGACCGCGCCCGGCGGGCACGCGGGCTCTCATAAATGGGCGGGCATCGATGAGCCACCCTGAATCGGCAGCACTACGAAAGCTCGCCGAAGAGATCACACTCGAGGTCGGCACCGAGATTCTCGAGCGTCGGGCAGCTGGATTTGCGTGGGAAACAAAGTCGACATCGACCGATGTCGTGACCGAAATCGACACGTGGTCAGAGAAGCGGATCGTCGAACGAATCACCGAAGCTCGACCAGACGACGGCCTGCTCGGCGAAGAAGGTGCGTCACAGCCGGGAACGACCGGCATTACGTGGGTGATCGATCCGGTCGATGGCACCACCAACTTTCTCTACGACCTGGTCGGCTACAGCGTCTCGATCGGTGTTGAAGCCAACGGAGAGGCGATCGCCGCTGCGGTCTATGACCCGCTTCGCGCTGAGCTGTTTAGTGCTGCGATTGGTCAAGGTGCAACAAAAAACGGTGAACCGATTTCGGTGAGCGGCCAAGAGTCGCTCGCTCATTGTCTTTTGGCGACGGGGTTTTCTTATGACCCCGACGTCCGACGGGACCAAGCCATGTCGCTCGTCGAGATCCTCCCGAACGTGCGCGATATTCGGCGTTTCGGCGGCGCGGCACTCGACTTTTGCAGTGTTGCTTCGGGTCGGGTCGACGCCTATTTCGAACTCGATATCAAACCGTGGGACGGGAGCGCAGGAGCACTCATTGCCTCCGAAGCCGGAGCTGTTGTCACCCTTGGTGACATGGCGATTGCGTGCGCTCCTGGAATTTCGACAGAGCTCCGCGCGCTTCTCGATCGGGCAGTAACCTGACGCGCCGCCCGGAAGCGCCTAGGGTGGCGACAGCGAACGAGAGAGATCAAAGGATGGCGCCCGTGGGGACTCGCATTCTCACCGTAGAAGACGACGAACGAATCAGGACCGCAGTCCGCCTCGCGCTCGAGGACGAAGGGTGGGAAGTCGCCGAATCCGACAACGGCGAAGACGCACTTTTGATGTTTGGCCAACAACCGACCGACGTCGTCCTCATCGACATCATGTTGCCGGGGATCGATGGCTTTGACGTCTGTCGTTCTATCCGGCGAGTCTCTGATGTTCCGATCGTCATGGTGACCGCGCGAGCCGACACCCACGATGTGGTTGCAGGTCTCGAAGCAGGCGCGGACGACTACCTCACCAAACCCTTTGCTCCCAAAGAGCTGTCCGCTCGGATTCGGGCGCTCCTGCGGCGGAGCCGAAGTGGTCCTGACAGCAGCGCCGACATGGCCTTTGGCGACCTCGAGATCATCCCCGATCAGGGCATGGTCAAACGAGACGGCGTCGAGATCCACCTCACGAAGACCGAGTTCCGGCTACTCGTCGAACTCGCTTCATCTCCAGGCAAGGTCTTCTCCCGCGAAGCACTCCTCGAAAAGGTTTGGGGCTACGGATATTTCGGCGACGGGCGATTGGTCGATGTTCATATTCGTCGTCTCCGCACCAAGATCGAAGCCGACCCTGCAGACCCACAACATGTCGTGACCGTGCGGGGCCTCGGATACAAGATCCAGACCTGACCTCGCCGCCATGAATCGTCGCCGCATCGGTCTCCGAGGCCGCATCACGGGCGCTCTAGCCATCGCTGGACTTCTCGCGGCGATCACCCTGTCGGTAATCACCGTCACGATCACCCGCCAAGTGTTGATCACCGACCGCAGTCAGGTTGCCGAGGTTTTGATCTTCACCAATGCCCAGACCGTGCAACGCACGCTGCCCGGCGACCTGCTGCCAACATCGACCCAGGCGGTCATCGACTCGCTGAACACGACCGAAGGTTCGAGGCCGCTGATCAGTACCGATGGTGGCAACTCGTTCTCTCGCGACGGGTCGTTCACCATCGAGCAGGTTCCGGTCGCGCTGCGCACGGCGACCGTCGATGGAATGGCTGGTCGAATGGTTGCCGAGATCGACGATGATCCGTTCATCGTTTATGGCATTCCCCTCCAAGGTTTCGATCAGGTCGTCTACTTCGAGGCCATTCCCCTCGCCGGCGTTGAAGACACGCTCGAGACCCTCCAGTTCGTGCTTCTCGGTGGCGCAGCGATCGTTGCTGGGCTTGCGATCCTGACCGGGCGCGGCGTTGCGAACAGTGCCGTGTCGCCGCTGACAAAGGTCAGTCGGGCCGCCGAGGCAATCGCTGGCGGCCGGCTCGAAACACGTCTCGACAGTGAAGGCGACGAGGACTTGGAACGATTTGCGGCATCGTTCAACGAGATGGCGGGAGCGCTCGAAGAACGAATCCAGCGGGACGCACGTTTTGCCTCCGAGGTCAGTCACGAACTTCGCAGTCCGCTCATGACTCTGACGGCCTCGGCCGAGGTGCTCGAGAACGCGCGAGCAGAGATGCCCGAGCGTTCCCAAACCGCACTCGATCTGTTGGTCAGCGATATTGCACGCTTCCGGACACTGGTCGAAGACCTGCTCGAGATCAGCCGGTTCGATGTCGGAACTGCATCACTGCAAGCAGACCCGCTGTTGTTTCCCGAGTTCGTTCGCGCAGCCGTGTCGGTCACGCGCCACCGCAACGTCGAAGTCCGCGTCGAGCCAGCCGCCGAGAATGCAATCGTCGTCGCCGAAAAACGTCGCTTGGCCCGCGTGGTTGCAAACCTTTTGGACAACGCCGAAAAGTACGGCGGCGGAGCGACGTGCATTCATGTTTGTGCGACCGATGCCTCGGTCATGATGGCCGTCGAAGATGGCGGACCGGGCGTTCCCAAAGATGAGCGATTCATTATCTTTGACCGCTTCAGTAGGGGCGGAGCTGGCGGGCGCCGAGGCTATGACACCGGTGTTGGCCTCGGGCTCTCACTGGTGGCCGAGCATGTGAACCTCCACAGCGGCAGGGTTTGGGTTGAAGACCGCCCCGACGGGCTCCCGGGAGCTCGCTTTGTCGTCGAGCTTCCCCTCGATGACGAAGAGCCTGGAGAGTTCGCATGAGCATCTACTCTCTCGCTCGTCAGCGCGCCCACGTTCGCCGTGCCATGCGAGCGTTCGCGGTGCTGGTACTCAGCGCAGTTGTGGCTACGGCGTGTGGCATTGCGCTCGATGACGAACCTGAGATCATCGCGAGCGAGCAGCTTCCACCGGTTCTCCAGCCCGGCACCTCCACCACTTCGACGGTTCCGGTGCAACTAGCCGAAGATGTCGTGATCTACCTAGTCGACCCCGGCGATGGCCAGCCGCGCCTTCAACCAGTCGACCGCCAGGTTGCGGCGGTCGGTTCGGCCGAGGGTCTTGAGGAAGCGGTACTCGAAGCACTCCTGCTTGGACCAACGACCGAGGAGCAGCTCGATCTCAACCTGACGACGGCGGTGGTCTCGTCGGAGGACACCGCGCTCGAGGTGCTCTCGATCGACCGGCCGGCCGATCAACAAATCGTGGTCGTGTTGTCGGCTCCCCCGGCGATTGGAGGTGCGGACCGTTTGATTACCTTTGGCCAGCTCGTGTTTACCCTGACCGAGCTCGACACGGTGTCACAGGTCCGCTTCGCGGTCCGTAACGAAGAGGGTGTCGACGAAGACATCGCTGTCCGAACCGACACCGAAGAAGGCGACGTCCGCCGCGCCGTAGACCGCAGCGACTACCTCTCGCTCTTCCCCGCATAAGCGCCGTTCGCAGCACGCGATTAGCGCGCAGCCGAAAACGCGCCGAGTTGTGCGCCCTTCGACACTGGCCAAGCACGATCTCGCCTTAGGCTCCGCTTCGCTTCACCAAAGTCGGCTTCGCTCGCACTTACCCATCGTCTTCGGCCCCACATCTCAACGCAGGAGAGCTGCACCCCTTCCACTTTGAAAACGTCCTAGGCGACAACAACACTCCCACCGCCTCCGGCGATCATCTCACTGTGGCGCTTGAACGCTCCCCCTGAAGGGGAGCACGAGCCGAAGCGTCGAGAGCGCCAAAATAACGACGGAGTCGTTGGCGCTCTAGACGTTAGGCGAAGAACGTCTTGGCTACTTCGAAGAGGTCTTCGTTGACGTATTTGAGTTCGGCGACTGCATCGGCAATGCGGACTCGCTGCATTTGGCCGCACTGGTAGGCAACCATGGCGCCAAAGTCTAAGTCGTGTGCGGCGCGTGCGGCT
>CALHXU010000057.1 GCA_938040365.1 uncultured Acidimicrobiales bacterium
CCAACCAAGCGACTACCAAATCCTCACATGGGCATGGGACAACAACAACAACCTAGCCAACCATGTAAACAACCCACGACCAACCATCACCATCCAAGTCGAAGACGAAGAAGCGCCGGTAGTCACCACAGTGACACCAACAGACGGGACAACACTTACCCCGCAAACAACAACGGTTTCCGCCAACATCACCGACAACGCAAGCGGCGTCAACCGCGTCAGAATCCTGATCCGCCGGCTCGAAGACAACCACTACTGGAACGGCACCACCTGGACACCCACGCCGTCACGCAACATCGCCACCACCACCGGAAACAACACCTGGGAAATACCAGACGTCGACCTCACCCAACCAAGCGACTACCAAATCCTCACATGGGCATGGGACAACAACAACAACCTAGCCAACCATGTAAACAACCCACGACCAACCATCACCATCCAAGTCGAAGATGAAACGACCCCACACCCAAACGACGTAGCGTCGAACTTGGCGTTGATCGCCGCCAACCCAACCCGGAACACCCTGTACGACGACAACCCCTTCAGAGATGTGCCGTCGGCCCAGATCGCCGTGAGTGATCTCACGATCGATGGCGACATCTACCAAGAGACGCTTCTCGACACCACCAACAGCGGGTTCTTCAGGATCAAGTGCGACGTCAGCCACTTCGCATACGACGACCCAATTGCGCTGCCCGGCCAACCGGGTAATGCACACCTGCACATGTTCTTCGGCAACACGAATGCCAACGCCTACAGCACCTTTGATTCGCTGATGAACACTGGCACGAGCAGCTGCAACGGCGAGGACCTCAACCGCACGTCGTACTGGACCCCAGCGCTGCTCGATAGTGATGGCAATGCGCTGATCCCATTTGAGATCATGGTCTATTACAAGAACGACAACTTCTTGCTCGACGGTGGAAACGAACTGGTCTCACCATTTCCCGACAACTTCCGCATGCTGGTCGGAGACGCTGGCGCAACAGAGCCCCAAACAACCCTCACCGGATACACCGGCACAACACCGGTTGTGAGCTTCTTTTGCGGACAGGCATACACCGCCACCAATCAGGGCGGCCCGTTGATCCCAGAGTGTGTGGGAACCCCCGGCACTCCGTGGCAAAGCGACGTGTTAGAGATGCGAGTTGCCTTCCCGCAATGTTGGGACCCTGAGGGTGGCACCTACCTCGAAGATGGCAGCAACCTGTCGTACTCGATCTTTGGATTCAATGGCGGCATGTGCCCCGACTCACATCCCGAAGACCTCTCGTCGATCGCGTACCGCATCTTCTTCGATCCAAAGGCATACGGCGGCACGCTCAGCGACCTGCACCTGAGTTCCGACGTCCGACCCGATGGAACAATCTTGCCTGGCGGCACGACCTTGCACGGCGGATGGTACGGCGCATGGCATCGAGAGACCATCTTTACGTGGGTTGCGGGTTGCAACAACACGCCCGTTGACTGCGAGCTGGGCTTGCTCGGTCGAAACCCCGAGATCTCGCTCGTCGAACGCAAGCAGGGCTTCTACCCCGAGGGCTATCGTGCACCAGCCGAACAGCTGGCAGAACTGTGTCCGAGTCGAGTGTTCGACGCGGCCGACCCGCTTCGCTCAGTTGCCAACTGTCTCGGCCAGCACCACGGCGACTAGAAGGTAACGGCCTAGACCAGATCGGCCAGTCGGTCAGCGCGGCAGGAACGATCCCGTGACCGGCGTGAGGTGCCCGAGCTGACGGCTGTTTGGGCCGCATCGAGTTGCCACCGGGTGGTTCTCGAACGCACACGTTGCCTGGCCGAGCGACGATGCAAGGCCCGGATCGTCATAACGCGGAGCTGGCGGCAACGTTGGTGTTGGCGCGGGCGCTGGGCGTTGGCCTCGGAAGACGTTGATGACCGCTCGTTCGCCCGCTCCGAACGACGCCGAAATGTTGTGTCGGTCGCACGGGGTCGAATCGCCAAAGCCGCCGCACCAGTTCCATCGTCCGGCGTCGCCATAGACATAGCCAGCTGCGCCAGCGTTGCGGGCAGCGATTGCGTCGGCCTCGACGTCGGCAACCTGCGGGTTACGGAACCGCTCGACCACCCAATCGAAGTTGAGGTTGAAATAGCGAGGCTCGCCCTGCCACACCGGCAACTGGTACGCCTCGCCCACCTCGATCAGCTGCTCTTGAATTTCGGCCGGGGTGGTGTTGTGGCCGGTCTCGGGAGAAATGAAGTCGAGCCATTCCTCGCCGGCGTAGTTCAATTGGTCGAAGAACGCGCTCGGCGTGTGATAGGTGATGTCGATCGTCGAGCCGGCGTCTCGAACACCGTCGGCCATGTTGCGCCACACCTGGATGTTCGCCTCGGTGTTGTTCGAACCGGCGTCGCCGCCGAAGACCCACGCGCTGACCGCCGGGTGGTCGCCGAACGCCTCGACGATCTGCACGCCGTAGTTGTACGAGTTCGCCGTCGTCAACCGACCTCGAACGGTGTCCGAAACCGGATGGCCATCATCTGACCTGCCACCGGGGAGGTACAGGTTCTGCCAAGCAGCAACGACGCCGATCTTCATGCCGTAACGGTCGGCAGCGTCGAGGATCTCGCGAACGTGTGCGATGTATTCGGGGGTAAAGACTATGTTGCCCCGGGCATCGAAGTTGGCGACGGTGCCGCCGCCAAAGAACGGATGAGCAATCGTTGCGGGCGAATGGTGTGCGAGCGCCGACCAGGCCCCGGTGAAGCCGAAATCGCGGAGGGTGCGGAAGTATTCGTCGGCGTCGGCTGGGTCGGCCAGCACGAACATTTGCCATGCGGTGTCATAGACCGGGATCGACGTTGGAGCGGTCGGCGCAATGTATTGCGATGTCGACGATTGGCTCGAGATGTTGGTTGCACCGACGCTCGTCGCTGCGAGGAGCACTGCGAGCAGGACTGCGAATTTCTTGATCACGTTGAAGATTTCCTCGGGGGAGACGTCCCGCAGGCTAAGTCTGCCACTCCGGACCGAAAGTGCGAAATGAGCCGTATGAAATGTTCGCCGGGATAGGCACACTGAATGTGTGGCCGACCAACACGTAGGTGGCCGTGAGGATCATCCAATGGCAAGCGACCATTCTGAGCCTGTATCTATTAGCGGCCCAATCCGTCATGGGTTGATCGTGTCGAGCACGTTCCCGGCGTTCTTGTTGATGGCGTTGTTCTTTGCGTTCCGGTGGGTGCTGATTAGCGGTGAGCGGGCCGGGTCGTTTCGCTCGACCGCCTTGTTGTTCGCTGCGGTCGGTGTGGTCCTTGGCGTGATCAACATCGCGATACGACGTCACCTGCACGCCCGGGCGGACGACACACGTCCCGAGTAGCAGCTTCTGCGCAGTGAGCTCGCGTCACCAAATCACTGTGACCTCGGCACACCAAATCGCTGTGCGGTAGCGCGGCCGAGACGCGAACGAGCGCACACTGCGATGTGCAGTGTGCGCTCGTCTCGATGTGTCTGCGCCTGCCTTAGGCGCTCGGGCGATTACTCGGTAACCGATTATTCGATGTCTTTGCGCCGAACTCCCGCAGCGATACCGAATCGCATCTGCAGCGTTCCGAGGCCGAGCAGCACGATGCCGAGCAACGCGAGCACGATCGAGTTCGCTCCGGTGAACGCAAGGGCTGGAGGGTTGGAGGTCACGGGCGGCACCGGACGAGCAACGGTAATTCCTGCGTCGATGTTCGTCGTCACCTGGCCAGCGGTCACGGTGATCCGCACGGTTCTCGATGTTGCCGAGAAGTCCGAGTCGGTCAGGTCGCTTCCGAGGTTACTCGATGTCAAGGTCGTCCCCGGAGGAGGAATGATCTCGAGCAGGTAGTCACCTGGCGGAATGTTTTCGAAGCGGTAGATGCCGTTTTCGTCGGTCGTTGTCGTATCGACGATCACACAGTTGAGATCTTTCAAGTTGACGGTGACACCTTCGACTGGGCCATCGGTCGTATCGAGCTGACCGTCGATATCGCCATCTTGGAAGACCTGACCTTCGACCGAACCAAGCTCGGGATCTGGCCCTGGTTCTGGTTCGGGATCTGGCTCTGGCTCTGGTTCCGGATCGGGGTCTGGCTCTGGCTCAGGCTCAGGGTCCGGCTCTGGATCTGGGTCCGGCTCTGGCGCTGCGACCACCTCGGCGAAGTCATTGTCGAGCGAGCTCTCGCCAGCGCCAAGCACGATCGACGAGATCACGTCGTTGACCGACGGATCGCCGCCGGTGGTTCCCGGCGTGTCGGCGCCATCGTCGAACCCAGCAGGCTGACTCTCGATCACGGTGTACTCGCCAGCGAGCAGGTCGGGGAAGACATAATCACCGTTTGCATCGGTCGTCGTCACGAGAACCACTGGGTCGCCGTTCACGTCGGTGCCGTTCAACGTGACCGTCACGCCCGGAATCGGCGCTCCCGTCTCATCGACGACCGACCCTTCGATCGAACCGAGTACCTCTCCGAAGTCAACATCTGGCAGACCCTCTTCTGGGACCTGAACCGTCAAGATGACGTTCGGCGTGGTGGTCTGATAGCCGGCAGGCTGAATCTGCACCACGTCGTATTCACCAGCGGCAAGGCCATCAAAGGAGTAGAAGCCGTTGGCGTCGGTCGTCGTAATTGCGACGAAGACACCGTTCTCATCGTAAAGCTCGACGGCTACCCCTTCGACACGATCGGTCTCTGAAGGATCGATGACGCCGTCCTGGTTTTGGTCGAGGAAGACCGTTCCGCTGAGGAACGTTGACGTTTCGATGAAGTCGTTATCGACAGCAGCATCGCCAGCTTCGAGCACGATTTCGGAAATCACATCGTTGCCGAGCGTTCCACCGTTCGAGCCAACGACGTCGGTCGTGTCGCCGTAGCCAGCAGGCTGGGTTTCGGTCACCGTGTAGGTGCCGGGAATAAGGTCAGTGAACTCGTAGTCACCGTTTGCGTCGGTCGTGGTGGTCAACGTCACGGCATTGCCATTCACATCGGTGCCGGTGAGCGTGATGGTTACGCCAGGGATTGGGTTCCCAAGGTCATCGATAACCGATCCGGCAATCGATGCTGGCAGAGGCAGTTCGGCAAAGTCGTTATCGACCGAGTCCTCACCGGCAGGCAAAGTGATGTCTGCAATCTCGTCATCGGAGACCGTGCCACCGGTCGAACCAGCAGACTCCAAACCATCGACAAAGCCAGCGGGCTGCGTCTCGGTAACCGTGTAATCGCCCGCGAGCAGACCATCGAACTGATAGTCACCGTTGGCGTCGGTCGTCGTCGTGAGAGTGACCGCGTTGCCGTTCGCATCAGTGCCCGTAAGCGTGATCGTCACACCAGCAATCGGCGTCTCGCCGCTATCGGCAATGCCATCGTTGTTCGCATCGACAACAACCGTGCCAGCGATCGAGGCATAGGTCTCAACGAAGTCGTAATCGACAGCAGCGTCACCCGGTTCGAGCACGATGTCAGAAATCACATCGTTGCCGAGCGTTCCACCGTTCGAGCCAACGACATCGGCCGTGTCGCCATAACCAGCAGGCTGGGTTTCGGTCACCGTGTAGGTGCCCGGAACAAGGTCGGTGAACTCGTAGGCACCGTTCGCATCGGTCGTGGTGGTCAACGTGACGGCATTGCCATTCACATCGGTACCCGTCAGCGTGATGGTCACGCCAGCAATCGGTGCACCCAAGTCATCGAGCACCGAGCCGGCGATCGACGCTGCTTCGAGCAGCTCGGCAAAGTCGTTATCGACCGAGTCCTCACCAGCAGGCAAAGTGATGTCTGCAATCTCGTCATCAGAGACCGTGCCACCGGTCGAACCAGCAGACTCCAAACCATCAACAAAGCCAGCAGGCTGCGTCTCGGTAACCGTGTAATCGCCCGCGAGCAGGTTCTCGAAGACATAGTCGCCGTTCGCATCGGTCGTCGCCGTCAGATTGACGGCATTGCCATTCACATCAGTGCCCGTGAGCGTGATCGTCACACCAGCAATCGGCGTTTCACCACTATCGGCAACACCATCGTTATCGGCATCGACAACAACCGTTCCAGCAATCGACCCGTACGTTTCGATGAAGTCATAGTCGACTGCGTCGACTCCATTGCCGAGGGTGATTGCAGAGATCACGTCGTTACCGAGCGTTCCACCCTGATCGCCCACGACATCGGTTGCATCGCCATAACCAGCGGGTTGGGTTTCGGTTAGCGTGTAGTCACCGGGCTCCAAGTTCGGGAAGATGTAGTCGCCGTTCAAGTTAGTGGTCGTGGTCAACGAGACCGGGTTGCCATTGATGTCGGTGCCGGTCAGTGTGATCGTCACGCCGACGAGTGGGTTGCCAAGATCATCAAAAACCGAACCGGCGATCGAGGATGGAATGGTGAATGGGTCGGCGCTTGCGCCGAAGAACTTCACATCGGCCTGGCCATCGTTGTTCACGCGGAAGCCATAGACCGGCACCGGGGTGGTGCTCGGGAAGAAGTCCTCAACGTCGGCAATGGTGAACCATGTTGGTTGATTGCTGAACTCGATAGGCGCGTACCCGGTGTTCCACCCGTACGCCGCATCGAAGATCAGCGTCTCGGCACCGGGGATTGGATTGCCGTTGATATCGAGAGGCGTGAGGTCAAAGTCGGTGTTGCCGTTTCGCTCTGAGACGAAGAGATAGTCGTCGGGGTTCAGCGGAGCGCTGAAGATGAGATCGAAGTCAGGGTTGAAGGTGTCGCCGTTCTGATTCAGCGCATCGTATGCAAGGTAGTCACGAAGGTCGGTGCTGCCGAGAACGCCATTGAGTGCGGTCTGGAAGTTGGGATCAGCCAGCTCGGTGGCAACGCCGTTCTCCCATACTCGAACGCCCGTGAGACCAGCAGGAAATCCAAAGTTCGTCGCTTGGACCCCTCCGGTGTTGAAGTTGTCGAGCACGACCGGCCCGCCGTCGTTCACCGTCACCTCGACAATGTCAACCTGTGCGCTTCCCGCAACTTGGGTGCCGGGCGGGAACGAACTGTTCTGTATATCTAGCCCGCTGCCAGTACTGAACACGGCCTGCAAGACGTCGACATCATTTCCGCTGGTGATCGTCGTTGTTTGTGCATTTGCCGGAACCGACAAGAGCAGCGGCGAGATCAACGCCAGCACCATCGCGGCGGCAAACCGACGACTCTTCAAAGGCTGCCACCGCTCGAAACCAGCACCACTCGCACTCATCATTTGCTCCACGCCCCAACTTGACCCTCACCGATTGAGAAATCTCTGTGGCCGTAACCGAGATCGTCAAATACGTATTAAGTGTGAGCGCTTATGACGCAATTCTTTATGAACTCCCCTAAGCGGGCCATAGAGCCAATTGGCACCTGAAACGCGTTCACGTTACTTTCAGTACATGTCAATATTTTTTAATCTTGACCGTCAGCGGCGGCTTGTCGCCGAATATTCGTCGACCCGAGCACACATCGACGAGGCGCTTCCGGCGCTCAGCGCGCTCGCAGAAGAAGCCAGCACCCTTCTCGGCATCGACATGGCCGAACCACGACTCGCCGACCTCCAACACCTTTCATCGGCACTTCACGACGACGCGAACGACCTCGCCGAACGAGCCGCCTTCCTCGAGGCCGCCGACGCCCGCACCAGCTACCAACTCGCTCTTCGAAGCGGCGACCTCGTCAACCCAAACCTCGCCGCACGGGCGCTCAACTCGGGATGGACCTACGACGAAGCCCTCCTCTACCAACAGCTCGAACTACTCCAGAACCTGCCCCACCCGAGGACACACGAACAACAACTCGAAATTGCCAGCCTCGTGCGACAGCTCTCGCGCACCGCGCACCCATCTTCGGTCGGTCGCCGCACCGGCGACCTCGATAGCGACTTCACCACACCACGGGTCGGCGAGCCGTACCAAAGCCACGCCGATGACCCCACCGAACGCGGACGAGCGCTCATCCTCCGAGCCCTCAGCGACACCACCAACCCCGACCAAATCCTCACCGACGAGTTCGAAGCGCTCCTCCACGACAACGGGGCACTGACACTGATATTGCCCGGCGTCGCCGACCTCTCGACACCACAACTCGGCAACGACCCCGAGACAAACACGCTGCGAGACCTCGACCAACACGCCATCCCATCGGCGTTCAATTCGAGCCTCAGCGCAAACGGCTACGCGAAACGCATTGCCGAGTGGACCGAACACATGGTCCTGACCGGTGTACTCGAACCAGGTACGCCCACCATGCTCATCGGCCACAGCTTTGGTGGCGACACCGCCTTTGACCTGGCCGCCGACACCCACTTCAACGGCGAACTCGTTAACGTCACCCACATCTTTTCGGCGGGCTACTACATCGACCCTGCATTTGAACAACTCCCCGACCACACCCGCGCCGTCGCCACCCGCAACATCTACGACGCCGCCGCCGTCACCGAATTCTCGGCATGGGGTGGCCACCGCCGCCCCGCAGAACAGATCGCCGTCGACCTCGCACAAAAGACCGCCAACCTCGAACGCACCCTCCTCGACGCAGCCCTCGACGCCGTTGGCTCATCGGCCGCACCGATCATTCCCCCCGCCGGATTCACCGCCGAACGATCCCAGCAAATGGCGCCCAACGGCACGAGCATCACCTTCTCGGGGTCATTCGACCTCGACAGTTTTGGCCACCACCCAGACGACTACTCCGCATTCATCGAAAACGTCAAAGCCCCGGGTGTGCTCGACTTTTTCGTCGAGCTAGACACCCAGGGCTTCACCGACAACGCCGTGGCGCTATCTATAGATATTTCTGACGTTGCCGACTAGAGCGGACCTTCACAGAACTGGATGACCGGACCGTTGCCGCACGCATCAGGACCTTGACCACCGCTCAGCGTGTCGTTGCCGACACCACCGTCGAGACGGTCGTTGTGATCCTGACCGAAGAGGACGTCGTTGCCGCCCTCACCAAAGAGCAGGTCAGCACCGAAGTCGCCGAGAAGGCGGTCGTTGCCGGTACCACCACGAAGGATGTCAGCTTGTGATCCACCGAACAGCTCGTCGGCGCCAGCAGCACCGAAGATGCGGTCGAATCCGCCGCCACCGATGAGTCGGTCATTACCGAGGCCACCGTTGATGAGGTCGGACTGTTCTTGACCCAAGATGAGGTCGTCACCACGAAGGCCGAAGATCGAGTCTTCGCCGGCGCCACCGTTGAGGGTGTCGTCGCCGCCACCACCGAGGATGAGGTCGTCGCCATCGCCACCGATCACGGTGTCGTTGCCGAGCGCAGCGTAGATCTCGTCGTTTCCGGTTCCACCGTTGATCTGGTCATCGCCGCCGAGGCCACAGATGATGTCGTTGCCGCCGAGGCCGTTGATCACATCAGCACCGGTGGTGCCGAGGATGACGTCGTTGCCCGAAGTTGGAACCTGCCCGTTGGCAAGAACAACCGTGGCGGCCACACCATTACACGTAGGAGGCACGTTGTTCGGCGCAGCCGCAAGTGCCGCCATGAGCGCATCGTTGGTGATTGGGCTGCAGTTCGATGCACCCTGGCTGATGTTGACGATCTGGTTGATACCAGGAACCGTGCACTGCGAGATCGAACCGTTCGGCCACGCGATCAGAACCGGCGCTACCGCGTTTGCGGTGCCGAGCCCGAAGTGGAGCGTCCGCTGATCCTGCGACTGATGGAAGGCATGGCCCGTCTCACGGACCTGCCAATCGTCGCCACCAACAAAGACCTGGGCACCAATAGCACCTGGGTTCGAACCATTGACGTTGATTGCGATCCAGTTGCCGTTGCCACCTTGATTGGTAAAGACCGTATCGGCTGCAACCTCAGAATCGTTACCGTTGGCAACGATTGCGTCCATGAACCCATCTTGGTCAAGGTCGACTGCGATCATTGCGGCCGCAGTTGCCGAAGTCGTTGCAGGAAGCACGGAGGTTCCACCGTCGGTGAAGTTGCCCGAACCATCGTTGAGCAACAAGACGTTGCGGGTTTGACCCTGCTGCAAGTGCGTGCAGCCGGCGAGAATGTCGAGGTCGCCGTCGTTGTCGAAGTCAGCGCCAATGCCTGCACGACAGTTGTTGAGATCGTCGCTCGTTGGAAGCGAAACCGTCGCTGCAGCTGCGAGCGAGTTGTTCGTTACCTCAAATGCCTGGACTGGATAGTTTCCGGTCGTATCGAACTCGTCACCACTGAAGGCAATGAACTCGGGGTAGAGGTCGCCGTCGAAGTCGCCAACGATCACATCACGGAACGCATGCTGCACGTTGCTCGTTGCAACGGGGAATCGACGCTCGGCAGGATTTGCCGGCTCTTGCAAGGTTCCCGAACCTACCTCGACCGAATCGAGAGCGACGTTGAGCACGTTGTGCGTCACGAGAATCGTATCCTCGCCTGGACCAGTGGTTGTGAGCGATGCCAACGGAACGTTGGCGTCGTTGATGATCTCGTTCGGGTCAGGAACTGGCGTCCAGTTCGTACCGTCGCCATTGTTCAGATAGATCTCGCTTGGCGCGGGTGGGTTGAAGATCGGGTCACCGTTCGGATCGGTGCCGTTTTGGACAGCGGTCGCATCGAGGTTCGAAATGAGAAGGTCGAGGTCACCGTCGCTATCGAAGTCGAGGAACACGGGTTGACGGCCGCGGCCATCGAAGTCCTCGATGCCCAAGTTGCCAGAGAGGTCTGCGAGTAGGACGCCGTTGGTGTTTCGGAACAGCGTGTTGTTGTTCGTGCGGCCCGAAAGCTCGATGAGGTCCTCACGGCCGTCGCCATCGATATCGCCAAACGCGACACCGTGGCTATCGGTTGGGCCATCGTCGCCCAAGTTGAGCGATGCACGGAAGATCGGACCGTTGTCGACAAGATCGACGAGGAGCTCGCTCTGGAATCCGTGGTTGTTCTGCCAGATGTCGACTCCCCCACCGCGAATGTCGGTGGTGGTAGCGAGGCCCCACCCTGGGGTCTCATCAGGAAGAGCAGTTGGGAGCGTGGAAGCGGCAAACCCGTTCCACGTAGTCTGTGCTCCTGCGGTGTTGGCGGTAATTGCTGGAACCACCGCGGATGCAATAAGGGCTGCGGCAAGTGCCGACCCTCGCATCCGTGACTTTCGGGTTCGGGACTCGTGTCCCTCTCCAAAGCTTGTTGACATCTTTAGTGTCCCTTCAAGACGTTGACGTGTGATGAGCTGACCCGAAGGCGCTCGTTGTTGGCGAGAGTAGAGCAACGAAATTGCGTTTGTCGACTGTGGATAACTATCTGATTAATTTTACTCATCTGTGGATAACTAATGGCCTATGCCGTGAAATTGCCTTGAAATCACATAGGTTGAGCGCAAGTTTGGCACGAGAGTACCCACCCGAAACGACGCGCAATTCGAAACTCTAGGTAAGCAGAAATCGCCCAGATTGACGCGCACTCAAAGGAGTACCCCACGGTGCAGTTATCTGTGGATAACCCACTACCGAACGTGAGTACAGCGAGACGGTGTTCACCCACCACGTTGAGGTGGGTGCAAAAACTCACTGAGCGCCGGCCACTCATGGCCGACGCTCAGCAATCCCACTCCACTCCCCTCTCGGGGCGACTCTCGTCCGCCGACCAGGCCACATCGGCCTTCGACGAACTCACAAGAAGAGATCGTATGGTCGCCAACGCGGCGGCACCTGAGTAGTGCGACTCAACTCGCCCAGCATTCGGACCAATCCGCGCTGGACCGACCATGTCGACAACCGCGAATCTCGACCGGTTGTGTCGAGCACAGCAGCCTCGCTGTCGGAGAGCGAAACGAAGTGCAGCGACCATGTCGACAACCGCGGATCTCGACCGGTTGTGTCGAGAACAGCAGAGCCTCGCGATGGCAAACACTCGAACTGGTGTGACAGCATTCCCTTTAGTGCGGCCGCAATCGCACCATGTGGCCCATGCCCTGAACCGGTAGTGGCGCCATAGTAGAGACTTCGACCCGCGTCCGCGGAGCGATTTCAGGAGAACCACCCGCCACGATGAGCAGCTTCATCACCAAGGTCCGAGCAATGGACCGACAAAAGATTGAGTCGCTGTTTACAAGCACCGCGTACCTCATCACGAACGGGTTGCTCTTTGTCAACCTGTTCCTCCTGGTTCGCGGACTCGGCAACGATGGCCGCGGTGCTGTCGCAGCCGCATACGGCAATACCGTCGTGCTCGGCTGGGCGTTCCAGATCGGCGTCCCCGCCGCTGCCGTCTACTTCGCAAAAGACATCGACCACCGACGCATCGCCATGTCGTCATGGGCAATGACCTTCTTAGGCGCAATACCAATCGCGCTCCTCATGATTCCGTTCTACCTGTGGCAGGTCGGCGGCGATTCATTCACCGAAGGCGGCGACTCACTCGTCACGTGGTACTTCGCCTTCATTGCCCTGCAACTCTTTAACGGGCCGTTCCTCTCGGGAATCTTTTGGCTGCGCGGAGTTGGCAACCTCGTGCGCTTTAACGCACTCCTTGCGCTTCCCAACGTTCTCGTCACACTCGGCTACCTCGTGCTGTTCATCTCGGGCAACATGACCATCGACAACGCGCTCACCTCGACCTTTGCAGCCACCGCCATTGGTTGGGTCGTCGGGTTGACTGCGACGAAGTCGTGGCCAGGCGCCGGCTTCTCTCGCGAAGTATTCACTATGGTTCGCAGCTACAGCCTGCGAGCGTGGGTCGGAAACCTTTCGTTCTTCGTCAGTCTTCGTATCGACCAGCTACTCCTCGTCGCTGTCGTACCCCTCGAAGAACTTGGCGTCTACGCCATCGCTGCTGCGATCTCGACCCTGTCGAGCCCCATTGCCCGAGGCGTCGCCCAGACGGTCATCCCGTTCGTTCGCCAAGCAACGACCGACGATGAACGCATCTGGCGAATCAAATCCGCCTTTCGCCAAGTCGGTGCCGTCTCGTTGCTCAGCGTCGCCGCAATCGCCGCGACTGCCTGGTTCATCATCCCGTTTGTGCTCGGAGACGACGCCGCAGCGGCCGTGCCGTTGCTCCTCATCCTCCTCCCAGGCGCGTGGGCAACCGACATCACCCAAGTGCTCAACACCGGGCTCTCACAATTCGACAAACCACAAGAAGCATCGAAGGGTCAGGTCGCCGCAGCGATCGCAACGGCGGTCGGCCTCGCACTCCTCATTCGCCCCTACGGTGTCACCGGCGCAGCGATCACCACCTCAATTTCGTACTGGGTGGGCGCTCTCGTCAGCTACTACTACTGGCGTAGGCTGCAACGACAGGTCGCAAGCGGCGAAGTGACCGGCCACACCGAAAAGCTAGACGCACAAGAGCTGGTCTGATGAAAATACATCCCGACGTTCTTCGCACGATGGCCCGACCCGTGTGGCTCAGCATCATCATTCTCTCAACGCTTTTTGCCGCGTCGACCGCGCTGTGGATTGGCTTACAACAGGACCAAGGTGAAACATCGACCACCTTCGTGTTCGGTAGTCGCGTCGGCTTTGACGCACCCGTCGCCGAACTCGAGGACCACATTGCCGACATCGTCAACTCGGTCGAGTTCGGCCCGGTCTTCGAACGTATCGGCACGCGAATTCTTCCAGTCACCGAAGATGACTACACCCTCGACATCGGCATCCTCGAGGACACCCAGTCGGTCGTCGCGGTCGAAGTTCGGACCAGTCGCTCGGGCGAAGCCGACCGTATTGCTCGAATCGTTGCAGAAGAAATGGTCCGCTTTGTGCTCGAAGGCGTCGACGACAGTGTCGAGAGCGACCTCGAGGCCCTCGAACGCGACTTGCCGCCGCTGCTCGATGAACAAGAGCGACTGAAACAACTCGCCGGGGGTGCAAACCCCATCCGGACGCTCAACAGCCTGCAACGTGACCTCGCCGCGATCTCGACCGTTGGAAGCAACGAGCCGGTCGGAACCCTCGAAGGCGAAATCCTCTCGCAGATATCGGCCATCTCGGGCATTGCCGACGACTTCGAACAGAACCAAGTCCTCGTCGACAGTCTCGAGCGAGACATTGCGAACATCATGATCCAACGCGCGGAAATCCAGGCGGCGACACAATCGGTGAGCGCCGATTGGTATCGCTCGATCACCCCGGTCGAAGCAACCTCAAACGTTCCGGTAGCGATCGCCATGGCATTCGCCGCAGCGGTACCCGCACTCGTGGCCGCCGCCGTTCTCGTGGCGCTCAACCTCAACCGCCGCCTCCACGATCGGGACCGAGAGCTGACCCCAAAGAACGAGTCCGGCATCGTGGTCGCTTGAGCACCTCCACGCCTTACGCCCGTGGAGAAAAAGGCGGACTGTCGAACTATCCTCATCACGACATGTCCCGCACCCGCCCGGCGCCCCGAGTCGCAACTCTCCTCGTTCTCCTCGCGCTCATCGCAGCGGCATGTTCGAGTAGCGCCCCAGATGGAACCGCATCTTCAACGACCGATTCGAGCGAAGACGCCCCAACCGACACCTCTGGCGAGGACGACCCGGAAGCGGGCGATGATGAGGAATCCAACGGGGGCCGTGAAATCGTCGAACCCGAACCGCTCGACGAGCTACCCGAACTCACCGGGTCGTTTACCAAACTGACCGAACCCGGTGTCGGCGGACGCATCACCTCGATCTCGTTCGACCCGAACGATCCGAACCGCCTGTTCGTAGGCGGCGACCTCCTCGGCATCGCCGTCACCGACGACCTCGGCCAAACCTGGCAGTCGACGACCGGCCTCGCATCGTGGGAAATCGGCGACATCACCGCAACCCCAGCCGCTGACGGCCGAATCTGGACCGGCAGCCTCTCCGGCCCACAATCATCGACCGACGGCATTAACTGGGAACTGAGCCGCAACGGCTTCCCCGCACTATCCGACTCTCGCTTCTCGGTCCCGATCGAATCGGTACTCATCGACCCGGCCAACAACGCCCGCCTCCTCGCATTCAACGGCAACCAACGCAACTGGCAGGCAGCGGGCGCAATCGGCGCCGACGGCACGTGGCAAGGCGATGGCTCGGTCTGGGAATCGCTCGACGCAGGGAACAACTGGTCGCCCGTCTCGACCGTCGCGCCAGGCGGCAACATTCGCGCCGCTGCCTTCAATAGCAACGCCTCGATCATCTACACCGCAGTAGGAAACCGCGGGGTCTTCATCTCCGACAGCTCGGGAGTGAGCTGGACCCAAACCGGCGAAGGCCTCCCCCACGGCAACGCCTACGACATCACCACCCACCCAACCGACCCCGATACTGCGTGGGTCGCAATGGGCGAAGGTCCAGAGGTCAACGGCGACTTTCTCGCTGGCGGCATTTGGAAGACCACCGATGCCGGCGCCACCTGGCAGGCCGCCAATGACGGCCTCACCATCGTTTCGAACTCGACCGCATTCAATACCGCAAGCTTCCACCAGATCGTCGTGGCGCCTACCGACCCGAACCGTCTCTACACCTCGAACATCGCACCTGGCCAGGCCGCGATCTACCGCAGCGACGACGGCGGCGACAGCTGGCAGATCATCGCCGACGGCGCAACCAACCGACCAAACCCTTACGAAGGCGCGCTCCGCGCCTTCGACATCGGCGTCCACCCAGCCGACGCTGACCGAGTTGCAATCGGATCAGACGAAGTCGTGCTCGCCACAACAGATGGCGGCGAGTCGTGGCAAGACCTCACGACCGAAGACCGCACCGGCGGATTCTTCAGCGGAACCGGCTACAGCGGCCTCGTCTCCACCGACATCGTCTTCAACCCGAATGACCCAGACGACACGATCTTGCTCGGCTTCGACGGCGGCAACTTCATCCAAACCATCGACGGCGGTCGCACCTGGCGGCGCACGATTCAAGACATCTCGGCATGGGGCGGCGGCCTCGAAGCCGTTTACTCGCCCACCTCGCCAGACGGCATCTATGTACTCCTCGGCCAGTTCAGAAACTTCCGTGGCGTCGGCGTTTCTACCAACGGTGGCTCATCCTTCTCACTATCGGCCGGCGCAAACTCCGGACTCCCCGAAGTCGGCAACCTCGATCCGCCACTCGCCGACTCGGGCGGGCTTGCGGTCCTCGACGGCAACGGCTCAGACATCGTCTTCGTCACGGTCGGAGGCACCCTGTACCGAAGCGAAGACAACGCCCAAACGTTCACCATTAGCCAGAGCGTTGGCAACGCACGAGATGTAGCGGTCACCTCGAATGGCACCGTCTTTGTGAGCTCGAACAATGGCGTGTTCGTCTCGACCGATCAGGGACTCACCTTCTCACCCACCACAGGAAGTCCAACTGGCATCAGCACGCTCTTCACCTCGGAGAGCGAACCGGAAAGCGTCTATGGCATTGCCTTCCGCGAAGGTGACGGCGGCGCGTACTCCTATGACGGAACGGCGTGGTCCCGGGTGTTCGAAGACCAGTTCGCCCACGGCGTCGCGGTCAACCCAGAGAACCCCGACCAACTCGCCATCGTGACCACCGAACCGCCATTCAACGACATCAGCTCGGCGACCGGGGTGCACCTCTCGAACGACGGCGGGAACTCATGGACCGCAGTTACCGACGGTCTCCCCCTCGATCGCCTCCGAACCGCAGAATTTGACCCGGCCAACCCCGACCGACTCGTCGTCGGAACCACCGGCCGCGGCTTCTACCAAATCAGTTTCGGAAGTGC
The DNA here is from genome assembly GCA_938040365.1 of uncultured Acidimicrobiales bacterium. Lineage (GTDB taxonomy): Bacteria > Actinomycetota > Acidimicrobiia > Acidimicrobiales > SHLQ01 > SHLQ01. The sequence goes on from CALHXU010000057.1 coordinate 16,611, forward strand.
GTTGTCCGAATAGGCGAGCGACTCCGTCGCGATTTTCGCCTATTCGAACTGCCGCCTGTGCTCCCCTTCGGGGACCGTTCCAGAGCCACGGAGGCGGTGCGCCGGAGGCGGAGTTAGCGGCTCTGGAGCAAAAACGTAAGGGTGCCAGGCTCCTTTACGTTTTGGGGGGCTGGGCGCCGGTGGCGGAGTTAGCGGCTCTGAGCAAAACGTAAGGGTGCCAGGCTCCTTTACGATTCGCAGGCTGGTTTTAGGGAGCCCGCTAGGGCTGAAGCAATACGGAGTTAGGGTTGGACGGGGTCAACAACGACGTGATTCGGCCGAAAGGGGAATGGTGCCTACGCAGATCTCCGTGACGAGC
>CALHXU010000058.1 GCA_938040365.1 uncultured Acidimicrobiales bacterium
GTCACTTCACCAATGTCGGACGGACCCATCTCTATCTCTGGAACGATCTCGGTACCGGTGGACTCGCTCAGTGCCAAGAGATCTGGGTAGCGACCGGCCGCTGTTTCGTACGCCAAGGTCCGGCGATGATCCCTCGGGAAACTGTTCAGGTGAAAGTTGGTCACGATCACGAGAACTTCGTCGATGGCCGCCACGGCGTAACGAACGCGGTTGTGGTCCGCATGGGCATAGTCGACTACGAACGCTCGAGAGGCGCCGTCGACCTCGATCTCTTTACGGTCGATTTGGTACCACTCCGAGAGCGCGTCGACCAGCTCTGGATCTGGCTCGAAGGCTTCGGCGCCTTCTTCGAAACTGCACTCCATCAACTCGCTGAGCGCTTCGGCGGCTTCCCACGCCTGCTTTCCCGAATCCATCACGATCACGTGTTGGTTGGCATGCCATGTGAGGTTGGCACGCCCCCCGAATGCATCCGTCGCTCGGAACGCACCGTCCGCGAAGACCGACAACGGTTCGGTGGTCTCGAAGAGCGCTGCGTCGAAGTCTTCGGCCCCGCACGGCGACTCGGGGTTGCCGTTGGACTGTGCAGCAAGAGCCTCTAGAGGCACTGGTCTAACGCCGAAGAACCAGGGATCGGTGTCGACCTCCTGTCGCACAACGATCTGATCGAGGCGATCGGCGTCCCACTCCCCTCGCTCGGCGAAGTCTTGAAAGAAGCCTCCAGAGCACGCGGCCGTCGCCAAACAAAGAGTCAGCAATATGCCTACACGCCGCGCCATACCACCCAGAGTGGCACAGTTTGTACGAGTTACAAGCGGCGGTCGAGGAAGTCGAGCATCCCGTCGACGGTTTCGGTGAACGCTGGCTCGTCGTTGAAGAACCCGTGGTCGCCTTCATCGAAGGCCACGAGTTCACAATCGATTGCGGCGTCGCAGAAGCCTTCGGCCGATTCGAAGGCGACGATCGTGTCTTCGCGACTGTGAAAGACGATCGTGGGAGCCGTTCCGGCGAACCCGCCTACACCGGCATTCACGGCTGGGTTGAATAACACCAGAGCGTCCGCACCCGCAGATGCTTCGACAGCGAGCGCTCCTCCAGCTGACGCTCCTGCCATCGCGACCCGAGCCGGGTCGATGCCGAAGTCCCCGGCGCTCGCACGAATTTGCTCAAGCGCCCGACGGCCATCGGACACGGCATCGGCACGAGTGGTTCCCTCTGCGGTAACCCGATACTCAACGATCACCCCGACGATGCCCTCCTCGGCCACAATGCGCGCTTGGCGTTCGAACTGCTCAACCCGGGTGTTTGCAAAGCCGCCACCATGGAAGAACAACACCGCTGGGGCAAGCGAATCTTGCTCAGCTGCTTGGGTCGGTTCGTGACCGTCGGGAAAGAAGAGATGAAGATGCAGGGCCCGCTGCGGTGTCTCGAGATACACGTGGGCATCGACCCCGAAATCGATGTCGGGAAAGCCAACGACGTCGCTATCGCTGCCGATGAGCGAGCAACCCGACGCGATCATTGCGAGCAGCAAGAGCAATGAAACGAACCAGGACCGAATCTTCACGTCGTCCAGTGTCGCCCAACTACACTCGGCGTGCATGGATCGTCGATGCCCGCACTGCAATGGCCAGTTGAGTCCCGGCTTTCTTGAGGATCAAGGCCAATCCAGCGGATCGCTCCGATGGATTCAAGGGTCGCTTCAAAAGGGACTCATGGGTGGAGCAAAGCTCTTCGGGAAGGAGCGTTCTGACGTCCACGCCTACCGGTGTGATCGTTGTGGCCGCCTCGAACTGTTCGTGCTTCCTGTTCCGAAACAATCGCCTCAGGACATCGTCACCGACTAGTTCGGCTCACGAGAACTCGTGAGATCCACCCAGTAGCGCACCTCGGCGAGCCTCTTGCCACCAATCTCCACATAATGGGGCACTTCCTGGCTTTCGGGAACCACCAACCAGCCGTGCTTCTCATAGAACGAACGGCCGATCGTGTTGTCCAGAAAAACCCACAGGTAGGCGGTCGTCGCTCCCAGTTCGAGGAAGTGCTCGCTGGCGTGTTCCATCAGGACGGTTCCCGCACCGGACCGTCCGTGGTCGGGATGCACGTAGATCGCCCATAGCTCGGCAACATCGGTGGCTGGAACGGCCCGATATTCGCCGACGCTCGCAAATCCGATGACCTCGCCGTTTCGCTCGGCGACGAAGTTTGCTGACGCAGCGACATGTGCACTTGTCGAGGCGGTCGTCGACGGCTCGGGTCGGAGGGTCTGCTCCCAGCGCGTCGTCCGCTCGCCAATGTCGAGCGAGTCGAGGAATGCTGCTGGCACGATGCCGTCGTAGGCGACCTGCCAACTACGTACGTGGGCCGTCGCGATCGCCGTAGCGTCTTCGAATACCGCGTGACGAACCTCGAACGGACCAGCCATAGCCAACAGTAGCGACCAGCGTTCTAGAACTGTGAGACTTCGGTGACAGTGCCGTTCTGTAGGCGGCCCGCGCCGAGCGGGTCGCCTGCGTTGAGGCTGGCGAGGTGAAGGAGTTTTGCAGCAACATCGCTCGGCGATGCGAGCTGGCTTTCCATTGCTTGAAACTGCGCCACCAGCGGAAACGACTCTTCGGACTGGGACCGGATACTCGCTTGCATGCCGGTGTCGACAACGCCCGGGCCGACCGACACGACCGTGACCGCACTATCTCGCTCAGCACGTTCGAGCCCGGCGGCTTTCACCCACATGTCACCGGCAGCTTTCCCTGCGCAGTAGCTCGACCATCCAAGGAACGGCTGCTTGCCCGCTCCCGAGCTGATCACTTGAAATTGGGCGGGCACACCCGCCCGCTCGGCGATTGTGATGAAGCGGTCGCCGAGTACTTGGGTCGATGCCGAGTTGAGCAGCACGTTCTGGACATAGGCATCGCCATCGACCTCACCGGCGAACCCCGCCGGGTTGAGCGTTCCCGCGTTGTGAATGAACACGATGCGATCCCACGTTTGTGAGTCGACGAGCTGGTCTACCCACTCAGAGACTGCCGTCCACGCTGCCGGGTCTGAAAGATCTGCTGCGAGGTGTTCACCGGGTCCCGGTCGTCGACTCACGGTTGCGACCGTGTGGCCCGCTTGCGCGGCTTGGGCCGCAAGTTCGGCACCGATACCGCTCGATGCCCCGGTGATGATCGTCAGCTGCACAACGCCTCCTCTTTACGAAATTTGAAGCATGATGATCCCCAGAGGACCAACACTCTTCAAATTTCGTTCTGAAGAGAAGCTATCGGGCGCCGTACTCGGCGAGGTAGGCGCGCATCTTGGCTTCCATCTCTTCGGAGAGGTCGGCATGCTCGATGATCTCTTCGGTGGTGACAATCGAGTGTGTCGGCATCGAGAACTCTTCGGCCACCTGATCGAGTGCCGCCTTATCGCCGGTCCCCCGTTCCATGCGGTTGACCGACACGATGAGTCCGGCCAACTCGACATTGGCTGCGGCGCGCAGCACGGGAACGGTTTCGCGGATCGAGGTGCCTGCGGTCGTGACGTCTTCGATGATGAGCACCCGGTCGCCGTCTTGGAGCTGATGACCGACGAGGGTCCCTCCTTCGCCGTGGTCCTTCGCTTCCTTGCGGTTGAACATGAAGGCCACATCGTTACCGCGCTCCGACAGGGCGGCTGCGGTTTCGACGGCGAGTGGGATGCCCTTATAGGCCGGACCGAAGAGCACGTCGAAGTCGTTGCCGAAGTTCGCCTCGATCGCATCGGCATAGAACTCACCGAGTCGACGGATCTGGCTGCCCGTCCGGTACTTCCCGGTTTGTACGAAGTACGGCGTCTTCCGGCCGCTCTTCGTCGTGAAGTCGCCAAAGGTCAAGACCTCAGCCTCGATCATGAAATCAATGAAATCTCGCTTGTACAGCTGCATAGTTCTCGCCGACACTACCGGGCGTGCGGGTGTCCACGCCTACTCCGTTACATCGCGGCGCGCGGAGGCGACTCGAACTGGCACATGAGGTTGTTGGAATATTCCCGGGATGTCCCCGCTTGAGCAAGTTCAATGCGGTGGAGGCACTCATGAGATCATTGCCATACGTTCTTGCCGGCGGCTCGCTCCTCGCGACGCTGCTCGCGCTACTCGGACGCCTGAGTCCAATCCTTGAGTTACTCGCGAACGGGCACTCACAGATGCTGGCGCTTTCGCTGTCGGCCGTCGCTCTACTGCTCGTGACACGAAACGTACGACCAGCTGCCATCGCTGCGCTAGCCCTGGTGATCAACGGCGTCATCGTCGCCCCGTATATCTTCCCGAAGCCGAACCCAGGGATAGCATCGGCCAGCGAGCAGGCAACAGTCCTGCAGTTCAACATCTTCTACAACAACAAAGACCTCGACGCAGTGGCACAGCAAATCCTCGATAGCAATGCCGATGTTGCCGTGCTCCATGAGCTTCTGCCTGAGCAATGGGACACACTCGGGCCATTGCTCGCCGACGAGTACCCCCATACGATCGCTGAGCCATTCAGCGCGGGCACCGGCCAGCTCAGCGGCGGTATGGCGATTCTGTCTCGATCGCCTCTCGAACGATTGCCGGTCGATTCTGCGTATAGCCCCGAAGATCGCGTGCTACTGGCCGCCGAGACGGAACTCCACGGCCGAATGACAACCGTGATTGGGTTGCACCCGCACGCCTCACGATTCGAGACTCGAAAGATCAACTTGCGCGATGCTCAGATCGACGGCGTAGTGGACCTCGCGGCCCGCACAACTGGACCCGTCATTGTCGCGGCGGACATGAATATCACGCCCACGTCGCCCACGTACAAGGATTTTCTTGATCGGACTCAGTGGCACGACCCGCACCTTTCAGTGGGGTGGCATTCGACGTGGCCGGCGTTTGACACACCTTTCGGCTTCCCGATCGATCATGTCTTTGTGTCGAATGAACTAATCGTTACCGGCTACGAAACTGGCGATGGTGCTGGTTCAGATCATCGTTCACTTGTTGCTCAAATCTCGTTCGTGAATTAGGCAAGTCGAGCAACCAGCACTTACTCCTCCCGAGGCAAGATGCGCAGGCCCAGTTCTTCCATGTGCGCTGGGTCCGCTGGACTCGGCGCCTTGGTGAGCGGGTCGGCGCCCTTCTGGGTCTTCGGGAAGGCAATGACTTCTCGAATATTCTCTTCGCCGACGAGTAGTGCGGTGAGACGGTCGAGGCCGAATGCGAACCCGCCGTGCGGTGGCGCGCCGTACTTGAAGGCGTTGAGGAGGAAGCCAAACTTGGCCATCTGCTCTTCTTCGCCAATACCGAGGATCTCGAAGATCTGGGTCTGCACGTCCTTTTCGAAGATTCGGATCGAACCCGAGCCAAGTTCCCAACCGTTGAGGGTGAGGTCATAGGCCTGGCTTCGAATGTCGAG
>CALHXU010000059.1 GCA_938040365.1 uncultured Acidimicrobiales bacterium
CCAACGCAGGACTGGAGTCCTGTGCCAACGCAGGACTGGAGTCCTGTGCCAACGCAGGACCATCCTGTGCAGAAGCCGGAAGTGCAGCCAGAATAAGAGTCGCCACAATCAGCAGTACCCCAACGAGGGCGCGAAGAGACCCGAATGGATGATGACGTGCAAAGCGATTTTCAGTACCCATTTCCGCTTCTCATTGTGGCTGGTAAGGGTGGCGTCGGTAAGACCGTACTGACTGCGGCGATAGGAACTGAAACCGCGAACGATGGTCATTCGACACTACTGGTCGAACTCGGAGGCCAATCACAGCTGCTCCCGTTGATTTCAGAAGGGGAAACGACCGAATCTGAACTCGGCCCACCAAACGAGGAAGGCATTTTCACGATCCGGGAGAATCTGTCCTGGATGTCGATCTCGCCGGACCGATTGCTCGCCGGGTGGCTGTCGGGTCGGTCGATGGGTTTGATCGCTGACCGGTTGGAACGATCGGGCGCACTCTCGGTCATCGCTACCTCGGTTCCCGGCATCAAAGACGTGCTGCTCGTTGGTTACTTGCGCCGCCTCGTCGACCTCGGAACCTTCGACCGGATCATCGTCGACGGGCCAGCGTCGGGGAGAGCGCGGGAGTTGCTTCGATCACCAATGATGGTCGCAAAGGTCGCTACCGAAGGCCCCATCTATGACCAGGCGAGTCGCGGTCACACGCTGTTGACCAACGCTGACGAGACGGCGCTCTTGCTCGTGACACTTCCCGAAGAAACGCCGGTCAATGAAACGATCGAGACCGCTTTCGACGCCGAAGACGAGCCCGGCATCCACCTCGCAGGGGTCGTCATCAACCGGGTCTTTCCTCGCGTTGGGCCACCGAAGAGCTTCGACAAGCACCCATTCGGCGAGTCGGTCCGCCAACGGTTCGAGTCAAATGCCGTTCAATGCGAACGCCTGCAGAACGAGTTGCCCGTCCCGCAGTGGACAACACCAGAGAATCCACACGGCATTCAAAACCCGACCCACATCGCCGAACTCATCGCGGGCTCATTCGATCTTGCCGAAGTGGATGACGATGCAAGCGCCGACGACGACACCGACAAACCCTCAAACCTCGACGCGCTCGACGCTGCTCTCGACGCCCCGATCGTGGTCACCGTGGGAACCGGAGGAGTCGGAAAGACGACCTTGGGCGCTGCGCTGGCGTGGCGTGAGGCCGCAAAGGGGCGCTCGGTTGCGCTCATCACGATCGATCCAGCGAAGCGTCTGGCCGACGCGCTCGGTCTCGACGAGCTCGACGACGAGCTCCGCGAGGTCGAGGTTCCAGGGAGTGGAACGCTGCGCGCAACGATGCTCGATCCCGGAAAGACCTTCGAGCGAGTCATCCGAGCCGAAGCCAAAGACGTCGATCACGCGAACCGAATTCTCGGATCGCCGCTGGCGGGCCAACTCATCGACTCACTCGCTGGTATGACCGAGTACATGGCGGTCGAGCGATTGTGGCAGCTCCACAACGATCCAACGATCGACCTCGTCGTCGTCGACACACCACCATCTTCCGATGCGCTCGCCTTCCTCGATGCCCCCACATTGCTCGCGCGGCTGCTCGACAATCGGATGTACACCATGCTCGTCCACGGCAAGCGGCGATCGTTTGTCAATCGGGCGCTGAGCGGCGTCGTTGGTCAACTCGTTTCCACCGTCGGCGGCACGGTCGTTCGAGATGCGGTCGACTTCTTCAAAAGCTTCGAGGGCGTCGAAGAAGGTTTCCGACTGCGCGGCGATGAGATCCACACCGTCTTGCGAAGCGACAAGGCGAGCATCATCGTCGTTGCCTCGCCGACCGGACGATCGCTCGGCAACGCCCGCGCATTTATCGAAGACCTACGCGACGCTGGCGTCGAGCCGTCGGTGACGATCGCAAACCGTTGCACGGCGGTTGTCCCACGCGCGAGTCGCTCAAAGGCAGCGACCGAAATCGTCGAACACTTACAGCTGCGCCGCAACGCCGAGATCGCGAATCTCGCCGAGCATGGGCAACACTCCGAGCTCCCACTCGTTTCGGTGAACGACTTGGCCACGCCGGTGACGAGCCTCGCTGGCATCACCGAACTTGCCAATCAACTCAATCAGGCCAAGTAACTCAATCAGGAGAGTTGACCCCGGCAAGAAGGAAGGGCGAGACGCCGTGAACTAGGCCTCGGCGAGGGCTGCGAGCGCGTCGTCGACCGATTCGGTCACGCGAACAATGCGGTCAAAGCCGGTGGTGTGGAGTAGTCGGTTGAGCCCGGCGGTCGTACTCACTACAGCAACGTCGCCATCGGCTTCTCGCACGCGGCGGATGCCACCGATGAGCGCGCCGAGGCCAGCCGAGTCCATAAACGGAACTTCAGAAAGATCGACGATGAGCCAATGCACATCCTCGATACCCGACAGGGCTTCCCGGAAGTCTCCAACGGTGTACGCGTCTACTTCTCCAACGAGGCGCAAGATGTGGTGGTTCTGACCTTCGTCACCGGCTTCAACATTGATTTCCAACACGTTTTCGTACCTCGCATTGAGCTGCGCAACCAGGTGGTTAACGCTCGTTCTTATGGCGAAGGCCAAAGGTTAGCCCACCACGGCGGCCTCGGCACCTGCGAAGTGTCCGACGACATAGTCCTGTAATCGGCTCGCAAAGAGCCGCGTTCTGGGCGGTAGTGTTGTTTTGTGCCAAATCTCTTACTTGCCACCGACGCCGACTGGCTCTTCAACGACATCACTGCAGCCCTCAGCGGAACACACGATATTCACCGAGTGCGCGAGGGTGCTCACGTTGCCGAAGCCATTGGATCGGTCGAACCAGAACTGCTCATTCTCGATCTCCAGATCGGCAACATGGGCGGCGTCGCCACGTCGCTACTCATCAAACAAGAGATCGGCGCCGGCCGCATCCCCGAGACTCCAATTCTCCTGCTGCTGGACCGCGAAGCAGACGCCTTCTTAGCCGAGCAGTCCAACGCGGATCAGTGGCTCGTCAAACCCCTGAACTCACTGGCCCTTCGCCGCGCCGCCACTTCGCTCATCTCTGCGTAATCCCTCTAGCGCCACCTCCATCGCCCGTGGTTGACCACCGGCACGCCCCTCGCCCTCGGCTTCGCATCACTCGCTTCGCTCGTTCGCTGCAGATGTCGGGCGAGTTCCGCACCTGCGTTCAATCACTATCAACAGGTCTCCACAAGAGTGAGAGCTGCGACGGCGCAGAAACCGCCTCGGGCGCACCGCCTCCGTGGCACTGGAACGGCTCCTGGAGGGGAAGAGGTGGACTGCTCACCCAGTCGCGAGAGTGTGAAGCTGACGCCACAACAGCGCTAGCGGCGCCTATGGCGCACCGCCTCCGTGGCCGGGAACCCTGCGGGTTCCGAACGGCCGCCGGAGGCGGAAGCGCAGCTATTCGTAGTGGTGGATGGGTTGTTCGCCTTGGGTCATGTCGTCGATGGTTTCTTGGACGTCGGCGATTGCGCTTTGCAGTTCGGCGATCACGGCGTCTTTGTCGCTGGTGAATTCGAGTGAGTCGACGAGTCGTTGGAGGCGGCCAGCAGAACGCCATGCGGAGTACTTTGCCCATTCGGCGTAGAGGACTTCGGGCGGGTCGACGGCGAGCAGGTCGCGTGATCGGCTTTGGGTATTGAGCGAGGTATCGAGGGCGACGTAGCCATTCACCATCGAGATGCGCTCGCACATTTCGGTGAGTTCGCCCGCCCGGTGCACGACCATGTTTCCGTGGAGGGCAATCGCATATCCCGGGCCGTCGAAGTCGGGGGCCACGCGCCGGTCCTCGGGGGGAGTTTCTCCGCGCGCTGCCAGCTCGGCGGCTTCGTCTTTGGTCCCGAGGAAGTATTCGAAGCGACCGCCCGAGACGAGGGCGGGGTCGGTGACAGCCATGACGAAGTCGAGCGGAAGCGTGTCGTGGTGCCACTTGTCGATGGAGTTAGCCAAGCTCGATGGTTCGTAGTTCAGATGCGCGAGGTGGAGTGGCATTGCGTGTGGTGCAATGTCGATTCCATAGATCGTTGCGAGGTGTGCAGTGACGTCAGAACTGAGGGCAAGATCGCGGAGCCAGCGCGATCGGTAGGTACCGCCGCGTACGACTCGCTCGATGCGTTCGCCGGCTGGTGTGGCGAAGGGACGCAACCGCCGGGCAGTCTCGAGCATAACCTCGGCGCCTTCTTCACTCAGCAGACGAAACGGTGACGAGCAGGCGACCGGCGTTGCCTTGTCGGCAATCTGTTCCTCTCCATAGCCGAGGTCCGAGAGCATGATGATCTCTTCGGGTGCTTCGAGTTGAAGGTGACGTTCCGGGTCGAACAACGGCTCGTTTTCGAGCCACGTGTAACCGGGTGGTTGAACGTTTGGAAACGGAACTGCGGTGCTCATCAGCCGACCATAATGTGCGCACGCACCAATCGCTACGGCGTAAGCCCTGCGACTTCGATCTCGGTACTAATTCGAAGCAGTCGCAAAATCCGGAGGAACGCAAAGATGATCCCCATCACGATGATCGTGAAGGTTGCGATCAAGAAGATGCCGAGCAGTTGGGCAAGGAACTGATCACCACTTCCGATTCCAACAGCGATAGCCCCCCAGAGTCCGGCGATGCCAAAGGTCGTAACGACTCCGACCGGGTCATCGATATCGACCCGTTTGAGATAGCGAGCACTGCTCAGCGCCAGAATTGCTCCGACAAACCCGACTACGCCCTGGCTAAATCGGGTTGCGCCGAACGGGTCGCCGGTCGTAGAAACGGCACCTGCCAGAGCGCCGTGTAGCGCCGGGACAAGCGATGCTCGCCCAACCAAGACCGACCCAAACACCAGGCCAGCAACGCCACCCACGCCAGCGCCGACGAGCACCCCGAGCGCGGCGTCGAGGACTTCGTCATTCCACTCATCACCTGGGCGTCCGAGCGCCCCAATCATCGCCGGGATCATGAGAAGGCCACCAACCATTGCCACCGGCATCGACTTTCCTGGAATCGTCCGCACGGCGTCGTCTCGTCCGCGGCGACCGCGGCGGGGGCCGATGATCGTCGTCCCGACAAAGGCGGCGATTCCCGATAGCGCGAAGAGCGACGCTGCCGAAGTATCGATGAAGCTCGCCTGACCAAATTCGATGGAAGCGAGAAGCCCGTCTTCGATACGCGCCGAAGCGACGAGGGGTACGACGACCGCACCCATTGCTACGCCGACGAGGAGGTTTGCAATGACGGTAGACCGTTCGGCCAGGCCGGCCATGGCCAAAGTGGTGGTCAAGATCGCCGTGCACGTGGCGAGCCAGAGCTGGTCGCTCGAGCCAAAATCGACCGTCACGATATCGCTGCCAGCAAATCGACCCGACTGTAAAGCCGCTGCACCGACCGTCCCCAAGACCGCTCCGCTCAAGGCCGCGAGATGGCGCGCAGACACCGTCAGCGCACTGCGCCGTCGCGTCAGGCCCTCCAGCATTACGACCGCACCGAGGTTCGTAAAGAGCAGAAGGAGTCCAGCGACGAGCGCCCAGAGGGTCTCGATATCGTTAGGCATCCGGATGAGACTTCACCACGTAGCGTGAAAGTTTGTCCACACGGACGCCTTTCCGTGATGCTTCGGCGACAAAATTGCCCGCCCTCGTGTCGCGAGGCACCAATGTGCCTATGAAAATGCGAGTCGTGGTGCCGATTGTCCATCGATGGCTCGAAAACGACGGGGCGGGCAGCGCCCACCAGGTAGTTCAGGTGGAGGTGAAGAACCGAACCGCGCGCGCCTGGTGACGCGGATTTTGCGAACCGTCCGCATTGGGCCGCGCCTATTGCTGTCGATCATCGTCGCTCCCCTACTTCTGCTGGCGCTAGTCGGTGTGTTGAGCTACTCCGACATTTCTGCACTCCAAGACTTGCGAAGGTTTTCCGACTCGACCGAGGAGATTCGAGCGAACGTCGAGATTCGTTCGGCGCTCCAGATTGAACGCGACTTTCATAGTCAGACCACAACGATCACGAACTCGACCGATATCGAGATGACCCAAGACGACCTCGACTTTGCGCTCCGCGAGATCGGGTTTGTTGGTGGCGCTGCCTTCGTCGAAGATCTCCAGCAGGCTCGACTTCTCGTAGCGAACAATCGTGAGTTTGAAGCCGCGTTGCTCTACGACGACCTCATCGCTGCGATCGAAGAGGATATTGCGGTCATCATCGAAACGGCCCCGCTCGGTCTGGCAGAGCAGCGGGCGAACGCCTTTAAATCACTCCTCGCTGGCGAGGAACTTCTCCGCCGAGAGGATCTCGAGACGCGTCGAAATCAGATCGATCCGATTCGCCTGAACGCGTTGCACACGTCGGCGATTACCTACCTGAGCCTCTTCAGCGAAGAGGGAAGCCAAACAGCGATCGGCGACTTCGAAGCGATCACGATCAGCGACTCGTGGAGACAACTGAACTTGATCCGTCAAGGCTCGTTCGATTCGGTGAGGCAAGATCGTTCGTTTGATCGATTGCGGTGGGAACCAGCTGCTGCGGACCGAACCGCTGCACTGAACGCGCTCGTCGACAGTGAGTTGGGCGCCCTGCAAACCGATATCGAAACTGCTGTCGACAGTGAGGTTACGCGTCTGACTGTCCTCGCTGCGTTTGCGCTGATCGTCATCGTGCTTGCGATGTTGATCGCCGAGTCCTTGCGACGAAGTATTACCTCACCGCTCTCGAACCTCACCATTAGCGCTCGTCTCCTGGCTCGTGGCGAGCCTGCGCACATGACCGACTTCTCTCCCGACGAGATCGGTGAGATGAGTCGCGCGTTCACGTCGATCTCGTCGACGATGGATCAGCTCTGGAAGGACGTCAACACCGTGTCAGGCGCGATTTCGGCTGGCGATTACGGGAAGCGCATCGTCACGAATGACCTCGCGGGCGACTGGCTCCGATTTGCCGAGACGATGAATTCGACCCTCGCCACCGGAGAAGAGCATCGAACGAGCGAACGCGAGGAATTGGATCGTCGCGGAACGGTCGCATCGATTTCGAGTGATGCGGCGGTGGCGACGACCGCACGACAGCTGACCGCTGCGGTTCTCGAGCATCTTCCGTCGGCCGTTTCTGGTTCGACAGCCCACCTTCACCGCCACCCGAGCGGTCCGCCGACGGTAAACCTCGGTGTGAATCTCGAACCCAGCATTTCGGCGCTCGAGTTGCCGTCGAGCGCACGAGCGGCCCGAGCGGTCGACCTTGGAGACCGCAGCGGCATTGCGAGCCTCGTCGAATTTCCCGAAGGGCCACCGGCCGTGCTCGTCCTCGCGTTTGGCGATCATGAACCGTCGAACATCGACCCGCTCCTCTCACTGATCGACACCGCAGCCCAGATTCTCGCTCAGGCACACCGTCGTCAGGCAGCCGAGTCGCGTGCACACCACATCAGCGGCCACGACTTGCTCACCGGGTTGCCGAACTCCGAGTACGCCCGTCACTGGTTTATTGCAGAAGCCGACCGGTCGATCCCATGGTCGATCATCGGCGTGCAGCCTCAGCGCCTCAACGAGCTCGATGGCCTCTTGGGTCGTAGCAACCGTGATGAACTCCTCCGATCGACCGCGGTGTCGCTCGCAGCTGTCGTCGGCAGAGTGATCGACGACACCGACACAGACCTCGACTTCGAAGCGGTGCTCGCACGCATCACCGACCCGGACTTTGCGGTCATTGCACCAGCGGCGCTTCGCGACCGTCTGACCGAGGCGCTCGCCGCGCGGTTCGAGGAGCCATTCATTGTCAACGGTGTCCAGATCGACCTCGGAGCGACGATTGCCTACGACGAGGTTTCACTCGATGATCGGGACCTCACACAAGCGGTCACGAATGTCTCCGCCGCGATTGCGCAGGCGAGCGGCCGGAAGGTCGAAGTGCTGGCCTTCGAGGACTCCCATCGGGAGAAGCTTGCGCGCCGAAGCATCATCATCGACTGGCTCTCTCATGCCATTGCGAACAACGACCTGTTCGTGCATTTCCAGCCGATCGTCAACGCGATCACGATGAGCACCGAGGGCTACGAGGTCCTCGTGCGAGGAAAGATGAATGGCGATCCAATCGCTCCAGACGAATTCATTTCGGTAGCCGAAGAGACCGGCATGATCGCCGGCATTGGCGAGTTCGTCCTCCAGGAGGCGTGCGCCGCGCTTCCCTTCCTCAAGGGCCACCGACCGTATGTTGCGGTCAACCTGTCACCGGTTCAACTCTTGTCGCCGACCATCCTCGTCGATGTCGAACGAATCCTCACGGCAGCGAATGCGCAGCGTTCGCGGGTGGTCTTCGAAATCACTGAGGGCGCGACCGTCACCCCGGAAAGCTTGAGCCGAATCACCGAGCTTCGAGAGCTCGGTGTCAAGATCGCGATCGACGACTTTGGTTCGGGCCAGAGCAATCTTTCCTACCTCAACAAACTCCCCGCACAGATTCTCAAGCTCGATCGTTCGCTTGTGACCCCGATGGTTCACGATCGCGGCGCAGCGACACTCGTCGAAAAGACGGTGGAGATGGCCCATGCGATGGACATGACCGTGATTGGCGAAGGAGTCGAAGACCTCGAAGAGCTGAACGCGTTGCGGCGGGTGTTCTGCGACCGTATTCAGGGTTGGTACACCGGAAAGCCAGGACCGCTCGAGCAGTTCATCGAGATCACGGTGGACCAGGCACAACAGGACCGCAATTCGGTCCGAAACCAGTCGGGTGAACAACGATGAATCGCTTCACGGTCCTCGTCCTTGGCCTTCTACTCGCGCTCGTCGCGGCTGCATGCGGAAACGTGCCATCGGAATCAATGGCGATGTCGGTCGAAGATGCCGAAGCCACGACAATCCGAATCTCGACCTCGCGGATCGAGGGCTTTGAAACCGCGCTTGCGGCATGGGAGCGCGAGCATCCGACGATCTCGGTCGAAGTCGTCGCCGACTCGCCACGCGACCACCACGATTGGATTCTCGAGGGGACTCGTCCTCCAGCGCCGGTCGACATCGTTGCGATAGATAGCGAGTACGGCGCTGCGGCTCGCGCACATCCTGAACTCTTCGTCGATCTTTCGGTCTTTCGCGCCGGAGGAGCTGGCCTCACCGATCGCGAGTCCGACTTTTTGGCGAGTCGCTGGAATGAGGGCATCGGCATTGGTGGCGAGCTGATTAGTTTGCCGCTCGACGTCGACGCGCAACTGCTCTTCGTCCGCTCCGACCTCGCCTCGGCTGAGATTATTGATCAGCTCGTAACGGCGAACTCGTGGTGCGACGTTCTCGACGGAGCAGGAGCCTTCGTGCAGACATCGGGCAAAGCATTCCTCGCAGATGGTGAAGAGATGCTTCGGGCAATCCTTTCGCAGAGCCGGGCGCCGCTCGAGGCTGACGGTGACCAACTGAGCGAGGCGACGCGGGCCGAGTTGGAGCGGGCGTGGAACTTGTCGATGATCACGGCTGGAGCGCCGACCATCGGGGCGAACCCGTGCCCCAACCTCGGCGACCTTGGCCCGCTCGCTCGGGATTTGACCCCCGGCGAGAGTGTTTGGCAAGCCGAGATCGCAAGCGATGATTTTGGTGCCGTTATCTCGCCGTGGTCGACGCGTTCTCGAATTGGTCAAGCCCATCCCGACAGTGCTGGGAAGTGGGTTGGCATTGCGCTGCCCGCAGACTCCCAGACCCCCGGTGGTGGAAGCTCGAGCATCGGAGGCCTCCAGTTGGCAATTGCTGCGGGAAGTGATGAGGTCGATGTTGCCCTCGACCTCATCTTGACGCTGACCGATCCGTTGGTCCAGCGCCGGTCATTCGCGAAGGGCGAAGGCCCGTTGCCCGCGGCTCAGGATGCTCATGACGACGGCACCGTGCACGCCGGGACCGATCCCTTCTTCCTCGCCATGCCGAGCATTGGGGCGCAGTATGCTCCGGTCGTGGAGGGTCGATCGACTCGCCTCGCAACCGTCGAGCGAATCATCGCGACCGAAATTCTTATCGACGCACTGGCACGTGTTCAGGCCGGGGTCGAAACACCACAGGCTGCGTGGGACGCTGCGACCATCGAGATTTTGCACCACATCGAGTTGAATTCGTAACTTCGCCTTCTGGGCGAATATCACCGAGCATTCCCGGCGAGTAGTCGTGCTCCCCGACGCGGAAGCCGTTCAAAAAGCACCCTTACGCAGTACGGCCCTTGCGGTTACGAGCAAGTAGATTGTGGCGATGAACTCACGCGTCTCGCCTCAACGCCTCGTGCTCACAATTGGCATCGGTGTTGCGATCTTCACTGCGCTCTCGGGCATTGCCGCCGAAGTCTTCCAATTCAAGACCGATAACCCGGTCCACCGGACGGTCTTTGGCAATATCCCCGGATCGATCCGACTCTCGTTCTATGTCCTGTTGCCCTTGATGATCGCGTATGGCGGCTGGGTGTTCTCACTGCGCATGAAGAACTGGGAGCGCGGCAAGCCAGACAACCGGTCGGGTCACACCAAAGAGCGACTCAAGAACTTCCGTGCTGGCGTCTACATGAAGACCCTGATGCGCGAGCCAGGCGCGGGTCTTATGCACTCGATGATGTACTTCAGCTTTGTCATCTTGCTCGGCGTTACGACGGTGCTCGAGATCGACCACCAGGTGCCGACTGCGCTGAAATTCCTCGAAGGCGACGTGTATCGCGCGTACGCGGTCGTTGGCGATGGCGCAGGCCTCATCTTTACCATCTCGATTGTTTGGGCGATCCTTCGCCGCTACGGCCCGCGGGCCTTCCGTCCTTACCGCATCCGGGTGAAGTCCAAGCCCGAGCACGCCGTCATTCTCGGCACGTTCCTCGCTATCGGCGTAACCGGCTTTGGAGCCGAGGCCTACCGCATTGCACTCGATGGGATGCCCGAATTCGAACGCTTCAGCTTCGTTGGCTACCCGCTCGCAACCCTCGTCGATGGCAGCGCCAACATCGCTGGCTGGCATCAGGCTTGGTGGATTGCGCACGTGCTGAGCTTCGTCGGTTTCTTGATCCTCCTGCCGATCACGATGTTGCGCCACATCTTCACTTCGCCGCTCAACATGTACCTCAGCGCAAAGGATCGTCCGAAGGGTGCAATGAAGGCAATGCCAAACCTTCTCGAGACCGAGGCCGAATCGTTCGGTGTGTCGACGATCGAAGAGTTCACGTGGAAACAACTGCTCGACACCGACGCGTGCACGATGTGTGGGCGTTGCACGAGCGTGTGCCCAGCGAACGCAACCGGCAAGCCACTCGACCCTCGCGAGATCGTGCTCAAGACCGGCGAGGTCATGGCCCGCACTGGTTCACCCGAGGTCTCGCCGCCGCTGTCGGTCGATGCCGAGATTGCCGTGCCGACCAATTGGATGTTCGACCGGGTGACCACCGAAGAGCTTTGGGCGTGCACCTCGTGTCGTGCGTGTGACGAGATCTGCCCGGTAAACATCGAGATCCTCGACAAGATCCTCGACATGCGCCGTTACCTGTCGCTGATGGAGTCGGACTTCCCAACCGAGTTGGGCAATGCCTATCGCGGCATGGAAAACCAGATGAACCCGTGGGCGTTGAGCCAAGCCGATCGTGCCGATTGGGTTGTCGATGATTCGGTCACTGTTCTTGCTGGTGACGAACCGCTCGAAGCCGAGTACCTGTACTGGGTTGGCTGCGCTGGCTCGTTCGATGACAAGAACAAGAAGGTCAGCCAGGCGCTATCGAAGTTGATGAACCGCGCCGGTGTCAGTTACGCAATTCTCGGTCCGGCCGAGAACTGCACGGGAGATTCGGCGCGTCGAACCGGCAACGAGTACATCTTCCAGCTGCTCGCAATGCAAAACATCGAGACGCTCGATGGCATGGGAGTCAAGAAGATCATCACGCAATGCCCGCACTGCTTTAACACCCTCGCCAACGAGTACCCGCAACTCGGCGGGCACTATGAGGTCATCCACCACAGCGAGTTCCTCGAACAACTCATCGAAGATGGCGATCTCGACATGACGAACGCATCGCTCGCCGAGCGGATCGTCTATCACGATGCGTGCTACCTCGGGCGCCACAACGATGTGTACCTCGCACCTCGCAAGGTCATTGGTTCGCTCGGCGGTGTGCAGGTCCTCGAGGCCGAAAAGAATGGCACCAAGTCGATGTGCTGTGGCGCTGGCGGTGGCCGCTTCTGGATGGAAGAGACGACCGGCAAAGACGTCAACGTCGAGCGCAGCCAGCAACTTCTCGCAACCGGGGCGAGCCGCATCGCAACGGCGTGTCCGTTCTGCTACGTCATGATCGACGATGGCGTGAAGGGTCAGGGCGTTGACGAGGACGAAGTATTGGTCGCCGATATTGCAATCCACATGCTCGAAGCGTTGGAAAAGGGCGACGAGATTGCCGCGCGCCAAGCACTGACCCCGATCTTCGAAGCGCCGGTCAGCATCGGCACCGCAACCGCAACCGCTGCTGTCGCTACAGCTGCGACTGCGGTTCTCGATGCTCCGGCAGCCACCGACTCTGAAGTCGAGATGGTGACCAATGCTGAGCCTGAGGTAGTCGCTGAGGCTGAGCCTGAGGTTGTTGCCGAGGCTGAACCTGAACCAGAAGTGATTGCCGACCCTGAGCCTGAGCCTGAGGTTGTTGCCGAGGCTGAGGCTGAACCAGAAGTGATTGCTGAGCCTGAGCCAGAGCCTGAGGTTGTTGCCGAGGCTGAACCAGAAGTGATTGCTGAGCCTGAGCCAGAGCCTGAGGTTGTTGCCGAACCTGAGCCAGAGCCTGAGGTTGTTGCCGAGGCTGAGGCTGAACCAGAGGTAATTGCTGAGCCAGAGCCGACTCCTGAGCCCGATGTATTGGCCATTCCTGATCATTCACTGCCGCCACGCGACGAAGCCCCTGCGGCTGAACCTGAGCCGCAGCCAGACCAAGAGCCCAAGAAGGATGTATCGGCACTTGCCGCAGCGCTGCGCAACCTCCAAGCAGCAGCTCCCGCCACTGCTGGAGCCACAGGCTCGGTCGACTCGAGTGACTCGGCTGCGTGGCGCACGGCCGAGCCTGACGATCTCAAGGTCATCAAGGGCGTTGGCCCAAAGCTCGAATCGCTCCTCCACGAGATCGGCATTCGTACCTACGAACAGATCGCAGCGTTCCCCGCCGACTACATTGCCGACCTCGACAACTTCCTGTCGTTCACCGGTCGCATCGACCGAGACGATTGGGTCGGCCAAGCGAGCGAGCTCGCCAAGAGTCGTCCGGGAAAGACCAGCGCATTGCCGCCAATCCCCGACGAAACCCCCGACAACGCGACCGCACAAGACTAGGGCCGCAGCAATTTCATAGTCCTTGTGGCACAAGGGTCGATTAATTCGGACCCTCAAGGTATGCGACGATTCGCGCCGATGACATTGCTCTATGAGCGACTTGCCAGCGTACGACCCCAATGCCTACGACCCCGGTCCGTGGGATTCGGATCACGAGCCTCGCACAGAAGCAAAACGGCACCTTTCGCTCGCGCCGCCTGCTGGCGCAGTTCGAACGGCAGCGAACGTCGAAACACCGGTGCTACTCGTTGGAGCCGAACGTTCGGGTACGACCCTTCTCAGACTCATGTTGGACTCACATCCAGAGATCTCTTTCGGCGAGGAATTTGAGTACGCCGTCAGCCACATCGACGAAGACGGCTCGTTCCCTTCGATTGAAGACTTCGCCAAGGAGATGGAGATTGATCGAATCTTCCAACAGTCCGGTTTCGAGATCGACCCTGACCTCGACTACCGAGCGCTCATCTGCGGTTTCCTCGAAAAGCGCGTCGCTCGCAAAGACGCAGCCGTTGTTGGAGCGACCATTCACTTCGACTACCTCAAGGCTCTGCACATCTGGCCTGAGGCAACGTTCATTCACTTGCTCCGCGACCCGCGAGACGTTGCACGATCCGCAGTAAACATGGGTTGGGCCGGGAACGTGTGGTTCGGCCTCGATAAGTGGATCGAAGGTGATAACGCCTTCCGCAAACTACAGGAGCGCGTGGCGCCCGAACAGATTCTCCCCGTGCACTTCGCCGACCTAATGGCCGACCACGAAGAAGTACTTGAAACGATCTGTGAGTTCGTCGGCGTCGACTACACATCCGAGATGATGTCGTATGCGGCCACGACCGACTACGACGTTCCCGACCCGACAAAGGCCAAGAGTTGGCGAGACGACATGTCTTCGCTCGATATCAAACTCGTCGAGACGCGCCTCGGTGACCGTCTGACCAATACTGGATTCGAGCCTTCCGGGCTTTCAACGATTCCTGAAAACAGTCTCACCAGCCGGGTGATGCCGAGCGCTCTTAAGATGCACTCGCGCGCCGGCCGAATACAGAATCGCGTCAACCGTTACGGCACCAAACTGACCGCTGAAGAAATGGTCGCACGCCTGACGGGTAACGAGTCCAATCATCGCCGAGCGCTCAAGAAGATAAACGAAATCGACGGTACCCATCTTCGGAAGAGTTGGTCTGACGCCGCTGCAAACCGCTCCTCCCGCTAACCATCATTACAAAATCGTAATGGGGCCTGTCCCCACGTAATGGGGCCTGTCCCCATGAACGGAAGGTAAGAGAGCTCGTGCGAACAGGCGGTTTATGGTGCACGGCCGGGGCGGAGGGCGACGAGTGCGGCGATGCCGATAAGGATGGTGGCGGCGCCGAGGCCGACCTGCACCGACGTTGCTTGGGCCAAGGCGCCTAACACGATCGCGCCAGCGATTTGGCTTATCGATGTCGTCTGACCGACGAGTGAGTGAACGGTCGCGCGCACCTCGGTCGGCGCGTCACGATTCGCCCAACCCTCCATAACCGGATACATCGACTCCTGCACTGCGTCTTGCAAGAGGAACCCAATACCGACGAGGGCGATGAGGCTCGTGCTCGATGCAAGCACACCACCGAGGGCTGCGATCAGCAATAGCACACCAGCAACATGGGAAATATTGCCATCGCGATCCAATCGCTTCGATGCAACGGTGTTGAGCACGAGCCCCGCGAGTGCGATGAGCATGAACAGCACCCCGAGTGCGAAGAGCGACTCGCCACTGCTCTGCTCTCCTCCGCTGACACTGTCGAGGAAGTGCACGGGGCCAATTCGACCAAAGATCTCGGCCCCAGCGAAGAGCAGTGCCGCAACGAGCACCAAGGTCCGAAGCCGTGGCTGATCGCGAATCACACCGACGCCGTCGCGCAGCGTCTGGCTGAACCCAACGCCGCGCTCGGACCCGGGCGTGAAGTGCTCCTCGGACATCGCAAAGGCAAGCCAGACCGCAACCAGAATGAACGCAACGCTTAACGCGAACCCGACGAAGCGCACCGACTGCCACCATCCCAGCAAGATCGTGACGGGCCCGACGACGAGCGAAAGCGCCATCCCGACACGGCCACGCTTCAGCAACAGTTGCTCGACGTCGTTGCCCGACGTGTCGGGCTCGTTCAAAGACGACGCGTCGCCACGTCGCTGGCCCGCGACCTCATCGGTAATCCACGCCGCATCGGCCCCGGATTGAAACGTCCAGCCGACTCCCAACAACGCGTGGCTTGCGAGAAGCATCCATATGTTTTCGACGGCGAACGTCCACGCGAAGCTCGCTCCCATCAGTACTTGGCCAATGATGAGCGAACACTTGCGACTCTTGACGTCGGCCACCACGCCGGTCGGGGTCTCCGAGACAATGACCGCAGACTCGAGCGCTACGCCGAGAAGAGCGAGCTGTGTCAGGGACAGATCGAGCTCGACGATCCAATACACCGTGATCGCGAGCCACAGGCCCCACTCGATGCCTTCGCTCGTGCCGAACCCCCGGATGAACACATCGGCCGGGCGGATTCGACGGGAGTTCACTCGAAGTTTTTCCAGTACTGACTCGGACGAGGACCGACCTGGCCTTGGTACTTCGAACCAATGATTCCCGACCCGTACGGGTTGTCCGCGGTCGTTGTCATCTGCATGAAGCTGACCTGGCCAACCTTCATCCCCGGGTAAAGCGTGATTGGAAGGCTGGCGACGTTCGAGAGCTCAAGGGTGATCTGCCCGTCCCAGCCAGCATCGACGAAGCCTGCCGTTGAGTGAATGAGCAGGCCGAGGCGTCCAAGGCTCGACTTGCCCTCGAGTCGGGCGACAAGATCGTCGGGGAGTGCCAAACGCTCGAGCGTCGAGCCCAACACGAACTCTCCGGGGTGCAAGATAAACGGGTCATTATCAGATGCTTCGACCGACTCGGTCAGGTCGGATAGGTCTTGTTTGACATCGATGAGGCCGCGGGTGTGATTGCGGAATACCAGAAATCGATGGTCGAGCCGGACGTCGACCGACGAGGGCTGAACCGCGGTCTCATCGATCGGATCGATGGTGATGGTCCCCGCCTCGAGGTGCTCACGGATTGTTCGGTCGCTCAAGATCACGTCGAGAAACTAGCGGACGCACCTTCGAGCGGCCAACGGCAAACCCTCCTGTCCGACTTCACCAACGCCTCTTGTCCCATTCTTACCCATAGTGAACAACTCGTAAATCGTCCCGAAATCGACTCAGGCCGGTGCCCATTTCTGCCTACTCTTACGAGATGGCATCACGGATTTTTGCTGGGCTCATTCTCATTGTTGGTGTTGGCATTCTTGCTGTCGTCGGCCTCGGCGGCACCGGTGAGGACGATGTCGACACGGTTGCAAGTGCCGACACTGAAGCCGCGTTGCAACAAACCGCGCCTCCAGAAGACGCGATCGGCGACGCACCAACCACGTCGATCGGCGAAGCTGGCCCCGCCGAGCCTGCGTTTCCCGTGCCGGAAAACTACGGTCCTCGCCTCGGCCTTGTGAACCTCGACGGATGGATCAATACCGAACAACAGTCAATCGATGACTTCGACGGTCAAGTGCTCGTCGTCGAGATGTGGACCTTTGGCTGTTTCAACTGCCAAAACCGAATCCCCCACACCCAAGCCCTCTACGCCGACCTTGCCGATGAGAACTTCGACATCATTGGCGTCCACGCTCCCGAGTTCGATTTCGAGCGAGAAATTCCACGCATCGAACAAGCCGTCGTCGACCTCGGCGTGACTTGGCCGGTTGCGATCGATACGAACAAAGAGAACTTCCGTGCATGGCAAGAGGGCGGCCGACGCTTCTGGCCACGCACCTACGTGGTCGACCAGAACGGCGACATCCGCTTCGATCACATTGGCGAGGGTGACTACGAAGAACTCGAACAGACCGTTCGTTATCTCCTCGACAACCCACCAGAGCCAACCGGCGCTTCATGATCGATCTGCTCTTCGAAGGCACCGAGAGCCTTCGGTTGCCATGTAGTTGGCTACTCGTCATTCCTGGCGTCGCAGTAGCGCTTTCGGGTCGACGTCGAGCGGTGCTCGTCACTGCGGTGTTCACCACCGTTGCGATCACGGTCGCGTGGCTTCGCTTCTCCGGTTTTTGGCCGCTCGGCGATTTCACACTCGGTGACGGCGGCACCAGCACCCAGATTATTTTGGGCGTCGGAATCCTCGCTAGCGCGTTCCTCGCATGGAAGAAGGACACCGCCGCAACCGACGGTCTCTCCGCTGGTGTTGCCGGTCTCGCTGGAGCGTGGGGCTGGATCCCTTGCGTTGGTCCAGCTCTTGGCGATGTCATTAACGGCGCTGGCCGCGAGCCCTTTGTTCACATCCCGGGAACGATCGCCTTCATCGTCGGGCTGTTCATCCCGTTCATCATTGTCGCCGCGACCGACGTTGTCTTTCCTGCCTTCAAGGAGAAGACCTCGAACCAGGTCGTTACCAAAGTTGGCTTCGTCCTGATGGCCGTCGTCGGCATCTTGTTCGCAATCACCCAATTCGACGACCTCGCCAACGAACTCGCCCGTCGAAGCACGTTCTAGGCAGAACGACCCAAATGGCGGGTTCCCGCTCAACCGAGGCTCGCGTTCGTTCGATGAACCACTATGCGGTTCTTTACGACAATCTTTCGCGCCGGCCAAGCTGAGTTCATTGCTGTCGCGATCGCAGTCTTTGGGATGACCTGGGCACTGCTTCGCTACGTCCTCAAACTCGGGATCGCCGTCGATCCGATTCCGCTCGATTCGCGCCTGTTCGAGTCAGATACCTACACCTACGATTCGTCGGCTCTTGGCCTGGTCGTTGTTGGCCTAGTGGTCTTGTTCTTCCTCCTGATGATGAACGCAGGACGCCGGTTGAAAGATCTCGATCAAAGCTTTGCGCTGGCGGTGCTGATGTTCATTCCAGGTTTGAATGTCTTGCTTACGCTCTACCTTGCGACCGCGACGGCGACGAAGGACATGTTCACCCCGTATGGGAAGAACCCCTATGACCCCAACTCGTGGATTCCGCCTGAGGCAGATGCTGGCGGATCGGGCATGTCGATCGAAGGCGAAGATATCTACCTTCCGGGTGAAGATCGGCGAGCTGCCTAGGTACTTAGCCGATTGGCGCTGCGCGCCTGATGATATCGGCACGCTCCTAACGACTCTCCCCCGCTCTTGTCGACTCCGTCGACGGGCCACTCGGACCCCTGCAGCGCTGCTCCTGACCTGATACAAAGTCGACGTGGAGTTCTCACGTCGACGACTGATCATCGGAACTGTCGGAGTCGCGGCCGCTGGCTGCACGACCTCGACGCCAGATGTGTCGGGCTCGTCGGCTGCAACAACTGAAGTTGCTGAGACGGCGACCGAACCAGCGGTGGTTGAGCCGACAACGACCACTGAGCCAGCTCGGCTTCTGGTAGATGCGCCGCCGTATTCGGGATCGTTTCCCTTTGCGCTTGGAGTTGCTTCGGGGGACCCTGCTGCCGACTCGGTCGTCTTGTGGACTCGACTCATTTCGTCCCATGAGCAAGCTACGCCGTTGACAGAGGGCGACCTCGAGGTCGCGGTCGACGTCTCGTTCGATGACGGGTTCGAAGACCTAGTCACGTCGTCAATCCACGTCGCGCCGCGCGAATTTGGGCACAGCGTCCATGCAATCGCTGAATCCCTCCCATCGGACACGTGGTTCTACTACCGGTTTCGAATCGGTGAGCACACCTCGCCGGTCGGGCGAACGCGCACAACACCAGAACCGGGGTCGCTGGGAACGGCGGCACTCCGGTTCGGTTTCTCGTCGTGTCAGAACTGGGAGAGCGGCGAGTACGGAGCGCATCGTCATCTCGCCGGCGAGGACTTGGATCTCTTTGTGTGGCTCGGCGATTACATCTATGAGTACGGACCCGGCAACGCCGGTGACCTCCCTTCGGTTGGACAACGCCAGCACAACTCGTCCGAGGTATTCACCCTCGATGAGTACCGGGGTCGGTACGCGCTCTACAAGTCTGATCCTGCGTTGCAGGACCATCACGGCGCGCATCCGTGGATCGTGACATGGGACGACCACGAGGTGGACAACAACCACGCGGGAACAGCTACCGAAGACGGCCAAGCGGGCGAGCCCTTCGCGGCCCGCCGAGCTGCGGCGTACCAAGCGTGGTGGGAGCACATGCCCGTGCGGGTTCCACCCCCACAACCCCAGAGCGACTTCGTGATCTATCGGTCGGTCGAGTGGGGAGACCTCGTGGCCTTGCACATGCTCGACGGCCGCCAGTTCCGTTCGCCACAACCAACCGATGGCGAGGCGGTGTCTCTCCCCGGGTTGGGTAACATCGGCGTCCGCCAGTTGAGCGACGACGCCCGCAACCCGGAAAACTCGATGCTCGGTCAGGTCCAGCGCGAATGGCTCGAGTCAACGGTCGATGCGTCCACTGCGATTTGGAACGCACTTGGTAATCAGGTCTACATGCACGGCCTCAATGCATTCGTTGGTGAGGTGGCATCGATCAATACCGACTCGTGGGACGGGTATTTTGGCGAACGCCAAGAACTACTCGAGTCGATCGGCGGCCCTGATCGAAACCTCATCGTGCTCTCGGGCGACTTTCATTCGAGCACCGCGGCTGAGGTTCGGAGTGATCCCTTCGATCTGAGCGGACCGATCATGGCGACCGAGTTCATGGCACCCGCGATTAGCTCGACGTTTCCTGAACAGCTTCGGGCGTTTGCACCGCTGGTGCTTGGCCTCAACCCGCAGATCCGCAATTTCTCGCCTGACAACGGCTACATGACCTGCGAGGTCACCGAAGCAACGTGGACGACCCGCCTCCACACCCTGAACGACGTGACCGACGCCGCGACTGCGGTGAGTGTTGCGATGGAGTTCACCGTGATGGCGGGCCAAGCGGGGGTCGCAACCATCAATTAGTCGGCCTGTGGTTGCTACTGTTCGTGACAACAACTTCGCAGCGAGGCTGTCGTTGCTCTCGATGTTGTTGATTTCCGCGCAACTTTGGCGACAACTAGCATGTGGCCATGTTGCAAAACGCCCGCCGTCCGAACGTCCTCTGCATGGTTCTGGCAGGCGGCGAGGGCAAGCGTCTAATGCCGCTGACCGCGCAACGCGCGAAACCGGCAGTTCCGTTCGGCGGCCGTTACCGCCTTATCGATTTCGCGATTTCGAATCTCGTCAACTCGGGCTATCGCAAGATCGTCGTTCTGACCCAGTACAAGTCGCACAGTCTCGATGTTCACATGTCGCGAACGTGGAGCCTGTCGAGTGAGTTGGGCAACTACGTCACGACCGTTCCAGCTCAGATGCGTCGGGGGCCGCAATGGTTTACCGGCTCGCTCGATGCGATCTATCAGAACTTCAACCTCATCGACGATGAGCGGCCCGAGAACATCATCGTCTTTGGTGCCGATCACATCTACCGGATCGACGCCCGTCAGATGCTCGACGCACAC
>CALHXU010000060.1 GCA_938040365.1 uncultured Acidimicrobiales bacterium
CGCCGAATGCCGACACCAGGCATCGGTCGGTGTGCACTGTCCAGAGTGCACAAAAGCGGGCGGCACACAAAAGATCTACAACACGAGAAACCTGCCCGGCGCAAACGGCACCGTCACCAAGGCGCTCGTCGCGATCAACGCCGCGGTCTTCGTGCTCGCAATCGCTGCGCTCGGCTCGACGACCACGCGAGCCGGAGCCGCCGCAGTCGACTTCGGCACGTGGGGCCCAGCGATCTGGCACGAACAAGAAATTTGGCGAGTCATCACCGGCGGGTTCTTGCACTCGGGGCTCATCCACATTGGGTTCAACATGTACCTGCTTTGGCAGTTGGGCCAGCAGATCGAACGTGTCGTCGGCCCGGTTCGCTTCAGCGCCATCTACTTCGCGTCGCTGTTCGGCGGTTCATTCGGCGCAGTCCTGCTCGACCCAAATATCCCTGTCGTCGGCGCATCGGGTGCAGTCTTTGGCCTCATTGGCTACACCGTCTTCCTCTACCGGAGCAGGGGAATTGGTCTTTTCGACACCGGCCTCGGATTCCTCATTGTGCTCAACGTGTTGTTCAGTTTTCTAGGAGGCGTCAGCCTCGGAGGCCATGGTGGCGGACTCATCACCGGGTTCTTGCTCGGCATCCTCTTCTACGGGTTCGACGTCGGTCTCAAGCCAATGATCAAGGGCGAGAAAGCCCAAGTCGCCGTGACCGCGATCGTGGGCGTCGTGCTCTTTGCAGCAGCGGTGTTTGCGAGCTCGCGAGCACTTCCGATCGAGGCGTTCAGGTAGACGCGTTCAGCTGGTCACGCTTCGTTGCTAGGCGACGAGCGAATTGTGCTTGAAGCGCTTCGCCAGGTGGGTGAGGTTTCGCTTCCAGATCGCCTTCAGGACAACCGACCCGCCAACCTCGCCGACCGGCCCGCCCAAGAACCAGGGGAAGGTCAGCTCTTCGGCCCAACGAAAAAGCGTCCGGTCTCCGGGCAGTTCCGAGAGGGTGAACGCGCCCTCGCCCACGACCACGCCGCTGTGGCGAACACCCATTGCCTGTTCGTCTGCCCACTCGGTGATTTCCATCCGGTCGGTCAGCTTGATCGGGCCGACCTTGGTCTCACAATCAAACGTCGTGCCAACGCCTTCACGATGCTCGGAGGTGAACCAGATCGCCTCGGCATCGTGCATCCACTCGACGTGGCTCGCAATGTTTCGGACATCGGCCCAAACGACACTCGGCGAGGCATCAATTTCGGTTTCGACCGTGATAGCGACCATTCGTTCAGGTTACGGTCAGGTATGCCCGCGCACCTCACTCAACACCGGGTTCGTTTCCACGAACTCGACCCCTATGACCACGTCAACCACGCCATGTATGTCACGTACTTCGAGATTGGCCGGGTCGACACACTCGACGAGATCGGTCTTGGCCTCGACGCCCTGAAGAAGGACGGCTTTCAGTTCGTGGTCACCAAGATCGAGGTTCGCTTCCGGGCAGCCGCGACGGCGGGGGAGGACCTCGAAATCTCGACTGGCGTTGCAAAGTTCGGACGGGCCTCGACCGTTTGGGAACAGTCGATTCGCCGCGGCGATGACCTCATTGCGACCGCCGACGTGACCGTGGCCGTTACCGACCGTTCGGGCAAACCTGTCCGACCAGAGCCCTACATTTTCGAACGCCTCGAGGCGATCGCCCTCTGAGCTGCGCAGGCGAGTCGACTAGACCGCGACGTAGACGCTGACGGCGTTTGGGGCATCTTCGGTGTGCGCCGAACCATCCCAATCGGCGAACCGGTCGCCGAGCCGAAAGTCGGCACCAGTGGCTATTTCGTCGAGTTGGTCTGGCGTGGCATAACGGATCCGCCACGGCCGCATCCGAATACCAGCCTCGGAGATTTGAATGTGCTGCCCGGTGATCTCTTGGCGTTCTGAGTCTCTGACCGTCGCGGTAAGCACCGCCGATGACACATCGATCGACTTCGTCGTCACCAGCCGATCGAGCATCGGGTCGGGCGATCCCGGAACCATCGCCTCGATCACCAAGCGGCCCCCGAGCCGCAGCACTCGCCGGCACTCGGCCAAACACGCTGCTTGCGTACCTGGTTCGTTCAGATTGAACAAGGTGTTGGTCGCAACGAGGACCGTGTCGAAGGACTCGGTGGCGAATGGCAAGACCGCCATGTCGGCGCCGACGGCGAGCGAGACCATTGGTGCCTCGACGCCTCGGAATCGGTCGAGCATCGGAAGCGACGCGTCGACACCAACCACGAAATGTCCGGCTTCTGCGAGCGGCGTCGACAGCCTCCCCGTCCCCACACCGAGTTCGAGAACGCGCTGACCCTCGCCAAACCGGCCCATGAACGAGGTCGTCGCCGCCGCATCAGACACATCGTCGTACCACTCGTCGTAGACATCGGCGAAGCTATCGCCATAGCGCGACGGCCCGAAATCTGACGGCTCAGCTTCTTGCATCGGGTTCTACCATCTGTCCTCGAATGTGGCGCACCGACTAAGAATGCCTAGTGACCGAGGTGCAATCCAACGCCGGGGTGGGCCGTCCACTACCCGTTCCCACGATCGAGGAGCTACCTCCGCTCGTCGCTCGAAGCCCGTTGGCGACCATCGACGAGGCGGTGACCTTCCTGCGGATCAACCCTGGACTGTTCTTTGGGCTAAGCGCAATCATCCTCCTTCCGTTACAACTCATCGTCTTGGTCCTTCCCGGATCTTCGCTGCGCGGAAACCGGCCCGATCGCACCGTCGACATCTTGATCAACAGCCTCGATCAGCCCTCCGCCGTTGCGAATGGCTTCGGCACGCTGGTCTTCGAATCGCTTGCAGGGTTCGCCGTTGCGGTGACCTACGGGCAGATCGCTTCGGCGTGGTATTCACAACAGTCGCTGTCGCCAAAACAGCTGCTGGTCGCCTCAGCGAAACGCATCCCGCTCATGACGGCGACATGGGTCGTCACCCACGTCTTCATCGTGGTGTCGGGCCTCGTGAGCCTCGGCCTACTGGGCGTTCTCGTCGGGGTTTTCTTCATGGTCGTCGCTCCGGTGATCGGAGCAGAGGCGGTCGGTCTCGGCGATTCGCTGCGCCGCAGTCGAGAACTCACCACGTCGAAACTCGGCCAGTCGCTCCTGGTCTACATTTCGGTCGCGGCCGCAGGGCAGGTCATCGACCTGTCGATTCGTTTTGCTCCCACCTTCATTCTCGGGCAGTTCAACGTTCCGATCTGGATCGGCGAAAGCGTCTTCGACGTCGTTGCATCGATCATCGTCATATCGTTCACCGCCGCAACTTCGGTCATCCTCTACATCGACCTTCGCGTCAGGCACGAAGGTATCGACCTGTACATGGCGCTCAGCGACAGCTTCAGCGCCGACAATCGCCGGGGGCGAGGTGGACAGTGGCGGTAATTACCGACGAAGAAGCGAACGACCTCGCCGACGACATCTTGGGTCGCGAGGGTTTCATCAGCTCATCTGAACCCGGGATCTTCCAACGCTCGGTCAATCGGGTACTCGAGTTCATCGGCGACACCCTCTCGCGAATCTTCGGCCTGCTCTTTGGAGGTGGCGGGGGAGCGGCCGGACAAACAATCGCCATCGTGCTGCTCGTCGCAGCGCTGCTGCTCTTGGCGTTTGCCATCTACCGAGCGATCCGGCATCGACCAAAAAAGGAGGAGGTCGAAGAGACGAGTGCCCGAGTGGTCTTCGACGAAGTGGTCCACCCCGAACAGTTGCGAGATGCCATGGCAGCCGCCGTTGCACAGGGCGATTGGCGAGCCGCGGTGATCGCGGGATTCCGACTCGCGATCGTCGAACTCATCGACGCCAACATCGCCCGAGAAGTATCGGGTGCGACGGCCGGAGACTTCGGCAAGATCGTATCCGCCCAACGCCCCGACCTCTCCGACACCTACGACGCAGCCGCCCGGTCGTTCGAACGGGCCTTCTATAGCGATAACTCGATCGATCACGCCGACATGGAGCGGGTCTCGCGGCTTCTGAGCCGACTTTCTGATTCACCCCAAGACGACGTCGCGGCGAACGCACCAGCAGAGGCAACACCATGACCCAAGGGGTAACCGAGACCGCTCCCGGCCGTTCATCACCGGTGGTCTGGATCGTGCTCGTCGCGATCGTGGCGGCTGTTATCGCTATCGGCTTCTTCTCACGAGACGATGGCCTCGACAACGCTGGCACCTTCGCCGACCCGAACGGCACCGGTCTCGAAGGGTTACTCGGGCTCCGCCTCTTCATCGAGGAAGGCGGCGGACAAACCGCCCTCGACGTCGGCCTGCCCGACGACTCGATCGACGTCGCCATCTTGGCGCTCGACGGCCCGGCTCCATTTCTCTTCGAAGAAGGCGAGGCCTTTGTCGAGTCCTGGGTGCCGCTGCTCGACTGGGTCGAAGACGGAGGGGTCCTCATCACATCGATCGACGTCGCCACCGCACCAACACTCAGCACCACCGAGATCGACGGCGACGAATTTGCACGCCCCGGAATCTGCACCGCAGACAACCTCACCACCGTCGGAGAAATTCGCACACTCGACTATTCGCCCGTACAGATCGAACCCGGCGATTCGTCCTGCTTTGGCGACGACGACGAAGCCTTCGTCGTTTCACGCCCGGTCGGCCAAGGCCAAATAATCCGGCTGTCGACCATGGCGCCGCTCATGAACCGCTCCCTCGACGACGCGAACAACGGCGCACTCGCCGCACGGCTCATCGACCTCGCCGACGCACCGACCGTCGGCTTCCTCGAAGGCGCCCCCATCTACTTCGAACCCGCAGACGAGGTCACTCCACTCAACCTCGGCGACCCAGAAACCAACGGAGATCAAATTCGCCGAACCGGTAACGACGAACCGTTGCCGTTCTCCACCGGCGACCTCACCCCACTCGACGAGGACGGCAACCCCGTCGGCGCAGGCACCCAAACCCTCTGGCAACTCATCGAAGACCGCGTCAAAGTGCTCATCGCCGGCCTCGTCTTCGCCGCCGCAATCTACGTGCTCGCCGTTGGGCGCAGGCTTGGTTCCCCGGTCATCGAACCACTCCCTATCGAGCTACCCAGCTCGTCCTATGTCGACGCGATCGGCCGCCTCTACCAACGCACCCCCGACTCGATCGAACGCTCAGCGGCCATCCTGCGCAACGACCTTCGCTCGAATCTTGCGAGAAGAGTCGGCATGTCGACCGAGTCGAGCACTCTAGAATTGGCCAAAGCAGTGAGTGGATCAAATGGTCGAGACCAACTGGTCGCGGCACTCGACGGCCCAACACCGACAACAGACGAAGAGTTCGCCATGCTCGCAAAGGAATTGATCGAAATTCGCGAACGAGTAGACCGCGGTGGTGTCGGAACACTCGCCACGCGCGTCGACGAGCCGTTCATGAAAGAGGAGTCGTTCCGTGTCTGAACACCTGCCGCCACCCATCCCCGGGCAGAATCCCGCTCCGGGCTTGCCGGAGACGCCTGGTGTAGCTCCTGGTGTTCCCCAACAGCCGGAGACGGCGGGGCAGCCTCCTGGTGTTCCCCAACAGCCGGAGACGGCGGGGCAATCACTTGCTCCGGGCTTGCCGGAGACGCGATCACATCCTCCGGGGCAGCCGGAGACGCGATCACATCCTCCGGGCCAGCCGGAGACGCGATCACATCCTCCGGGCCAGCCGGAGACGGCTGGGCAGCCGCCTGCTCCGGGCCAGCCGGAGACGGCGGGGATGGTCGATCGTGTGCGGCACGAGGTCGGCAAGGTCGTCGTTGGTCAAGAGGGTGTGCTCGCCGGCTTTCTCGCTGCGCTCCTCGCAAACGGCCACATCCTCCTCGAAGGCGTACCCGGCGTTGCAAAGACACTCCTCGTCAAAACCGTTGCCTCCACGCTCAACATCGAAATGGCCCGCATCCAGTTCACCCCCGACCTCATGCCGAGCGACATCACTGGCCAGCTCATGTATGAACAAGCCACCTCCGAATTCGTCTTCCGTGAAGGCCCGGTCTTCACCAACCTGCTGCTCGCCGACGAAATCAACCGAACACCGCCAAAGACCCAAGCCGCACTGCTCGAAGTCATGGAAGAACGCCAAGCAACCGTCTCAGGCGAACCACGAGCGCTGCCCGACCCGTTCATGGTGATCGCAACCCAGAACCCCGTCGAATACGAAGGCACCTACCCACTACCCGAAGCCCAACTCGACCGCTTCCTCGCAAAGATCTACGTCGGCTACCCCGAACGAGACTCCGAACAAGAAGTGCTTGCACGACACCACAAGGGCTTCAACCTCCACGACGTCGCCGCCAACGGCGTACAAGCCGTCGCAACCGCCGAAGACCTCGCCCGAGCGCGCGCCGCCGTCCGAGAGATGCAGGTCGACGACTCGATCCTGTCCTACATCACCGAAATAGTCCGAGCGACAAGGACGTCGCCGGTCGTCGACCTCGGCGTCTCGCCACGAGGCGGTGTTGCGCTGCTCGGTCTCTCCAAAGCGTGGGCATGGATGGCCGGTAGAACCTTCGTCACCCCCGACGACGTCAAGGTCGTGACCAAACCCGGCCTCCGACACCGGCTCGCCGTTCAGCCCGAAGCCGAACTCGAAGGCGTCACCGCCGATGTCGTGCTCGACGGGCTCCTCGAGAACGTTCCGGTCCCTCGCTAATGCGCGTGCTCGCAGTCGTCGAGGGCTGAGCGAAGTGGCCTCGTGATCGTCCGGAAGCGGCTCGCCATCTTCGCTGCGCTCATTGCGCCAGCGGTATTGCTCGCTCCCGATCAACCATGGCTCGTTCTTGGACTCGTCGTGGTCGCCGTGCTCGCCGTGTGGCTCGTCGACTGGTTTCTCACCCCCGACCCCTCGAAGATCGCAATCTCGCGAGAGCTGCCGAAGTCGCTCGCCCTCGACCGTGCCGGCACTGCGGGCTGGGTGGTGACGAACAGTTCGGGTCGGCCGGCGTCGCTCGCATTCGCCGATGAGTTCGCCCCATCGCTCAACGTAACAACACGGCGTGCTGCGCTCGAGCTCGATCGTGGCCGAACCGCAACGGTCGAGACCGACATCGAACCAACCCGTCGAGGGCGATTCGAAATCGGCGAACTCGCTGTGAGGTTGGATGGGCCGCTTGGCTTTGCTGGCCGTCAGCAGGCTCGCTGGCTGCCACAAGAGCTACGGGTCCTTCCGCGCTTCCCAAGCCGGGCCGAAGCCGAGCTGCGTCTTCGTCGCAGTCGACTCGATATGGGTTTGCGGTCGGCTCGGATGCGTGGCGGCGGATCAGAATTTGAACAGCTCCGCGACTTCACCGTCGATGACGAGTTCCGCAAGATCGATTGGTCTGCAACGGCGCGGGCGAACCGAATGATCGTGAGGACCTACCGAACCGAACGAAACCAGACCGTCATCAACATCATGGACAACGGTCGCCTCATGGCCGGCCAAGTCGCCGGAGTTCCACGGGTCGAACATGCAATGGACGCCATCATGGCCGTCACCACCGTCGCGGTCGGCCTCGGTGATCGGACCGGGCTCCTGATCTTCGACAAGACCGTCCGGACCGCAGTTTCCGCATCGGCTCGATCTACTCAGCTCACGAGTGTCACGAACGCGATGTATGACATCGAACCCGAACTCGCCGAGAGCGACTACCACTCGGCATTCACCGAGGTCCTCGTTCGGTTCTCTCGCCGAACCATGCTGATCATCCACACCGAACTCGTGGAACAAACCATCAACGACTTTCTGCTACCCGCGCTGCCACTACTCACCCGAAGCCACATCGTGGTGATCGCCGCTGTCCGAGACCCCGAGATCGAGGCGTGGGCGACCGACGTTCCGGCAAATGCCGAGGAAGCCCACCGCCACGCTGCAGCGACCGCATCGCTCGCTGGGCGGCTTCGCGCTACCGCCGAACTGCGTCGGGCAGGCGCAACGGTCATCGACGCACCACCGGGCAAACTCGCCGCCCGGCTGATGGATCACTACCTCGACGTCAAAGCCAAAGGCAAGCTGTAAGGAACGGAGCCGACTGGCGCTCCGCGCCTGATGGTATCGGCACGCTCCTTACACCCTCTCCCGCTCTTTCGCCTCCGGCGTCGGGCCGCTCGGGCCCGTAACGAGCTTTGCCGCTCGGGCCGCTCGGGCCCGAACTTACGGCTCTTCGGTGATACGGACCGCGTCGCGGATGGAACCGGTATGGCCCTTTGCAGCCGCCGTTGGTCCAAGCCCGAGCACATAGGCCCAGAAGGCAGCGAAAGCAGCTGCGCCGATAGAGACTCGAGCCCACGTATCGAGCGGCGACGGTGTGACGAAACCTTCGATCAGACCCGCAATGATGAACACGATCACCAAGCCAATGATGACCGATGCCGCTCGTTGCGCCTCTTCGGCGAGCGCGACAGAACGGGGGCGGTCGCCGGGCGAAATCAACGACCAGCCAAGCCGCAGGCCTGCGCCGCCCGCAACGACGATGGCAGTAATTTCGAGCAGGCCATGGGGGAGGATCAAACCCCAGAACCGCCCAGCTTCGCCGGCGTCGTGAAATAGACC
Organism: uncultured Acidimicrobiales bacterium; assembly: GCA_938040365.1. Taxonomy (GTDB): domain Bacteria; phylum Actinomycetota; class Acidimicrobiia; order Acidimicrobiales; family SHLQ01; genus SHLQ01. Next base: position 8,526 of record CALHXU010000060.1, read on the forward strand.
TGCAGCCTGACCAATGCCCGCACCGTTGAAGGCCAACAGCAATATGGTCGGCACCGACCACGCAATCCCAGCGACGAACGCAAGGAATGACACCTGAATGTTGTTGACCAGCACTCGGGTGGAGAACTCAGCCGCTGGTGCCGACGAGTAATAGGCCTCGAAGTCTTCTTGGATGTAGGCCTCGCGAAGCGCGGGCGTGGTCAGCGCGTCGATCGCCGTCGGCGATGTCGCGATCCAGATTCCCGTAGCGATCGCGGGAATGAAGAACGCGAGCGCAGAGATAAAGATCGCGGTCCGAGAGGTCCACACTGCAGCGGGGAAGGTGTTCAGGAAAAAGTTGCGCAGGGCGCCCCGAGCGCGGGGCTGCGCACCGTAGATGACCGCACGCGCTGCAGCCACGGCGCGCGTAAGACGCGCCGCAATCGCCGGGTCGCCATAGGCGCTGCGCACATGCGAAAGCTGGCTCGACGTGGCCTGATAGCGGCTCAGCAACTCATCGAGTTCATCACCGCTCAGACCCTTGCCGTTCGTTCCAGCCTTCTCGACGAGCTCTTCGAGTCGAGCCCATTCGGATTGGTTCGCTTGCACGTAGCTGTCGAGGTTTCCCACGACCTCACGGTAGTCGGTCTAACTTGGGGTCGTGGACAGCCATCGGGACGACTCATGACCGCTGTGGTTAGTGCCGGTCGCGGTATCGTCACGCCCCAAGGCGTCGTGCTCGACCTCGAAGTCGCCGGCGTCGGGCACCGAGGTGTCGCACGAGTTGTCGACCTTGTCGTTGGAGGTGCTGTCCTCGGCGTGGGCAGCGGGTTCTTGGAATTGCTCCCCGCAACACCGGCTCTCGTCGGCCAGTTGATCTTGGGCTTCATCGTCATCTTTGGGTACCCGATCGTCGCCGAGACGTTTTTTCGCGGTCGCACCGTTGGAAAGTTGGCGCTCGGCTTGCGGACGGTGACCCTCGAAGCAGGTCCGATTGGCTTTCGCGAGGCATTCATCCGGTCGTTGTTCCAGATCATCGACATCTTCGCCACCTTTGGCGCCGCCGCGATTGTCTCGGTTGTTTTCACCCGTCGGTCGCAACGGCTCGGCGATTTCGCAGCGGGTACCTTCGTGATCATCGAGCCACGGGTGATCCGCCACGTTCCCGCCGTTCCGTTCACCCCGCCAATGGGCGCCGAGGCGATCGTTGCCACGTTGGACGTCGCACGGCTAAAGCCGAACCAAGAACGAGTGATTCGCTCGTTTCTCCTGCGGACCAACGAGCTTTCATCGGTCGCTCGATCCGAACTCGGCCACGAGCTTGCGACGTCGACCTCCAAAGTGCTCGGTCACGACGGTTTCCTCGGGCTTGTGCCCGAGGCATACCTCGTTGCAGTGCTCGCCGCCCGTCAGCTGCGCGAAGGCGGGCTGGCAGAACTCGCAATCGAGTAAGTCGAGTGGAGTGGGTAGAGGGGAGTAGGCAGGGGGCTGCGGGCGTGTCGTGCCGACTGACTCGGCTCCTGAGCACGGCGGGCGTACGATTAACGGCGTGTCCACCTATCTCGATCACGCCGCATCGTCGCCGATTCGCCCTGAAGCACTCGACGCGATGCTCCCGTGGTTCTCAGAAAATCATGCGAACCCTACGGCTTCGCATCGTAAAGGCCGTCGCGCCCGTCAGGCGCTCGATGACGCACGTGCTGTTTTGGCCGAAGCGACAGGCTTCACTCGGGGCGACGTCGTGTTCACCGGTGGCGGAACCGAGTCGGACAACCTTGCAATTGGACGTGGTCACGCACCCGGCAGCGTCGTTGTCAGCGCTATCGAACACCCAGCGATTCTCGAACCGGCACAACGCCAGGGCGCCGAGGTGGTCGGGGTCGATGCGGTTGGTCGGGTGAGCGTGGCCGAGGTCGCAAAAAAATGCACGCCTTTGACCGAAGTCGTCTCGGTCATGACGGTCAACAACGAAACCGGCGTCGAGCAACCAATTTCAGAGATCGCAGCCGCCGTCCACGAAATCGCCCCCGATGCGCTTGTACATTCCGATGCAGTCCAGGCCCTTCCGTGGCTCGACTTGGCAAATGTCGTTACCGGCGTCGATATGTTGTCGATCACCGGCCACAAACTCGGCGGGCCACAAGGCGTTGGGGCGGTCGTTGTTCGCGATGGGGCAATGCCCGAGCCACTGCTCGTCGGCGGCGGCCAAGAACGAGATCGCCGGGCGGGAACACAAAACGTTGCGGGCATCGTCGGCTTCGCCGCGGCAGTACGGGCATCGCTCGATGACCGCGCCGAACGACTCGCCCGAATCGATCGGCTCGCCACCCGACTACTCGATGGCTTGCGGGCAACGATCGACGGGCTCGAACCAACAGTGCCGCGCGATGCTCGCGTTCCCGGGATCGTTCATGTCTCGATTTCTGGTGTTGGGAGCGAGCCGCTTCTCTTCTTGCTCGACGAGAACGACCTCTGCTGTTCAGCTGCATCTTCGTGTGCGAGCGGGGCACAAGGCGGTTCACATGTGCTTGCGGCAATGGGTGTCGATGCGACGAACATGGCGCCACTACGGCTATCCCTCGGCTGGTCGACGACCGATTCCGACATCGACCAAGCACTGCAGCTGATACCGGCGGCCGTGAACCAACTCCGAGGTGCGAATCGTGGCTAGCTCCAAGACTCGCGAGCGCGTGCTCGTGGGCATGAGCGGGGGAGTCGACTCTTCGGTCGCCGCCGCATTGCTGATCGACGAAGGCTTCGACGTCGTCGGCGTCACCATGAAGCTTTGGGGTGGCGAGTCGGACTCGGGGTGCTGTTCAGTGTCTGATGTCGATGACGCCCGCTGGGTCGCGAACCAGCTTGGCATCGAACACCACGTCTTCAACTTCGGCGACGAGTTCAACGAACATGTCGTGAACCCCTTCGTCGACACGCACCGGACCGGCGGAACGCCGAACCCGTGCATCGAATGCAACCGCCACATCAAGTTCGATTTGTTCTTTGAGCGGGCGGCGATGCTCGGCTTCGACCGAATCGCGACCGGCCATTACGCCCGCATCGCAGAACTCGATGACGGAACCTTTCGCATGCAGCGCAGCATCGACCCGCTCAAGGACCAGAGCTATGTGTTGCACATGCTCGGCCAAGACGTGCTGTCACGGGTCGTTCTTCCGATCGGCGGCTGGCACAAGCCCGACCTTCGAGCCGAAGCCGAAAAGCGAGGCTTGCTCACGGCGGGTAAGCCCGACAGCCAAGATGTCTGCTTCATCACAAAGGATGGTGGGCGAGAGGCGTTCCTCGGCGCTCGTGGTGGTCTCACACCTGGGGTCATTATCACCGAAGATGGCACCCAAGTGGGTGAAGTTCCGGCAACCGAACTCGTGACCGTGGGGCAGCGCAAGGGCCTCAACGTCTCGGGAATGGGTGAGCCCCAGTTCGTGGTCGACGTAAACCTCGCCGAATCGATCGTGACCATCGGTCCTCGCCGTTCGTTGAAGGACGACGAAACCGGCTTTATCCAGCCAGTTTGGGCACTCGAACCGTTCACCGGCGAAGCGCTCGTACAGGCGAGCGCACACGGCACTGCTCTGCCGGCCATGGTCGAAAGCGACCGCGTGGTGTGGGCCGAGAAGCGGGACCGCATTGCCGCGGGCCAGAGCTTGGTCTTCTACGACGGCGATGGTTCCGACGCAACCGTCATCGGCGGCGCAATCGCGACCTGAGCGCTCTATCCCTAGCTAGCGAGGTAGTCCTCGATCGGCAACGACCGCTCGGTGAACTCACGCAGCGCATCTCGACTGTTTGAGTGCAGGCCGAGAATGAGGTCGGTGCGCATCCACGGTGGCTGCTCGGCGAGGCCAAGGTAGACGCCATAGCTCGATGCGGCGTAGGTGGCGAGTTGGCCGACGGTTACTCCGAGGTCCATCGGGTTTCGATGGATGTAGCGAGCGGCCAAGAGCAAGTACGGGTCAGAATCGATTGGGTTGCTAAAGAAGCGGTCCCTGCACAATCGGCCGGTGAACTCGTACTTGCGGTTGATGTACTGGCTGAAGCAGGTGCCAATCCAGTGCATTGCAACCGACATGTTCCGATCCGGGAACTGCCCAAGTATGTGGTAGTGGTTGCCCATCAAACACTTGGCGTGCACCAACATCCCGTGCTTTTGATTGCAGCGGTTGAGCAGATCGACAAAGAACGCTTTGTCCTCATTGTCGAAGTAAATGTTGCCCTTTCGGGCACCTTGGTTCGTGATGTGATGAAACTCAGCCTGTGGATCTTTGCGAGGTTTTCTAGCCATACGACCACACTACGTGGCCGCTCTGACACTCCATTCGCCAACCCGTTCATGTTCATGGGGACAGGCCCCATAACACCTGACATTTCGTAATGGGGCCTGTCCCCACAGATGTGAACGCTTTGTATTGGGGCCTGTCCCCACAGATGTGAACGCTTTGTATTGGGGCCTGTCCCCATAAATGGAGTCCCCACGCCAACGGGGCCTGTCCCCATAAATGGAGTCCCCACGCCAATGGGGCCTGTCCCCATAAATGGAGTCCCCACGCCAATGGGGCCTGTCCCCATTACGGGTGTGTGAAGGGGTTAGGTGAGGGAGAAACGGGTTACTGCGTCTTCGTTGAATGTGAAGCCGTGGCCGGGGCGGTTTGGAATCATCAGGTGTCCGTCGGCGAGTTCGGGTTGTTCGTTGAACAGGTCGTGAAGCCAGTCGAAGTGCTCGACCGACATCATCCCAGGGATTGAACCGGCAAGGCACAGGCTGTGTTCGGTGAAGAGATGGGCCGAGATCGGCGTGTTGTAGGCCGAGCAAAGCGCTGCGGCCCGTCGGAACTCGGTGAATCCGCCGATGCGCTGCAGGTCGGGCATCAAGATGTCGGCTGCGCCAGCGTCGAGCATCGACGCCATCCCAAAGCGGGTGTACTCGGTCTCGCCCGATGCGATCGGCACATCGAGCGCGTCGCGGACGCGCCTGTGGCCAGCGAGGTCAAAGGCGGGCACTGGCTCTTCGAACCAGCCCAGCGCATAGGGCTCGAGTGCTCGGCCGAGGCGGATGGCGGCCTTGGGGTCGAGGCTTTGGTTGGCGTCGGCGAGCAGCGTGACATCGGGGCCGATGGCATCTCGGACCGCAGCGACTCGAGCAACGTCATTTGCCATCGAACTGCTGCCGAGGCGAATTTTCATAGCGGTGAAGCCATGGTCGATAAATGATTGTGCTTGGTCGGTCAGTTCATCGATCGACATCGACAGCCACAGACCCGACGATGCGTAGGTCGGAATCGAGTCCCGGCAGCTTCCCCAAAGCCGATGCAAGGAAATCTCGAGCGACTTGCCAACGACATCCCAAAGCGCAGCGTCGAGAGCGCTCATCGCCGAGATGGTCACGCCCTTGTGGCCCATTGGGTTGATGAGCGACCAGAGGTCCTCCCAAATGCCTTCGGTCTCGGTTGCCGACCGGCCGACGAGCCGAGTGGCTAGGCCGGTGATCATCTCGTCGAGCGACCCAATGCGATCTGCGTTGAGCGCGAGGGCGTAGCCCTGCCCGGTGACGCAATCGGTCGTGGTCGCGTCGACGAGCACGCAGCCAATCGACGACATTTGATGGATGGCAGTCCCGATCGGCGAAGCCAACGGAACGTCGACGAGGCGCGTCGTGATCGATGCAAGCTCCATCGTCGTCATTCCTCGCTACCTAGGACTTGTAGCTCGGGTCGAGCTTGTCCATCTTGCGACGCAGCGCTGGCCATTCGTTCTGGCCGAGCGGGAAGTGATCGTACTGGCGCTTTGAAAGCTCCCAAATGTCGGTCGGCCCCGAGTCGACTTCAAGTCCGGTTGCGTGTGCGGCGAGCATCGCCCGGCAACCGCGAATCAGATAGTGCATCACCATGAACGCTTCGCCCGCCGTACGGCCGACGGTGAGGAACCCATGGTTGCGCATGATGAGCGCCCGATTGCCCTCCATGTTCTTCGCGAGCCGCTCTCGCTCCTCGAGGGTGAGCGAGAGGCCCTCCCAGTCGTGGTAACCAATCTCGCCATAGAGCATCGAGGTGTCTTGCACGATGTGTTCGAACCCGCCCTTCAGAGCCGTCACGGCAAGCGCATCGGGCACGTGGGCGTGGAAGACGACCTTCCACTCGGGGAAGTCGTTGTGGATCGCCGAGTGGATCACAAAGCCGGCGGTGTTCACATCTGCCGGGCCTTCGAGCACATTGCCGTCGCTGTCGACCTTGATGATGTTCGACGCGGTCACCTCGTCGTAGAGCAGGCCGAATTTGTTGAGGAAGAAGTCGTGGTCCGAGCCCGGCACGCGCATGGTGATGTGATTCCACACGGTGTCGTCGTAGCCGAAGTGGGCTGCGAGGCGATACATAGCGGCGAGGTCGACGCGGGCCTCCCACTCTTCGCCGGTAAAGCTGGTTGCGTTGGCCGCGCTGAAATCATCTGCGGTGACCTCGCGGTTCTCGGTTGATGTCATGGGGTGAGCTCCTCACTCAAGATGAGATCGTTGTTCTTTTCGATTCGTTGGGCTGCGAGACAATGGGCCGCATCTGGTCCGAGGGCGGCCTCGGTCTCGGCGTATAACTCAGCAACCGATGCGGTGAAGGGTAGGTCGGCGCCGAGACGTGTGGCCAGTTCCATTGCGAGGCGAAGGTCTTTGGCGGCGTGAGAAATCGGGAACGATGCGTCGTAGGTTCCGGCCAGAATCTCGGGTCCGTACACCTCGGCGCTGTAACTGGTTCCCGCGCTATTGGTGATCACGTCGAGCATCGCTGCGGGGTCGACGCCACCCTTTGCCCCGAGCAGCATTGCCTCGATAAGGGTGACCGTTTGGGTGTAGCACAGCGTTACCTGCGCGATCTTTGCGATGAGGCCCGAACCGGGTTCGCCGAGGCGCGTGACGCGGCTACCGATGTCGGCGAGCGTCGGCGCGACGCGGCCGAAGTCCTCTTGGTTTGCGCCGACGAAGATCGACAGCGTTCCCGCTGCTGCACCTTCGGGGCCACCCGACACCGGTGCATCGATCATCGTGATGTCGTGGTCGTTTGACCGTTGTCGCAGCTCGTGGAACGTGTCGAGGTCGTTGGTCGAGAGTTCGATCCACGTCGAACCGGCCCGCATCGCCGGAAGAATTTCGCCCGCCACCGAAGAGATTTGGGCGGGCCCTGGAAGCGACGTGAAGACGATCTCAGCGTTGGCCACCGCGCTAGCCAAATCATTGGCCGCTATCGCACCGAGGTCGACGGCCTCGCTCACCTTGTCGGGATCGAGGTCGACCACCGTTACGTCGTGGCCAGCGCGAAGCAGGTTCGCGGTAACCCCAGATCCAATGTTGCCGAGGCCGATGACGGTGAGGCGCACTAGTCGGTCAACCCATCGGCAAGCGACAGCTCGCGCTCGTAATGCAGATCGGTGGCGCGGCCGTAGTAGTTGATCGAATGGTGCGGCCGGTTCATTCGCCACGGGTCGTGGACGTAGGTGGGAAGCGCTATGTAACGGGTCGTTGGGCCAACAATCTTGGTCACCCGATGCATCGAGAACCGACCCTTGAACAACTGCAAGTCGCCGGGCACGAGGTCGAGCTCTCGAACGCCGTGGCGGCCCCCTTCGAGAATGTCTTGCACGTGCTCGTAATTCTCCTCGCCTGGTCGCCGGATGTCGGGCACGTATTCAAACACGCCGCCTTCCTCAGCCTTTTGCACGAGAATCGAGACCGTGAACTCGTTGCCGTCGAAGTGCCACGGGAAGTAGTGGTCTGAATCCATGACGCCATAGGGGTTGCGGCCGAGAGGGTCGGCCCACGGATAGATAGGGCGTTCGGTGCCGAGGCACTCCCAAACGAAGTGCGTCATGACGTGGCTGTCATAGATCTTGTTCAGCGGCGAGGTGGGGGAGAGAAGATCGGCGTTGATGAACCCGCTCTTGCGCTCTTGAAAGAAGTTCTTCGGATGCGATTCGGGGAAGTCGGGATCGGGCTTCGACGCATACGGGTTGTGACTCGTCTCGGCCCAGAACGTCTGGTCTCGAAGTTGAGTTGCCTCGGCCAGCATTTCCTCGATCGCCTCGGGTCGGATGAAGTCGCTGATGCGAAAGCACCCATAGGCGTCGAGTTCGGCTCGAGTCTCGGAAACGAGTTCGGATCGCTCGACTGAATCGAGTCGATGGATTGGATACCGGTCGAGGTCGACGATTGCGTCGAGTTCGTTCATTGCCCCCATGGACAAATTCTAAGCGCGAAACTGAACGATCGTCCAAGATCGGCGTTCATGGGGGCAGGCCCCATGACGTTTTGTAATGGGGACAGGCCCCATGACGTTTTGATGGCTATTTGAGGGCCTCGAGGATTTCGGCGATCTCGTCGGTTGTTGTGCGCGGGTTGACGAAACAGAAGCGGTAGATCGGTGTGCCATCGAGGCGAGACGGGGTGACAAACGCAAGCCCGCTCGCCATTGCCTTCTCGCTCCACGCTTGATATTGCGCCGCGTCCCAACCAACGCGATGAAACGCCACCACCGACAGGTTCGGCTCGTGGGCCAGTTCGACATGGTCTGCCTGGCGAATCATCTCTGCTGCGGCGTCGGTGAGATCCAACGTCACATCGATCGCTGCTTCGTATGCGGCCGTGCCATGGGTGGCAAGACTGAACCAGAACGGGAGGCCGCGAACTCGACGGGTCAGGTGGATGGCATAGTCCGAAGGGTTCTTGTCGCCATGGCTATCGAGAAAGGCGAGATAGCCCGCGTGCTGGGCGTGGGCATCGACCGCCTTTGACGGATCTCGGTAGAGCAGGGCACAGCAGTCGAAGGGAGCGAACAGCCACTTGTGCGGGTCGACGATGAACGAATCGGCGAGCTCGAGCCCGTCGAAGAGCGACCGAGTCCGAGCGCTTGCAAGCCCAGCGCCTCCGTAGGCGCCATCGACATGCATCCATACGCCGCGCTCTCGACAGACCTCGCCGATCGAGCGGAGGTCGTCGATGATGCCCAAGTTCGTCGTCCCCGAAGTCGTGACGACAGCGAAGATCGAATCGCCATGCTCGTCGAGCAACGACGCGACCTCCGAACCGGTCATTCGACGGTTCTCGTCGGTCTCACACAAGATCACATCACAATCCATCACCAACGCAGCGGCCTGCACCGATGAGTGGGTCTCTTTCGACGCAATCATCGCGAAGCGAGCAGGTCGATCATCACCGAGGCGAAGCACCGCAGCATGGCGCGCAGCGACGAGCGCCGAAAGGTTGCCGACCGTGCCGCCAGGAACGAAGACGCCACCAGCACCCTCGGGCATCCCTGCGAGCTGACGAAGCCAGTCCAACGCTTCGTTCTCGGCATAGATCGCGCCGGCACCTTCGAGCCACGAACCGCCATAGATCGACGCCGCGCCCACGACAAGGTCGAACAACACCGCCGATTCGGTAGGTGCGGCTGGCACGAACGAGAGGTACTTCGTGTAATCGACCGACAGCGAAGCCGGTTCGAGGATGTCGGTGAACATTTCGAGCGCCGCCACACCGCCGATCCCGTCGGTCGTGATCGTCGGACCGCATTGCTCGCGCAGTTCGTCCTCGGTCTTTGGATGGTTCAGCGGTATCGGATCGAGGCGCGTGCGGTCCCGTGCGTACGTAAAGATCTTCTCCGCCAGCGCATCGGTCTCCTCATCAAAGTCGTGCATTATTGCGCTCGACACTTCCGGTCGAGATCCGCGTTCGCTCGACACTTCCGGCTGGCTGGCGTTGGCTCGATCAATTTGCAAATCCGATCTGTTCGGTTAAGGCGTCGAATCGGGCTTCGATCTCGAGTTCGGCGTCGAGATCGAGCGAACCCCAAGTCGACAGGCGATTGCGGGTCTCGGTATCGGGGAAGATCAGCGGGTTGTCGGCGAGCGTCGCCTCGAATCCGCCCAACGACCGAAGCGCGTCCTGGGTGCCGAGCACCGGGCAAACATAGAGGTTGAACGCCGAAATCTGCGCTGCGTTAACCGGATCGTACGCCCAGTTCATCCACCCTGCAGCCGCCGCGAACGCAACCGCGTTCTTTGGAATCACCATCGTGTCGAACCACGAGATCGCGCCTTCATCGGGAATGACAAACTCGAACTGCGGAGAGTCGAGCTGCAATGCCGCAGCCTGACCCGACCACGCCATGGTTGCTGCAAGTCGCCCAGAGGTGAGCTCGCCCACGAAATCGTCGAACACGACGCTTTGGAAATGGCCAGCGCCGGCCAGGTCGATGAGAAGGTCGACCCCAGCAGATGCCGCGTCGAATGTTGGTCGCGCAGGGTCATCGCCATTTGCGAGCATCGCCAACCCAACCGCCTCGCGCATCTCGCCGATCAGACCAACCCGTCCGCGCAGCGCCGAGTTGGTGGTATCGAAGAGCTGCTCGATCGAGGAAATCTCGCCGTTCGTCTCGGCCGGGTCGTACGAAATGCCCGTCATCCCGCCCTGCCACGGCATCTGAAACCGAGAGCCGCGGTCGAAATCATTCGTCATGAAGCGAGGATCGAGGTTCACATGATTCGGAATGATCTCGAGCGGAAGCGCCTCAGCCCAACCCCGGTCGATCATTCGGCCAGCGAGCCACTGGGTCGGCACGATGAGGTCGAAGTTGGGAGTCCCTCCATCGCCGAGTTGCGGGGCGATGATCTCGTCGAAGCCAGAAACGTTGTCGACGTACTCTTCGCGATAGTCGATCGTTCGACTGCCGATGTCTTCGGTGATCTGGGGGAGTAGGTCGAGCGGAAGGTACTCCGCCCAGTTCACAACGGTCAGGTTGGCAAACCCATCGACCGGACGTTCCGATGACGCAGCCGAAGCGCCGCAGCTCGCGAGGAAGGCCCCAGCGCCGAGCGCACCGGCGCCAGCGAGGAACGTCCGGCGCGAATGCAACGGGTGAAGGGTGCGAGGTGGGAAACGGCGGGGTGACATGGTGGCCTAGTAGTACTCGTTGATTCGAGGTCGGTAGCCCAGCCACGCCGCAACAGCGCCGATCAGCGGCAGCAGTATCGCAGCAAAGCTCAGCTGGTTGAGTCGAGCGGTGGCGTTCGCGACCGAGCCGTTGAACTGGTCCTGGTTCGCAAGGACGAGCGCTTCGGCGGTGGTGTTAAAGCCGGTGAACCGTTGGTTTCCCTCGCCTGCAACGAGCGAACGGGCGTCGTCGAAGTTGCCCGACCGAACGTCGCCAGCGATGGTGTTGCTGGTCTCGAGATAGCTCTGCCACCGGGTCCTGACCGCATCGGCCTGGGCCCGCTCACGTTGGCTGTCGGCGCTGTTCGCCAGCGTCGTCAGCTGAATTTCGATGTCATCGATGATCGACGCGTCCGGCAGCTGCGATGCGTCTTCTTCGATTATCGCGTTCGTCTCGGCGGTCTTGTACTCAAAGGCGGCGGTCTGAAGTTGTGCCGCGATCGCAATATCACCAAAGCCCTCGTCGGTTGCCTGTGACAGGTCGTTGGCTCGCAGCACCGCCGCGGCGCCGATCCATGACCCGAGGATGAGTACACACATCGAAGCTGCGACGAGCCCCAAGCTGATCCGACGGTGGGTGAGCTTCTTTAGCCTCGCCTGGGCAATCACGAGGACCAGTAGTGTTGCTGCCAACGCAACTACTGCGATGAGTACGCTCGCTCGGCCAGCGTTCACGTCGTCGTTGAATTGGTTTCTGGTTCGTTCGGTCACTTCGTTTGCGTTGGCCAACATTCCGTTGGCGCCGCCGCTCAGATCGAGCGAATCGGTGAGGAGCCCGGTGGCTCCGGGCAAACCATTCGCATTCGAAAGGCGAGCTTGTTCGACGACGCCCGCATAGGCGGTCAGTTGCTGGGCAACATCTTTCAACGCGTCGTGGGTCAGCTCGTTGTCACCGATGCCCGACGAGATGTCTTCGATCTGCTCTGGGGCCCGAGCGACCGCCGATTCGTAGAGTCGGCGCTGTGAAACGTCTTCGTCGCCGCCGTCGATACCCGACAGAAACACCGCGGTGTTCGCCGCGTCGGCTTCGGCGATGCTCGCCACCAGCCCTTGGGTGGAAATGAGGACGGGCCCGGTGCTCATTTGGATCCGATCGCCGGTCGACGAGAGTGTCTGGACGGCGATAAAGGAAAGCAGGGCAGAGAGCGCGAACAAGGCCACGATCGCGCCCGCCCACGTGTACAAGACGGCCGGTGTCGATCGCCCCCGTCGTGTTTGCTCGCCCTCAGCCACGACGTCATCGTAGAAGACGCGCCAGCTCGTGTGCGTGTCCTACCATTCGGGCGTGCATGCCAATGAAGTTGAACAGCGGCTCAGCCACTACCGAAACCTGGTCGAGCAATGGTCGACGACCCTGTACGAACTGGACGAGAACGCAACGTATCGACTGCTCGCCGCCGGCGACCTGAGCGGCGTCACTGGCGACCGTGCCAACAAGATCGTCGAAACTGCACCCGGCCTGTGGGTTTGGGTCGGCCAGCTACGCGACCGCGTCGAGGCTGTCGAAAAGCTGGTCGAAGAGAAGAGCGTTTTCGATAACAAGGCCGACGAGATTGCGACCTTGCTCGAAGGTCCGACGATCTTGGTTTCCAAACTCACCCTTCCCCACGGCCTTCCTCAGAGGGTTGCACACTACTTTTCTGCCGAACGCGACTATGACCTCGATCTTGCGACGAACTGCAATGGACTGCGCGAACTCTTTAGCGCCACCTACGAACCAGTGCGCGACATCGTTACTGAGGTCGACAGCGTGTGGCGAGACCTGATGCCGCGCATCGAAGCAGCGACGATGACCCTCGATCGGGCGAATGGCCTGTGCAGTCGCCTCGGTGAACGGGTGGCCGAGGTCCAGCTCGCAACCCAGCGTCTCGAAGCTGTGCGGGCATCGGTCGCCGACGACCCGCTGAGCTTGTCGAAGAACGTTGGGCCGCACCTCGATCAGCTCGTCGCGGCTGCGGCGAAGGCGGCTGGTGCCCTCGAACACTCCCATTCGTCGTTGGGAGATGACCTCGCCAACGCCGATGCGACCCTCGCCGACCTCCGCGTTCTGCGGGCGCGCGCAGCGGCGGCCTATTCTGAAGCCGAAGCCAAGGTCGTCGTTGCGTCGGGCTTGGTTCGTGTTCCCTCGCCGGCGGTCATCGACGGCCAGAACGGGCTTGCCCATCGCGCTCGCAAGTTCTCCGAGATCGACGAGAGCGATAGCGAATGGCGCCAGGCTCGAAAACTCGTCGATGACTGGAAGGCTTCGGCTACTCGGCTAGGCCAGCAGCTCGAGCGTGCGCTCGAGTCGAATAGCGAACCGCTAAAGAGGCGTGCCGATATGCGTTCGTTGCTTCGGGCATACAAAGTGAAGGCCGAACTGACGCCAGGGCTTCCCGAGGAAGTACTCGATCTTGGCCAGCAGGCTGAGGAGGAGCTGTACCACGCGCCGACCAATCTCGATCGAGCGCAACGGTTGATCGACGAGTTTGCGGCAGCCATGAGCACCTATGGTGGGGTCTCATGAGCGCATGTACCCGTGAAAGTTGTGGCGGTCAGATCGCGGCCGACGGCTACTGCAACACCTGTGGTTACGCGGGGACCCATACGCCGAGCACATCTGCTGCGCCGGCACCCCCGCCGCCGCCGCCGGGTAGTAGCGCGGTTCGTCAACCTCCACCACCGCCCGGGCGTTCGGCGTCACCGGCGAACGCCGGATCGGCACAGACGAACGCCGCGGGAACTCCGTCGGGAGTCAGCTGCACCGAACTGGGCTGTGGCGGACACATCGCAGCCGACGGCTACTGCGACACGTGCGGCTTGCAACCCACGGTTGGGGCAGCGCCGACTCCGGCCGGCGGATCCGCAGCGCCGAATCATGTGGGTGCGCATTGTGGAGAAGCGGGCTGTGGTGGGCACATCGCAGCCGATGGCTATTGCGACACGTGCGGGATGCAACCAGCGCACCCAACGTCTGCATCAGCTGCCGCGGTTGCGGCGGGATCGGCTGCGACCGCCTCGCAAATATCGATCGCTGCGCCCGTCGCCCCCGACACCTCCCGTCGCGTAGCGAACGCAACCGGCGGCAGTGTCAGCGTCCGGACGAGGACAACGCGTACGACTTCGACCCGAGCCGAGCTTGGTGCGGGTCTCGTGCGAATTGCGCCGACCGTCGCTGGCGACCCAGCACAAGCGGTCATGGACGAGGCAAAGATTGCGAGCGTGCTCGGCGTGAAAGCCGAGGACGAACGGTTCTGCTCGGCATGTGGCCAGCCGGTCGGGCGCGGCCACGAAGGCGAACCCGGTCGCATCAATGGGTTCTGCGGCAACTGTCGAACCAAGTTCGACTTCGTCACCAATCGGCCCCAGCTCAACGCTGGCGACCTCGTCGGTGGCCAGTACAAGATCCTCGGTCCGCTCGCCCACGGCGGCATGGGCTGGATCTACCTCGGGCAAGACACGGCGGTGTCGAACCGGTGGGTCGTGCTCAAAGGCTTGCTCAACGAGGACGACGAAGACGCTGTTGCGTCGGCGGTTGCCGAGCGGCAGTTCCTCGCCCGAATCGAGCACGGAAGCATCGTCAACATCTACAACTTTGTGACCTGGGCCGGCGCTGGCTACATCGTCATGGAGTATGTGGGCGGCGAGTCGCTCAATGAGAAGCTGAAGGATCGACGCCGGGCAAACGGTGGGAACCCCGACCCGCTGCCACTTACCCAAGCAATCTCCTATGTGCTGGGCGTGCTACCGGCAATTGGGTACCTGCACGACCAGGCGCTGGTCTACAACGACTTCAAACCCGCAAACGTGATGGCGGTTGCCGACGGCGTGAAGCTGATCGATGTTGGCGGAGTAATGCAGGTTGATGACGATTCGGCTGCGATCTTTGGAACGCAGGGCTTCCAAGCGCCCGAAGTTGCCGAGATGGGCCCGTCGATTGCTTCCGATCTCTATACGGTCGGGCGGACGCTGGCGGTGCTGTCGCTGAACTTCGTCTTCCACACCGGAGCCTTCCAGTACGCGCTTCCCACACCGGCTCAAGAGCCGGTCTTTGCCCAATACGAATCGCTCTATCGCTTCTTGTTGAAGTCGACGGCAGCTCACCCCGACGATCGGTTCCAAAGTGCGGGCGAGATGGCCGAGCAACTGCTCGGCGTGCTGCGAGAGATTGTCGCCCGTCAAGAAGGTTCGCCGAAGCCAACGACGAGTTCGCTCTTCGGCGGGGACCGCCTGGCCGGGTTGCTGCTCGTCGACGACCCCGACAACTTTGCCGACTGGCGGGCGCTGCCGGTGCCAAAGATTGACTCCGAGGATGCGGGTGCGCCGTTTCTCAATGACTTACCCGAGTTAGATCCGAAGGAAACGCTCGACCTGATCAACCAAGGCCTAGCGAACGGGAGCGCGGTCGACTCGGTCGAGGTAAGGCTGCGGCGAGCGCGCGAGATGATCGACGATGGCCAATCCGCTGACGACATGTTGCGAAGTGTGCAGCACACCGATGCGTGGAACTGGCGAATCACTTGGTTCCAGGGCGTGCAGTACCTTCGCGATGGCGAGCCTGAACTTGCCGCAAACGCCTTTTCGTCGGTGTGGACCGAACTTCCCGGGCAGTTGGCTCCGAAGCTCGCCACTGCGTTGGCTGCCGAATCGGCCGAGGCATACGGGCGGGCCGCCCAGCTCTATGCCGAGGTCATTGCGGTCGACGCGAGTTATGTCTCGGCGGCTTTTGGTTTGGCCCGGTGCCGCGTTGCCGAGGGCGACCGGCAGGGCGCGGTCACTGCCTATCGGTCGGTTCCGACGAGTTCGGCCACCTACACCGACGCCCAGGTCGCAACCGCTCGCGTGCTCACTCAATACGTCGAGGATGCACCGCCAAAGCCGGCTGATTTGGCTGCAGCGTCGTCGACGATCGAAGGTGCGCGAATCGATGCAACCGAGCGGGGAGCGCTTGCCGTCGAGGTGCTCGAGCGGGCGCTCGTCGGCATCGAACAAGGCGCCATCAAAGAGGACCTGGGTACGAAGGTGTTCGGCAATCCGCTGTCCGTTGAAGGGCTTCGAATGAGCCTCGAATCGGCCTACCGGAACATGGCCAAGTTGGTCGCAACCGAGGAAGAACGCTTTGCCTATGTCGACAAAGCTAACGCAGTGAGGGTTCCATCTTGGCTGTAACTAGCGACGCACAAGTTTGTCCGCAATGCGGCGAAACCGGCGCTCCGGGTGCGACGTTTTGTGAGGCCTGCGGGGCCGACTTTGCCGGAACGCTCCCGTCGATCGTCGGCCCGTCGTGTGTCGAGTGTGGGGCAG